>CAJTKM010000001.1 GCA_910576545.1 Lachnospiraceae bacterium
ATATAAAGCTTGTGGATCTAAGCTACGAAAAGCGTTTGGAACTGCTCCTTGAAACACTGATACAGGAACGGGAGAACAGGCTCATAAACCGGCTTATCAAAAATGCCTATTTTAAATATCCTTCCGCAAGCATCGAGTCACTGGATTATGATGCAAGGCAGATAAAAAAGTCCACGATCCTGAATCTCGCCACAATGGGATTTGTTGCCAATGCAACAAATCTTGTCGTTACAGGACCGACCGGCGCCGGAAAGACTTACCTTGCGAGTGCCCCTGGCGTGGAAGCATGCAGACAGACTTACAGGGTTTTGTATATCAGGATGCCTGACCTGATGCGTAACTTTGAGAACCAGAGCGACAACCTCAGGGAACTTACAAAATACAGGAAAAGGATCGGTAACTATCAGATCCTCATCCTTGATGAATGGCTGAATTATAAACTTACTGAAAAGGATGCCAAGAACCTCTATGAGCTGTTTGAACAACGCAGCGGCAATAACTCAACAATCTTTGTCGGACAGTATCCTGTGGATGAATGGCATAACAGGCTCGGCGGAGGGACGCAGGCGGATTCCATCATGGACAGGATTATCCATAATGCCTATGAAATCCCTACAAATGAAACAAACCTGAGAAAGCTGTATGATTCAAAGAAGCTCAAAAGGCTTGTTGACGAGATAGAAGCATAATCATCTGAACATCATTAGACCTAATATTGCCTCTGTTGTATTTTCAAGCGACAGGGGCAGTATTACTATATCTTGTGTCTGAGGTGGCTCTCAAGGAAGAAATTTCCGGGTGGCTCTGAAGCGGGAAACTGGTGGCTCCCAAGGGGGATAATATTCACCCGCAGCAGGGCGGCAATCTCTTTGGCGAAGTTGGTGCGGTTGTCCACCATTGTCAGCAGAATACCGTCTATTTGCAGTTTCGGGTTGATCTGCCGCTTGACCTTGTTCACCGTAGAGAGCAGCTGTTCCAGCCCTTTGGCGGGCAGGTACTCCGCCTGGACGGGAATTATAATCCTGTTGGCAGCGGCCAGGGCGTTGACGGTGAGCATACCCAGGGAGGGCTGGCAGTCTATGAGGATATGGGAATACTGCCCCTTTACGGTGTCCAGGTATTGCCGCAGAATCGTTTCCCGGCTCATAGCGTTTACCAGCGACACCTCCATACCGGACAGCTGAATATCCGCTGGCATCAGGTCCACGCCCTCCGGGTGGCGCAGAATCCCCTCGCCGGGGCGAACCGGCTGATCGGTCAGGATACGGCCCATCGCGTCAGAGAGGGTAAAGGGCAGCTTATCCGGCTGGGGATTGCCCAGGCTGATGGTCAGGCTCCCCTGCGGGTCCCCGTCAATGAGAAGCACTTTCTTTCCGGCCTGCGCCAGTCCAATCCCTAAGTTGGCACAGGTTGTGGTCTTGCCCACACCTCCCTTTTGGTTGGCGATGGCGATGATTTGCGTGTTCAAGATAATCACCTCGTTTCTTGGTATGAAAAAAGGGAGAATGTGACCGGAATCAACATTCTCCCTTAGAAACGATATGTGATTGTGCAATAATCTGTCTTTTGTGAGGTTAGCTTTTGAGAGCCATCTCGCCGCAAACCCGCATGAATACTGGGTTTTTGCCTGTTTGCTTTCCCTTTCCCCAATAACCTGTGTTCAACGATTTTTATGCCAAAGATACAAGCAAAAAGGTACGGGCAATCAAACGGGCGCAAGGACAGGCGGGGGAACACCTGACAAAGCCGCCCTATGGCTACATAGTAAGCCCTACGGACAAAAAGCAATGGATTGTAGACGAGGAAGCCGCCGCTGTGGTGAAACGCATTTTTGATTTATGTATCGGTGGGAAAGGACCTGCGCAGATAGCAAAAATCCTCAAAGCGGATAATGTGCTGATAGCAAAAGCGTATTACGCAAAGAAAAAGGGGAAAGCACTCCCCGACAGCCCTTATGACTGGAGAGATAGTACCATTGTTGGCATTTTGGAGCGCATGGACTACTGCGGGCATACGGTAAACTTCAAAAGCTATTCCAAATCCCACAAACTGAAAAAGCGGATTCCAACCACAAAGGAACAGCAGGCAATTTTCTATAATACCCATGAAGCGATTGTAGAGGACGCTGTTTTTGAACGGGTGCAGGAACTTAGGGCGAACAAACGCCGCCCCACAAAAGCAGAACGGCAAGCCCTGTTCTCCGGCTTGGTATACTGTGCAGACTGCGGGAGTAAATTACACTTTGTTACCTGTAAGAGTTTTAACGGCTCACAAGACCATTACCGCTGTGCAAAGTACAAGAGCAATACGGGAAGCTGTACGGCTCACTTTATCCGCGAAGAAGTGTTGAAGCAAATCGTATGGAGCAGGATATTTGATGTGACCGCCCTTTTCTTTGATGACATCATGGCTTTCCATGAAATGATGTATCAGCAACGCTCCGCTGAAACGGAAAAGGAAATGAAACGCAGGAAGCGTGAAGTTGAACAGGCGAGGAAGCGGATAGCGGAACTTGACCGTATTTTCAAGCGGATTTATGAGGACGACATAAGCGGCGCAATCATCCACGACAGATTTTTGAAGCTGTCCGCAGAGTATGAAGCGGAACAGCGGGAACTGGAAGAAAAGGTCAAGGCAAACCAGCAGGAAGTCGATACCTACGAACAGAACAAAAGCGATTTTGACAGCTTCGCCGCGATTATTCGCAAGTATGTGGGGATAAAGGAACTCACCCCTGCAATCGTCAATGAATTTATCAAGAAAATCATAGTCCATGCGCCGGAAAAGGTGAACGGGAAACGGGTACAGAAAGTAGATATTGTTTTCAACTTTGTAGGGGAAATCAATTTCCTTTCTGCCACGCAACCGAAACGGCAAGGTGCATAAGGAAAATGCGCTCGTTGAGCGCAAGAAAAAACGGTACAGCCCTTGTAATTGGGGCTATACCGCCTAATCTGAAATTACTTCCCTCTAACCGTAAACATTTGAAAACCCTGGGGCTTTGTTTTGTGGGAAAATATCAAAAATGCCTTTCTCAGACGCATGAAATGCGGCTGGAGATGGGTCAGGGGGCGCAGAAGCTTCGGGGAAGCTTCGTTTTGCGCCGACCGGAGCGGAGAAGAAGCCCTTGCAGGGGGGGGCGGGACAGAGTCCCGCGGTTTTGAAGGGTAAGGCATTGCCTTACTCTTTTTTCAGTGTTTCCATAATATTCTGTATCACCTGCGCGGTAAAGCCCCAAATGGTGTGCCCGCTGTATTCATAAAACAGCTCAGGGAATACGCTCTTGCTGAACGGGTAATCCTTCCCGCCTTCGATGCGTTCATAGGGGAATTCCGGCACTTCAACGGCTTTCCATGTCATCGGGTGGTTTTCCGGCTCTGTTTCCAGAAAAAAGGAGAGCGGGACGGTAAAAACCTCGTCCACCTCCATCGGGTTGGGCTTTGCCGCCGCAAATGTTTCCTGTGAAACATAGCCGATAAACGGCTGTATCATGCCACGGTAAACGGTCAGCATATAATCGCTTTTGCCAAGCAGCTGGATCTGCCCGCGCGGAATCCCGATTTCTTCCTCTGTTTCCCGCAGGGCGGTTTCCTCCAGTGTTTCGTTTTCCTCTCTGTGCCCGCCGGGAAAGCAGACATCGCCCGGCTGATGTATGCCCTTTGCGCGTTTGTTTAGTATGAAATGCAGTTCCCCGTCAATTTCCGTCAGCAGGGCAAGTATGGCAAAATGCCGCAGGCGGAGTATGGGGCGGGGCCGATGCGCGGCAAAGCGGGCGGCGACGTTTTCCAGGGAAACGTTTTTTTCCATATGTTTCAGTCCTTTCTATGCTTCAATCCTTCCTGAGCCTGATTTTTGAGGTCGCCATGCGGCGGCGGTATTCCTCAACCTCCGCATAATGCTTGCGGGTGGTGTTGACATCGGCATGGCCGAGGGCGTCTGCAACAAGATAAATGTCCCCGGTTTCCTGATACAGGTTTGTGCCGAAGGTACTGCGCAGTTTATGCGGCGAAATGTTCTTGACTGTTACGCCAGAGGAATATTTTTTCACAAGGTTCTGCACAGAGCGGACATTGATTCGTTTCCCCTGCGAGGAAAGGAAAAGCGCGTCCTCCTTTTCATCCTTCGTAACAGCGGTTTTCCTCTCCTCCAGATAATCCTCCAGGGCTTCGCGCACTTCTTCCCCGAAAAAAAGGAATACCTCGTTGCCGCCTTTGCGGGTGACGCGTACGGCGTTATTCTGGAAATCCAAATCACGGATATTGATCCCGACACATTCGGAAACACGCATACCTGTGCCGAGCAGGAGAGTGGTCAGGGCAAGGTCGCGCTTTTTCGTCCTTTCATGAAAAGCCTTCTGCCGTCCGGCCAGCTTTTCGCCCGTTTCCACAGCGTCCAAAAGATTTGCCACTTCGTTCACGTCCAGCCTTGTGATGGTTTTTTCATGTATTTTCGGCGTATCCACCAGTGCGGCAGGGTCGGCGGCAATTTTATTTTTCTTGTAATAAAACTTGAACATGGAACGGATTGCCGCCAGCTTGCGGGATTTCCCCTTTTCGTCGTTGTGCATTTCGGCGGCGTATTCGGGGTTTTCATGGTCGGGGCGGATATAATAGGAAAGGTATTCCATAAAGCAGTCAATATCCTCCGCCGTAATCTCGTTGAGGCATTCCACAGTAAAATCCTTTGGCTCTACGCCGCCCAGCGTGCGGTGTTCTTCATAAAGATAGCGGAAAAATATCCGCAGGTCGTAGGCGTAGGCAAGGCGGGATTTCGGGGAAACCGTCTGCGCGATACCCCGAAAAAATGCCTGCGTAAACGGCGGCAGTTCCTGTTGAATTTCCCGCAGACGTTTGGTTTCTTTCAGCTTCATTTCTTCATGGTATGTGGACATTTCTCATTCCTCCCGATTCCAGCCCTTCAGCGCGGAACGCTGTATTGCGCCGAATACTTTTTCCTGTAAATGGTCGTATCTGCCGGAAAGTGTTTCCAAAAGCTCCTTGGTTTCCTGCCGTTTTGTGTTGCCATCGGCGGGACAGGGATTTTTTACGATTTGTATGCCGCTGAGGGCAATAAAGCTCCGCGCCTCCCATTCCGGCACATACAGGAGGGGGCGGATAGAATACAGCTTCATACGGTCAAGGTAGCTGACGGGGGCAAAACAGTTCATGCGCCCTTCGTAAAAGAGGGACATAAAGAATGTTTCCACAACATCGTCTTTATTATGCCCAAGTGCGATTTTATTGCAGCCCAGCTGTTCCGCAGCGGTATTCAGCGCGCCCTTGCGCATTTTAGCGCAGAGCGAACATGGGTTCTTTTCCTGACGTTCTTCGAATATAATCTGCCCGATATCTGTTTCGATAAGCGTATACGGCACGCCAATCTCCTCGCAGAGCGCGCGGATATCGTCATACGACGCGCCGGGCAGACCGAGGGAAACGGTGACAGCCGCAAGCTCAAAGGGCTGGGGATAGAACCGCTGGAGGTGGCGCAGGGCAATGAGCAGGCAGAGGCTGTCCTTGCCGCCGGAAACGCCTACGGCGATTTTATCGCCGGCTTGTATCATATGGTAATCGTCCACCGCGCGGCGGACGTAGCTCAACAGTTTTTGCAGTTTCATGGTATAAACTCCTTTGTATAGCCGAAGCAAAACTGCGGGACGCTGTCCCGCACCCTGCAAGCCCTTTCAAAAGGGCCTGACCCTAAACTTTGCTTTCAGCCGCAGAAAATGCGGCTGAAGGATTATTGGGTTTTGCAGTCTTTATATACTCTATAAATTTTATTATAGCGGAAAAAAGGGAAAAAGAAAAGAGCCGGTTCGGGTGGGATTTTGCTTGGGAAGGCTCTGTTTCAACGGTTTTTACTGTTTTTTTCGATTGGAACTGTTCATTTTGGCGAAAAAGGGCTATAATAATAAATAAAATATGGAAAAACAAAAGAAGAAGGGGAAAGGAAGGGGAAAAGATGAAGCAAAAACTTTGGATACTGGCAGCCGGACTATGCCTTTGCATGGCGGGCTGCGGGGACGCGTCTGAAACGCCCTCAGCAGGGCAGGAGGACATACCGCCTTTGACGAAAGAAGCCTTGATTGCAGAGATGATAGAGGAAATGGCGCCGGAGGAGAAGGCAGGGCAGCTGTTGATGATGGATTTTCGGCAGAATATGGACGGGAGCGGTATGACTGTGCTTTCACCGGAAGCGGCGGAGGCCATTGCAGATTACCACATCGGCGGAGTGATATTATTCGCGGAAAACCTGGATACGGCAGAGCAGACGCAGCAGCTGACCGCGGATTTGCAGGCGGCGGCGGAGATTCCCCTGCTTATCGGCATAGATGAGGAAGGCGGCGTTGTTTCCCGTCTGGACAAGAGCCGGATACCGCATGAGGAGATTCCTGCGGCAGCGGAGCGGGATGCTGCAGCGGCGGAGCAGTCCGGGCATACCATCGGGAAAGAGCTTGCGGAACTGGGGATTTCGGTGGATTTTGCACCCATCGCGGATATCAACACGAATCCGGAAAATACCGTTATCGGCAGCAGGGCGTTTTCAGATGACCCTGCCGAAGCGGCGGAATGTGTTGCGGCGTTTCTGCGGGGGTTGCAGGCAGAGGGCGTGAGCGGGTGCGCAAAGCATTTCCCCGGGCATGGGGATACGGCGATGGACAGCCATAACGGGGAAACGTATGTGACGCATGGTTTGGAGCGTCTGCGGGGGGCAGAGTTTGTGCCGTTTCAGGCGGCGGCAGATGCAGGAGCGGATTTTATTATGGCAGGGCATATCAAAACGCCCAACGCTACGGCGGACGGTCTGCCGGCGTCGCTTTCCGGCGATACCATCGGGCTTTTGCGGGAGGAAATCGCTTTTGACGGCATTGCCATAACTGACGCTATGAATATGGGCGCGATTGTGGACTGCTATGGCTGCGGGGAAAGTACGGTGATGGCGGTACAGGCGGGAATAGATATCGTGCTGATGCCCGCGTCTTTGCAGGAGGCCGCTGAAACGCTTACGGAAGCCATCGAAACGGGCGAAATACCGCCGGAACGGGTGGAAGAAAGCCTGAAACGCATTCTTTCTCTGAAATATGACAAAGGATTGCTGAAAAATTCTTGAAAATCTGTTTTGAAGAAAGTATAATATTTTTCATAATTACAGCCCGAGAGTGATGGAATGATTGGGATTCTGCCCCAAACCCCGTTTTTTTCTCTGAGAGAAAAAAAGAGTATTTTGCGGGTTGCGTTCCGCAGGATTATTTTGAAATATTTGCATAATACGAATTGCCTTTCGGCAAAACGGCAGTTTTGCCGCAATAAAGTTTGGGATTGAACCCTTTTCAAAGGGTTCACAGGGAGTTGGGGACAGCGTCCCGAGGGTCTTTCAAAATAAAAAAGATAAGGGGGGTGATGAATATGGGAGTTGAAGAACAGCTTTATCAGGAATTGATTGAAAAAATGAAAACCTACCATCCAACGAAGGACTTCGACATGGTGGAAAAAGCCTATCGCCTTGCGGTCGATGCGCACAAGGACCAAAAGCGGAAATCAGGGGAGCCATATATCATCCATCCATTGAAGGTAGCCTATATTCTGGCGGAACTGGAACTGGACAGAGAAACCATCATTGCGGGCATACTGCACGACGTTATCGAGGACACCGTGTACAGCTATGAGGATATTTCCCGCCTGTTCAGCGAGGAAATTGCCATACTGGTGGATGGCGTAACAAAGCTGGGCAAACTTTCCTATTCTACAAAAGAGGAAATACAGGCGGAGAATTACCGGAAAATGTTCCTTGCGATGGCAAAGGATATCCGCGTTATACTGATCAAGCTGGCTGACCGCCTGCATAACATGCGGACGCTGGACTTTATGACGCCGGCGAAGCAGAAGGAAAAAGCGCAGGAAACGCTGGATATCTATGCGCCGCTGGCACACAGGCTCGGTATATCCAAAATACGGACGGAGATGGAGGACCTCTGCTTTAAGTACCTCAATCCCGATGCGTATTTTGATCTGGAAACGAAAATTGAAAAAAAGAGGATTGAACGGGAGTCTTTCGTCAACAACATTGTGCAGGACGTTCAGGCGAAAATGGACGAGGCCGGAATCAAGGGCAAAATCGAGGGGCGGAGCAAGCATTTTTTCAGTATTTACAAGAAAATGGTCAACCAGAACAAAACGCTTGACCAGATTTACGATCTGTTTGCGGTGCGCGCAATTGTGGATTCCGTCAGGGACTGCTACGGCGTGCTGGGTATTGTTCATACGATGTATAAGCCCATGCCGGGGCGGTTCAAGGATTATATTGCAATGCCGAAATCGAATATGTACCAGTCCCTGCATAATACGCTGATTGGGCCTTCCGGCGAACCGTTCGAAATACAGATCCGGACATGGGAAATGCACCGGACAAGCGAATATGGTATTGCGGCGCACTGGAAGTATAAGGAAGGCAAAACGGGCGATAAATCCATGAAAAAGGAAGAAGCCAAGCTGGCATGGCTCAGGCAGATTCTGGAATGGCAGAAAGACATGTCCGATAACAAGGAATATCTGGATACCATTAAACTGGATTTGAACATTTTTACCGACCAGGTATATGCGTTTACGCCGCAGGGCGATGTTATACAGCTTGCGAAGGGCTCTACGCCAATAGATTTTGCGTATATGATACATTCTGCTGTCGGCAATAAAATGGTAGGCGCGCGGGTCAATAACAAGATGGTGCCGATTTACTGGACGATACAGAACGGCGATATCGTGGAAATCATGACATCGCAGAACAGCAAGGGTCCCAGCCGCGACTGGCTGGGGATTGTCCGCACATCTCAGGCGCGTACAAAAATCAAGCAGTGGTTCAAGGCGGAGGAAAAGGAAGAAAATATTGTTCGCGGGAAAGAAATTCTTGCGGCGGATATGCGCAAGAAGGGTTTCCAGCCGCAGGAGCTTCTGCGCCCGGAATGGGTGGAAATCGTACTGAACAAATACGATTTCAAAAACTGGGACGCACTGACCGCCGCTGTGGGCTATGGCGGGCTGAAAGAGGGTCAGGTCGTCAACAGGCTCAGAGATGAATACCTGAAGGAAAAACGCAAACAGCAGACTGCGGAAGAACTTTTGCAGGATATTGAAAAAACAGTTGATTCCAAACCCGTTAAGCGGCATAAGAGCCGGAGCGGCATTATTGTGGAGGGCGTGGGCGATGTGGCAGTGCGCTTTTCGAAATGCTGCAGCCCTGTGCCGGGAGATGATATTGTTGGTTTCGTAACGCGCGGGCGCGGTGTTACCATACACCGGACGGACTGCATTAACGTCATGAACCTCAGCAATGAGGAACGCCACAGGCTGATTAACGCCGAATGGGACGCGCAGTTTACGAAGGGCGAAACGGCTGCCTCCTTCCTTGCGGAAATACGGGTTACAGCGAGCGACCGGGTTGGACTTATATTTGAAATCAGCCAGATACTGGCGGATAATGACATTTCCGTAAAAAATCTGAATGTACGCACAACAAAGGAAACGCTTGCCATTATCAATGTGATGATGGAGATTCGGACGAAAGACCAGCTGGAGAGGATTGTGAACCGGCTGAAAGCGTTGAAGGATGTGCAGGAAATTGAACGTGTGACAGGAATATAATGAGAGAAAAGGTGCAAAGACGGAATGTTTTTGCGCCTTTTTTGGTACTGTAAGCAAATCTCCCATTCCCGTTTACTTTTGCACGGCATTATGATATACTCTATTCAATTATTCGCGGTGGGCAAGGAGGAAAATTATGAGAGCGGTACTGCAAAGAGTTTCGGAGGCAAGCGTAACGGTGGACGGTCAGGTCATCGGCGAAATCGGGAAAGGCGTTATGGTGCTTTTCGGTATGCTGGGGACGGACGATGACAAAACCATTGATTATATGCTGGATAAAATCATTAACCTCCGTATTTTTGAGGACGAAAACGGGAAAATGAACCTTTCTCTTCTGGATATTGGCGGGGAATTGCTGATCGTGCCGAATTTCACGCTTTACGGCGATGCGCGGAAGGGACGCCGTCCCGGGTATTCCGGCGGAGCTGCGCCCGATGTTGCAAGGGATTTATTTGAGCGGCTCTGCGCAAAGGCGAAGGAAACGCCAGTAAAAAAGGTTGCGGCGGGGCAGTTTCAGGCATATATGGAAGTTGCCCTTGTCAATGATGGCCCGATTACACTGCTTTTGGACAGCGAAAAGGTGTTTTGATGGGAACGGGAAAAATGGTCGTCTATGTCCTTCAGGGGCATGAACTGCAAAACGACGTGCAGACGATGATACAGGTCTTTCTGCCAAACAGCCGCTATTCCCGCCGGGAGGAACCGGCGGCAGAGGGCCTGAGTGTTGTCAGCCGCATGGAAAAAGGCATTGCTTCGGCAATGCTTTATCGCAATGGGGAAAAAACATTGGATTGGTCAATGGAATATACGGCGGACGGTCTGGACGAAAAGGAGCAGAAGCGCATTGTAAAACGGACGCTTTACGAGCTGTTGCGGCGGGAAACCGGCATTGAACCGCGCTGGGGGCTGCTGACGGGCGTGCGCCCTGCGAAGCTCATCAGCGGTATGCTGGCGGAGGGCAGAAGCGACGCGGAATGTATGGCATTTCTGACGGAACAGTACCTTGTGGCGGAAAGCAAGGCGCGGCTTGCTCTGCGGGTGGCTAAGGCGGAGCGGGAAATTTTGGAAAAGAGCCGGCCGGAGGAAATCAGCCTTTATATTGGTATTCCGTTTTGCCCGACGCGCTGTTTATACTGCTCGTTTACGGCGTATCCGCTGGCACAGTATAAAAACCGCGTGGACGAATATCTGGACGCGCTGTTTCAGGAATTGGAATTTTTGGCGGGATACAGCCGGAATTTTGTGCTGAAAAACATATACATCGGCGGCGGTACGCCAACCTCGTTAGATGAAAGACAGTTTGCGCGGCTTTTGGGCAGAGTGGGGGAGTTGTTCCATCCTTCCGGAAACATGGAGTATACTGTGGAGGCGGGACGGCCGGATACTATCACGCGGGAAAAGCTGCGGCTGATGAAGCAGTACGGCGTAAACCGTATTTCTATCAACCCGCAGACCATGAATGAGGAAACGCTCCGGCGTGTCGGCAGGAAACACAGCGTGGAGGATATCCGGCGTGTGTTCCGCGAAGCGCGGGAGGAAGGGCATGGAAATATCAATATGGACCTGATTCTCGGCCTGCCGGGGGAAACGCCCGCCGATGTGGCGCATACCCTGCGGGAGATGGAAGCGCTTGCGCCGGATAACCTGACGGTGCATACGCTTGCGGTCAAGCGGGCGTCCCGTCTGCGGGAGGAATTGGAGCAGTACGATATGACGGCGGCAGAGGAGCTGGAGGAGATGCTCGCGCTGGCGGCGGAATCCGCTGAAAGAATGGGCATGGAGCCGTATTATATGTACCGGCAGAAAAATATGGTCGGCAATTTTGAAAATGTGGGCTACTGCCGCCCCGGCATGGAAGGCGTTTACAATGTGCAGATTATGGAGGAAAAGCAGACCATACTGGCGGCGGGCGCGGGCGCAAGCACAAAAACCGTAGACCCGTCAACGGACAGGATTGAACGCGTATTCAATGTGAAAAGCGTGGACGATTATATTGGCAGAATAGACGAAATGATAGAACGGAAACGGGCAGGCTTGCCCCAGGGAGGGAAAACATATGATACAGCTTGTGAAAGGTACTAAGGATATTTACGGCGCGGAGGTAAAAGCGTGGCAGGAAATTGAGGGAAAGATGCGGAGGCTTTGCGAAACCTTCGGCATCGGGGAAATCCGTACGCCTGCGTTTGAGTTTACGGAGCTGTTTGTCCGCGGTGTGGGCGAAACGACGGATATCGTGCAGAAAGAAATGTATACATTTACGGATGATGGTGACAGGAGCCTGACACTGCGGCCGGAGGGCACAGCGGGTGCGGTGCGCGCGTATATTGAGCACGGTATGCACAATCAGGCACAGCCGACAAAGCTTTACTATATTTCCCCGACGTTCCGCTGTGAAAATACACAGGCGGGCAGACAGCGGCAGTTCCACCAGTTCGGCATTGAAATACTCGGCTCTTACAGCGCGGCGCAGGATGCGGAGGTTATTTCTGTTGCAACGGCACTGCTGGAAGAAATGGGCATCAAGGGCGTGGAACTGCGCATCAACAGCCTTGGCTGTCCGGAATGCCGCGCGCGGTACAACAGGACGCTGAAGGAGTTCATTGGGAAAAATCTGGATAAACTCTGCGATACCTGCAAGGAGCGTTTTGAGAAAAACCCCCTGCGCGTGCTGGACTGCAAGGAGGAAGGGTGTCAGGCGATCATCGCAGATGCGCCTTCTGTGCTGGATTGTCTGGATGAGGAATGTACGGCGCACTTTGAGAAGGTGCAGGCGATATTAAAGGAAAACGGGATTCCGTTTACGGTTGACCCGAAAATTGTGCGCGGGCTGGATTATTACACGCGGACAGTGTTCGAGTTCGTATTCGACGGGCTGACAGTCTGCGGCGGCGGGCGGTACGATATGCTTGTGGAGGAATGCGGCGGCAAACCGACAGGCGCGGTCGGCTTCGGCCTGGGTATCGAGCGTCTGATGATGATACTGGAAAAGCTGAACGGCTCTCTCGCGGATATGCCGGAGCGGGACGTTTACATTGGCTCCATGGGCGAAGCGGGACTGATGCGCGCACAGGCGCTGACGTTTGCACTGCGTAAAAGCGGCGTAAAGGCAGACTGCGATACCGTAGAGCGCAGTGTCAAGGCGCAGATGAAATACGCCAATAAGATTGGCGCAAAATATTCGGTGATACTTGGCGATTCCGAGCTGGAAAGCGGCAAGGTACAGCTGAAGGAGATGGAAACCGGAGAGGCTGAGGAAGTTTCCGTAGCGGATTTGGTGGAAATTCTCAAAGAAAAATGCGGGAAATAAAAGGGAAAAAGGAAGGAGAATGGACAATGAATACAGGTTTTGTTAAAACAGCGGGGAAAGCGCACCTTTCCCTGAAAGCACAGACATTGGCAGCGGCGGCGGCAGTGGCGGGCGCGGTAGTTCTGCCGCAGTTTTTCCATGCAGCCGGCGCGGCGGTTGGCGCGGGCACTGCGCTGGGTGAGGTCTTCCTGCCGATGCACCTGCCGATTATACTGGTTGGGCTACTGGCAGGGCCTTTTGCGGGGGCGGTTTCCGGCCTGCTGGGACCTCTTGCCAGCTTTGCGCTTTCCGGTATGCCCGGGGCGGCGATGCTGCCGTTTATGATGATTGAGCTTTGCGCGTATGGGCTTTTTGCGGGCCTGCTCCACAATGGTAAGATGCCGACGCTGGCAAAGGTCGCGCTGACGCAGATTGCGGGCAGGGCTGTCCGCGCGGCGGTAATCCTGATTGCAGTTTACGCGCTGGGGAATGAGGCTGTTCGCGTTTCCGCAATCTGGCTGAGCATCCGCGCGGGGATGTATGGGCTTGCGCTTCAGTGGATACTGCTCCCGCTGATTGTTTCCGGCGTGGAACGGCTGAAAAGGAACGAGGGCTGAAAAAAGTAAAATATATTTGTTTTTCCGGACGTGCCTGCGCGTCCGGAAATAGAATTTAGGTCAAAGCATTTCGCTTCGCGAAACGGGCGTTCCGCCCGCCGCCTTCTCTTGGCGGTGCACTGGGTCAAGCCCTTTTCATAAAGTACCGGAAAGAAATCCGGACACGCAGCGCGTGGCTTTGCGAAGCAAAGTACTGGCCAGGGCTTGTGGGAGTCTGGGGGCAAAGCCCTCAGGAATCCTTTAAGGTCTTTTAGGAGGAAAAACCCATGAAAGTCGTAATCGTTGGGGATGGCAAGGTCGGCGGCACGATAGCCAGCCAGCTTGCCACAGAAGGCCACGATATTATCGTAATTGACAATAACACAACTGTGCTGACGAATGCCGTGAATACCATGGATATTATCAGCGTGGAGGGCAATGGCGCAAGTTTGGAAGTACAGCGGCGCGCAGGCGTGGAATCGGCAGATATTCTGATTGCCGCGACTTCTGCCGACGAGGTCAATATGCTTGCCTGTCTGCTCGGAAAAAAACTCGGCGCAAGGCATACCATCGCCCGCGTCCGCAGCCCGGAATATATCAGCCAGATTGCCTTTTTGAAAGATGAGCTGGGCCTGAGTATGTCTGTTAATCCGGAGCTGGCGGCGGCAGGGGAAATCTCCCGCCTGCTGCGGTTCCCTTCCGCGCTGAAAATAGAGCCGTTTGCCCGCGGGCGCGTGGAGCTTGTGGAGGTGCGGATTCCGGAGCACAGTGTGCTGGATGGTATGCCACTTTGGGCGATCTATAAAGAATTCCAGGTGAAGATCCTGATTTGTGCCGTACAGCGGGAGGGGAAGGTCTTTATCCCCAGCGGCGCGTTCGTTTTGCAGGCGGGGGATAAAATCAACGTGACCGCTCCCCATCTGGAAATTGCAAAATTTTTCCGTATCATCGGTATTTTCCGCAGCAGCGTGAAATCCGTTATGATTATCGGCGGCGGCAGAATGGCGTATTATCTGGCTAAGGAGATGCTGATGCTGCGCGTGCGGGTGAAGATCATTGAGCTGGATATGAAACGCTGTGAATATCTCTGCGAAATGCTGCCCGAAGCCGTTATTATACACGGTGATGGTACGGATAAGGAACTTTTGCAGGAAGAAGGGCTGGAAAAAACAGACGCAGTCGTTACACTGACAAGCATGGACGAGGAAAACATTGTTGTTTCGCTTTATGCAAAGGTGAAAAAGGTTTCCAAGGTTATTGCGAAAATCAATCGGATTTCATTCGATGAAATTCTGGACAAGCTGGATATTGACGGGTTTATCTCCCCGAAAACCATTGCCGCGAATAACATCGTGCGCTATGTGCGCGCAATGCAGAATTCTGTGGGGAGCAGCAACGTGGAAACGCTCCACAGGCTCATCAATGACCAGGTGGAGGCGCTGGAGTTCAGGGTAAACGAAAATTCGCCCGTAGTGGGGATCCCCCTGAAAGACCTGCGGACAAAGGACGAGCTGCTTGTAGCGACGATTATCCGCGGGACACAGGTCATTATTCCTGCCGGCAACGATACCATAGAAATCGGGGATAACGTCATTATCGTAACGGCGAAAAAGCACCTGATGGATTTGAAGGATATTTTGAAATAGCGGCTAGAGGTTGGATGTGGGCTTATGAATTATAGGATGATTGTCTATATACTGGGCAATATGCTGCGGCTGGAAGGGCTGCTGATGGCAGTACCGGCGGCACTGGCGTTTTATTACGGGGAAAGCCCTTCGATGCGGGCATTCCTGATTACTGCCGCTGTCTGCATCATTACAGGAATGGTAATGAACCGGTGCGAGCCGGAAAACAAGCGGATTTACGGCAGGGAGGGCTTTGTCGTTGTCGCGCTTTCGTGGATTATGATGTCTGTATTCGGCGCGCTGCCGTTTTACCTGAGCGGCGCGATAGAAGGCGCGATGAACTGCTTTTTTGAAACGGTTTCCGGCTTTACCACGACAGGCGCAACGATACTTTCGGATATTGAGGCCCTGCCGATGAGCGTGCTGTTCTGGCGCAGCTTTACGCACTGGGTCGGCGGCATGGGGATACTTGTTTTCATGCTGGCAGTTCTGCCGATGGGCGATGACCGTTCCATGTACCTGATGCGGGCGGAGGCCCCCGGGCCTGTGGTTTCCAAGCTTGTGCCGAAAGTGAAATCAACGGCGAAACTGCTGTATACCATTTATATTGTGTTGACGCTGCTTGAAATGACGCTGCTGTTTTTCGGCGGCATGCCGCTGTTCGACAGTGTGGTGAATGCGTTTTCCACGGCAGGAACGGGTGGCTTTGCCATTAAAAACGCCAGCATTGCGGCATATGACAGCGTGTATTTTGAATACGTGATAACGGTGTTTATGCTTTTATTTGGCGTAAACTTCAACCTTTACTACCTGCTGCTGATACGCGATTTCAAAAATGCCCTGCGCAACGAGGAACTGCGGTATTATGCGGCGATTGTAGCTGGCTCCATACTGCTGATTACGGCGAACATTTACCGGCTATATCCGACGCTGGAAAGCGCGTTCCGTCATGCGGCGTTTCAGGTGGCGGCAATCACGTCGACGACCGGCTTTGCCACAGCGAACTTTGAACTCTGGCCGGAGTTTTCACGGACGCTGATATTCTGCCTGACGATACTGGGGGCGTGCGGCGGTTCAACGGCGGGCGGGCTGAAGGTTTCCCGGTTTATCATACTGCTGAAAATGGCGGCGCGGGAGGTACGCCATATCATACACCCGCGTTCTGTGAACCTGATCAAGCTGGACGGGTATAAAGTGGAGGAGGACGTAACGCATGGCGTAACGGGGTATATCATTGTGTATATCCTGCTTCTGCTGGGTTCTTTTATATTGGTTTCGCTGGATAATTTTGACTTTACGACTTCGCTTACCTCTGTTGTGACCTGCCTGAGCAATGTGGGGCCGGGGCTCGGCATGGTTGGGCCGGAGGATAACTTTGGATTCTTTTCCGGCTTCTCCAAATTCGTGCTCTGTATGGATATGCTGCTGGGCAGGCTGGAGATTTTCCCGATTATACTGCTGTTTGCGCCTCCGGTCTGGAGGAAGAGCTATATGTAATATGAAAACAGCCCGCTGCATGAAATCTGGCAGGTAAATTGAGGTCAGGGGGACTGCTTCCCCTGCGGGGGATTGGCGCAGAGCCACAGCGTCTTTCATCAGGAAGGGAAACATTGTAAAAAAATAACAAAAAAAACCGCCAAATTTCGTGGCTGTGCGGCGGGGATAGGGCTTGATTTTTATGCATGGTATCGTTTATACTATTTGAATGGGACAGAATATGACTCAGGCGCGCAAAGGGCGATTTGCCGGGAAATATGCCGTTCCGCGCTGCCGGAAAACAGGGCTTTGGCGCGGCGGAAAGGGATATTCCCGCATTTTCCGCGGAATAAGGCGGAGCATTAGGAGAATGGAATGGCAGAAAACGGCCCCGCGCGCAGGACTTCTTATTCAAACTCAGGGATTTATGTATGATTTACAATTCAAAAAACAGGGGGACTAATTATGGAAAAAATGATGTATCTGGCGCCTGTGCTGGGCATTGTGGCGCTGGTATTTGCCTTCGTCCTTGCCGGCAGGGTAGGGAAGATGGACGAGGGAACCGACCGCATGAAAGAAATTGCGGGTTCCATCAGAGAAGGCGCAAACGCGTTCCTGAAAGCGGAATATAAAATTCTGATTATTTTCGCTGTTGTTCTGTTTCTGCTGATTGGCTTCGGCGTCGGCTGGAAAACGGCGGTCTGCTTTGTTGTTGGCGCGGTATTCTCCACGCTGGCTGGCTATTTTGGCATGACCGTAGCAACAAAGGCCAATGTAAGAACTGCGAACGCAGCAAGAACCGGCGGTATGAACAAAGCCCTGTCTATCGCTTTCAGCGGCGGTGCGGTTATGGGCATGTCCGTTGTCGGCCTTGGCCTTCTGGGCGTGGGCGCGGTTTATACTGTAACGGGCGATGCGAACATTCTGTTTGGTTTTGGCCTTGGCGCATCCTCTATTGCTCTGTTTGGACGTGTTGGCGGCGGTATATACACAAAGGCGGCAGACGTTGGCGCGGACCTTGTTGGTAAGGTAGAGGCGGGCATTCCTGAGGATGACCCCCGTAACCCTGCGGTTATTGCAGATAACGTAGGCGATAACGTAGGCGACGTTGCGGGCATGGGCGCAGACCTGTTCGAGTCCTATGTCGGCTCCATTATCTCCGCTATCACGCTGGGCCTGGCTTCTTTTGCTGTGGAAGGCGCAGTGTTCCCGCTGGTATTGGCGGCTGTTGGCATTCTGGCATCTATTATCGGTACGTTCTTCGTAAGGGGCGATGAAAATTCCAACCCGCATAAGGCCCTGAAAGCGGGTTCCTATTCCTCCGCAGTGCTGGTCGTTATTGCTTCCCTCGCGCTGAGCTGGAAATTCTTTGGCAACATGAAACCTGCTATCGCTATCATTGCGGGTCTGGTTGTTGGTCTGCTCATTGGTATTATTACAGAGGTTTATACCTCCGGCGATTACAGGTCTGTTAAGAAAATTGCGGACCAGTCCGAAACAGGCCCTGCAACAACGATTATCAGCGGTCTGGCGGTTGGTATGGAATCTACGGCGATTCCTATTGTACTGATTTGCGTAGGTATTTTCATTGCGTTCCAGGTAAGCGGTCTGTATGGTATTGCTCTGGCGGCTGTCGGTATGCTTTCTACAACAGGTATTACAGTTGCGGTTGACGCATATGGCCCTATCGCGGATAACGCGGGCGGTATTGCGGAAATGAGCGGCCTTGACCACTCTGTCAGAAATATTACGGACAAGCTGGACGCGGTTGGCAATACAACGGCGGCTATGGGTAAGGGCTTTGCGATTGGTTCTGCGGCTCTGACAGCTCTGGCGCTGTTCGTTTCCTACTCTCAGGCAGTTGGTCTGATGGAAATTTCCATTCTGGAGCCGAGGGTTATTATCGGTATGTTTATCGGCGGTATGCTGCCGTTCCTGTTCTCCGCGTTTACCATGCAGTCCGTAGGTAAGGCGGCGTTCGAAATGATTGAAGAAGTAAGACGTCAGTTCCGTACCATCCCCGGCATCATGGAAGGTACAGGCAAGCCTGACTACAAGAAATGCGTAGAGATTTCTACGACTGCTGCCCTGAAAGAAATGCTTGTACCCGGTATCATGGCGGTTGCGGCCCCTCTGGTTGTGGGCATACTGCTTGGCACAGCGGCTCTGGGCGGCCTGCTGGCTGGCGCGCTGGTAACAGGCGTGCTGATGGCGATTTTTATGTCCAACGCGGGCGGCGCGTGGGATAACGCGAAAAAATATATCGAGGAAGGCAACCACGGCGGTAAGGGCAGCGAAGCGCATAAAGCGGCTGTTGTTGGCGATACAGTCGGCGACCCCTTCAAGGATACTTCCGGCCCTTCCATCAATATCCTGATTAAGCTGATGACGGTGGTTTCCCTTGTATTTGCGCCGCTGTTCATCTCTATCGGAAGCCTGCTGTAAGACAACGGAAGCCTGCTGCGGGGCAGGCGAAGGTCTGAAGCAGAACGGAATCAAATACACATGACAAAAACGGCTATGACGTTCCGGCTTCCCGATTGCATGAGGGGAGCGGCGCGCCATAGCTGTTCTTTTATACAAAACAAAAAACTTTTCGAAAAGAAGGGAGTGCAGTACAAATGAGAAAATTTATTGTTGATGCAAAGGTGTTTGAGGTTCTGCCGCATTACTGCCTCGGCGTGGTCGCGGCGAAGGGTGTGGACAACAAGGCTATGAACGCCCGCATCGAAGCAATGCTGGATGAGCAGGTTGAGAAATTTGCGCAGGAAAATCAGGGGGTGAATGTGCGGGAGCTGCCGAATGTGAAGGCATACCGCGATGCGTTTACGGCTCTCAGCATGAATCCGAATAAATTCATGTGCTCCATTGAAGCACTGACGAAACGTGTGCAGAAGGGCGCAAAACTGCCGCACATCAATTCGGTGGTTGACCTTGGCAACGCGCTTTCCGTAAAATATCAGTTTTCTATGGGTGCGCACGACCTTCGCAAGCTTGACGCGGATATAGAGGTGCGTTTTTCTACGGCGGAGGACCACTTTTTGCCGATGGGCGAGGCGGAGCCGGAAATTATGCCGGAGGGCGAGTTGGTTTATGTCAGCGGGCATACCGTAAAGACAAGACGCTGGATATGGCGGCAAAGCGACGACGGGAAAATTACCGAGGATACCTGTGACGTATTTTTCCCGATAGACGGTTTTGAAGATGTGAACCGTGAGCAGGTTTTGCAGGCGCGCGATGAACTGGCGAGGATATTGCAGGAGGAATTCCACTGCGAGGTTAAGACGGGATATATCAATAAGGACGAAAATTCGTTTGAGTGCGAATAATCGTATGGATAATAAAGGCGGAGTTGTGTAAACAACTCCGCTTTTTGTGTCCGGCAAATATACAAGGCAGGTTTACAACGCGGCACGGATACCGGATAAAATATCCCGATATGCCTGTATCAGTACAGATGCGTCAAGGCTGTATGCAAGCGTGTCAAAGCCCTGCCGGAAACCCTCCGGCACAGCCGCCGCATTGACCGTAAAATAGATACAGAATTTTCCTGCGGCATGACACGCGTCCAGAACGCGCCGCAGAGCCGCCTGAAATTCCGGCTTGTCAAACTGCCCCGGTATCCCCATAGAGATGGAGAGGTCAAACGGCCCGATAAAAATACCGTCTACACCGTCCAAAGAGACAATCTCCTCAATATGCTCCAGTGCGCCAAGCGTTTCGCACTGGGGAATCAGGAGCGTTTCGTGGTTCCAGTATTCCATTTGCCCGGCTACGCTTTGCGCCGCGGATTCGTCAAAGCCCCAGCCGTCCTTGCGGGAAGGGCAGAAACCACGCTTGCCGACCGGCGCATATTTCGCATAGGAAATTAACTCTTTTACCTGCTCCACGTTGTGTACATCGGGGATAATCAACCCCTGTGCGCCGATGTCCAGCAGTTTCAGCACAGCCGGACGGCTGCTTTCGCGCACGCGCGCCAGAGGGCAGAGCCCGCTGTTTTCAGCCGCACGGATAAAATCCCGCGTGCTTTCCGCCTCAAAAGGGCCGTGTTCGTTGTCCAGTATGACAAAATCCAGCCCTGTCCGCCCGAGAGCCTCCACAACGCTGGGACTGCCCAGCTCAAAGAATGTCCCGATGGGCTTTCCGCCGTTTGCAAGCTTTTCTTTCAATACATTTTTCACTGTTTCCTGTTCTCCTTTCCGATTACGTTTCTGCGGGGATAGGGCTTTTTTTCGTCCGTCAGTCCTGCCAGATAATCCATGCTCGTATCCAGCACGAGGGCAATTTTTTTCAGCTGTTCAAAGGTATAGTAGCGTTTGCCTGTTTCCAGCTTGGAATAATCGCTCTGGTCTATACCCGTAAGCATCTGCATTTTTATCTGCGTGTAGCCCTTTTCCAGCCGCAAGTTTTTCAATCTTTTCATGATATCACTCCTATATGTATTATGTCAAATTGACCTATTGACATTAGGGTGAAATTGACCTAAAATAATTTTGGAGGTGACAGAAATGGAGCATTTGACCGAAATTCTGACATATCTTTTACAGCGGCAGGAAAATGGGGAATTTTCTGCGGAAAAAGAGGAAATTGACAGGGCGGAACGCGCCATACTTCTGGAACAGATTGGCACGGCATTACAGGAGGACGGGCTTTCAGATGAAGCGCGGCTTATGCGTATCGCATCGCTTTTGAAGGAATCCAGAAGGGACTGAGCCGCCTTTTGTGTTAATTTTATCAAAAAAGGCCGAAAGCCCCAATATTAAAACATTTTTAGTTGTCTTTTCCGCAAAATCCCCCTATAATAAAAGAAAAGAATAGCGGGAGAGTGTCGGTTTTGAAGGAGAAAAAAGAAAAAAGCCTGGTCGCGCTTTATTTTAAGGTGCTGTTTATTGTGCTGGCGATTCTTGCGGTTTGGGGCGGGGTTGCTTACGGCATTTTTCATTATCTGGTCGGCGGGCTGAACCGTTCCGAGGTGGACGAAAAAAACCTTTCGGTGAACGAGGAAGTCGTGAAGCAGTCAAAGGAACAGAAAATCATGAACATCGCGCTGTATGGCGTGGATTCCAGAAATCAGGACTATAAGGGGCGTTCGGACGCCATCATACTGCTTTCGCTGAATGGGAATACAGGCAAAATCAAGCTGGTTTCTATCGCGCGGGACAGCTATGTTTCCGTACCGGGGCATTATGATACCAAAATCAACCATGCGTATGCCTACGGCGGGCCGGAACTGGCGATACAGACGCTGAATGAAAATTTCGGGCTGGATGTTTCGGATTATGTGACAGTCAATTTTGATTCTCTTGCGGATATTATAGACGAGATGGGCGGGATTGACCTGGAGGTCAGCGAAGCGGAACGCCAGCAAATCAATGCGTACCTTCTGCGCGGGGAGCCTCTGCGGCAGACAGGTATGGTTCATTTGAACGGACCACAGGCGGTAAGCTATTCGCGTATCCGCAAAATAGACAGCGACAGTAAGCGCGCGGAACGGCAGAGGCGCGTGCTGACCTGCCTGTTTGAAAAGGCATTGGAGATTAAGCCGATGCAGTATCCAACATATATACGGAAATTTGCGCCGATGGCGGAAACCTCCCTCAGCAATGAGGAGCTTTTGCAGATTGCTTCCATAGGGATGAAGGGGAGCCAGCTGAAGCTGGAACAGGCGGCATTCCCGAATGATTTCCTGCCGTATCATGGGGAAACGATTGCGGGAGTATGGTATTATGTTTACGATACGGACGTAGCCGCAGATATGCTCCACCAGTATATTTATGAAGATGTGCCGTTTGAGGAATATGTCCAGCCGGAGAATATCACGAAGCGGCGGAAATATTCCCCTGCGCCGGAGCCTGTGAGAGCTGCGGAGCCGGAGGAAACGGAGGAACCTGGGGAAACCGGAGAACCGGAGGAGGGACAGACGGAGCCAGTGGAGGATATTCCGCATATACCGGAATGGGTGACGCCTCCCGAACTGGCAGAGCCGTCAGCACCAGAAGAGCCATCGGCACCCACACAGCCGCAGGAACCGGAACCGACAGAGCCTGTTGAACCAATAGAGCCGGAGCCGGTAGCAGAGCCGGAACCGATACCGGAAAGCGAGCCGGAGCCGCTGCCGATGGAGCCGACCTGGGTTACAGAGCTGACGGGAGAGGAATAAAGAATAAAAGACATACAAAGCCTTGAGAATATGAATTATTCTCAAGGCTTTTGCTTTCTCCAGATGAAAAATATCTTTGTGCGGGGCGCCTGCGCGTGCAGGGTGATATCTGTTTCACAGGCTATTACGGTGTTTTTCCCAGGTTCCATGATGGAAGACTGTACTGTATCAAAGCCGCAATAGGATTATAATTCTTTCCGGTTTACAACAGAAAGGTATTCGCCCATACAGCAGCCGAGCACAGCCACGCGGCAGGTATAACATTCCCAGCATTCGCCTGTCCATTCCGCAACACCGTTTTGCAGGATGCGGTTGATACGGTCGCGGGCGTTCTCCGGTGTACGCATCGGGAACAGGCGGATGAAGTCCGCGAGGCTGCCCTCAAACGCCATGTCACCGGGGAATGGCGCGTCCGTCAGCAGGAAGGATTCCACCTGCCTTTGGGAGAGAATATGCGCCGCACTGCCGCCGGCGGCCAGCCATTCCGCTCGTGCCTGCGGGCTGCCGCCAAGGCAGCAGAAGGGTTCGCCTGTTTTACGCATTTGTTCCAGTTTTTCTTTCAGCATATTTTCACTTCCTTATTAAACCTTGAGGGCTTTGCCCTCAAATTCCCACAAGCCCAGGTCAGTACTTTGCTTCGCAAAGCCACGTGTTGCGTGTCCGGATTTCTTTCCGGTACTTTATGAAAAGGGCTTGACCCTGAACTTTGTTGCCAGCCGCACAAAAGTGCGGCTGAAAGCGGGTCAAGGGACGAAGTCCCTTGCAGGGGGCGGGACAGCGTCCCGCGGTCTTCCCTCTCATTATTTCGCCGCTTTTACCTTTATCCAAAGCTCCGCAAGCGTTTTTTTCAGCACCTGATTGTCACGGAATACCTCGTCTTTTGCGTAGCCCGCGCGCGGCAGATATGCCTCATTCTCCGCAAACAGTCCGCCTTCGCCGCTCAGTTCGTCCAAAACCTCCTGATTAGAGGACGCATAGCCCACAAATTCCGAATTATCCAGAGAAGCTTCATACGTCAGCACATAATTGATGAACTCATGCGCCAGCAGAGGGTTTTCCGCATTTGCCGGAACAACCATCGCATCGCTCCAAAGGTTTGTACCTTCGTTTGGCATCCAGAAACTCATGTCCTCATTTTCCTGCAAAATTGTGGTTGCATCGCCGCTGTAAACCACTGCAATATCCTTTGTACCTGTAATCATGCCGTCGATGACTTCATCTGTTACATAAACCGGCTCCATGGTGTTGTTCATATCCAAAAGCCAGTTATAAGCGTCCTGAATTTCCTGCTCATTTTCGGTATTCATGGAATAGCCCAACGCCTTAAACGCCATCATAAAGGAATCGCGTTCAGAATCATAAACATAAATGCGCCCTTTATAGTCTGTGTTGCGCAGAATCTCATAACCCTGCTCTTCTACCACGGCGGGGTCAACGTTGTTATGGTTGTATACAATGCCTACACTGCCCCAGAAATAAGGCACAGAATAGGTATTTGCCGGGTCATACGGCAGGGAGCGCACGCCTTCCGCCAGATTGACGATGTTCGGGATTTTCTCAATATCCAGTTCCTGAAGCATTCCGTCCGCAATCAGCCGTTCAATCATGTAATCCGAAGGGACAAGCACATCGTAAGCATCGCCCGCCTGCAATTTTGTATACATCATTTCGTTGGAATCGAAATATTCCAAAATGACTTTTACGCCGAACTGTTTTTCAAAATTACTGATAAGGTCCTGACCCATATATTCGCCCCAGTTATAGAGCTTGAGCGTGTCAGAGCCGTATTTTTCCACAGCATTTTCCGCGGCTTCGCCGCCTCCGCCGCAGCCGGATAAAAGCATTGTACCTGCCAGAAGCAGTGCAAACAGTTTTTTCATTCTTTTTCTCTCCTTCGTTCTTTAATGATAGGTACCAGGTTCACGATGAGCAGGGAAACTGTAATCAGCACAATCACCAGCGTGGAAAGGGCGTTGATGGAAGGGTTGACGCGTTTGCTCATGGTGTATACCAGTATGGATATATTGTTGACACCATTGCCTGTGACGAAATAGGAAATGATAAAATCGTCAAAGCTCATGGTGAAAGCAATCAGCGCGCCGGAAACGATACCCGGCATAATCTGTGGCACGATGACCTTTGTCAAAGCCTGAAGCGGCGTCGCGCCTAGATCCAGCGCGGCATCCGCAAGGTTGGGGTCCAGCGAGCGCAGCTTTGGGGAAACCGAAAGTATGACGTAGGGTGTGCAGAACATGATATGCGCCAGCAGAAGGGTCAGAAAGCCCTTGTTTACGCCGAGCGCGCTGAAAAACATCAGCAGCCCGATTGCCGTTACAATTTCAGGGTTCATAATCGGCAGGTTATTCACCTGTTCCACCACGTTCCGCAGGGCGCGGCGGGAGCGGGAAAGCCCGATTGCCGCCAGTGTTCCGGCGAGGGTGGAGATGATGGTCGCCAGTATGGCAATGACGATGGTGTAAACGATTGCCTGCATCATTGTCCTGTCTGAAAACATACGCTCATACCATTGCAGGGAAAACCCGCTGAATTTCGTCAGGGAGCGGGAATCGTTGAAGGAAAACACGATGATATACAGTATCGGCAGGTAGAAAAATAATGCCGTCAGGCCGAGTATGATTTTTCCGCCAATGCCTGTTCTCTGTTTTGGCGCCATGTTATTCCCTCCTTCCGCTTGCCGCAGGGTCGGTATCCACCTTGCGGGTCAGGTACATTGAAACCATGATAATCACCGCCATAATCAATGAAATCGCGCTGCCGAAATTCCAGTCACCACTGGTCAGGAACTGCGTTTCAATGACGTTGCCGATGAGCACATACTGCCCGCCGCCCAGCAGCTTCGGGATAAAGAAGCTGGAAACCGCAGGCAGGAATACCAGCGTGATGCCGCTCAATACGCCCGGCAGGGAAAGCGGCAGTGTGACGCGCAGGAAGCTCTGCACGCGGTTTGCGCCGAGGTCGCTGGCGGCCTCCAGATAGCTTTTGTCCATTTTGGACAGCGACGTATGAATCTGCAATATCATAAACGGTATAAAATTGTATACCATACCCAGCACAACGGCAAACGTGGTATACATCATATGGAACGGGCCAATGCCAAACAGCGCGAAAACGCGGTTCAGCAGGCCATCGTCCTGCAATATGCCGACCCATGCGTAAGTGCGCACGAGCATGTTAATCCATGTAGGCAGGGTAATCATCAGTATCCAGAATACGCGGCTTTTCTCCGGCCCGGACGCGATAACGTAGGCGATAGGATAGCCAAACAGTACGCAGACGATTGTTGTCACTACCGCTATTACAAGCGAACGTTTCAGGACATCAAGGAATACTGCGTCCTGAAAGAAGCGGGCGAAATTTTCCAGTGTGAAGCGGAATGTTGTAACGTCGTTGCCGGCTTTTGTGAATGCGTAAAGCAGTATCATCAGCATCGGCAGGACAATCATGATGGCAGTCCATACCGCGTAGGGATAAATCATGTTGCGGAATTGCCGCATGGTGGAGCCTCCTTTCGTGAAAACCTTATAGCCTTAGAACCTTGGAGGCTCTGCCTCCAAACCTCCGCAAGCCCTTTGGAAAGGGCTTGACCCTAAACTTTATTGGGCAAAACTGCGTTTTGCCGGAGTTATAAAAGGCTTCTTTATTATTATGGCATGTCCAAGAGAAGTTTCGTTTTCAGGCTCAGCCCGCTGCTGCCGCAGCCTGAGCCTTTTTTGAAACGCAGTTTACTGTGTTTTCGCCATAATATGGATATCCTCCGGCTGGAACATCAGCCCGACTTCGTCCCCGACTTCATATTTATCGGTTGTATCGACCTTATACTCATAGCCCTTTGTGGCAAATGTCACATCATACACGCCGGGCGTGATATGTTCCGGGTCAAAGGTATATTTCACATCGGAGATGTCTACCGCCGTCCCATCCTCCAGACTCCATGCGGAGGCGTTCGCCCAGGTTTTCAGGTCTGTTTCCAGCGCAATGGATTCCTGTATTTCATCGGCTTTTTTGAAAAAATTTACCGCGAAAATTTCTTCTTCGTTTTCCGTGCTGGTGACGCGGTTCTCGTCCTTCACAATCATGTTGACCGTTACGGAAGTCCCCGCGGCGGTGGAGAATGTTACGGGATACGTTCCGTTCTGCTTTTCGATGGCATAGGAAACCTCTTTAATGGAGATAAATTCGTCTTCATCGGGGTTCCATGCCTGTGCGTCCGCGCGGGCGATGATGGTCGCATCGTCCAGTTCCTCCACGTCCTCTACATCAAGGTAAAAATCATTGGCGGACATCTTTTCATTCGCCGCCTCGTTAAAGACGGGCCTGTCATCGGAAACCTGCATTTTAACAGTGATTTCAGTGCCGACCTTTGTTTCAACCATTGTTTCGTAATGCACGCCCTTGAACAGAACGGATTTCACTACGCCTTTCAGTTTACCTTCTCCACGCGGCACGATATCCAAATCCTCGGGACGGATAACAACGTCCACGATTTCATTTTTGCCAAACCCATGGTCTACGCAGGCAAAGCGGCGTCCTTCAAATACGACTTTATAATCTTCCAGCATAACGCCCTCAATGATATTGCTTTCGCCAATGAAATTCGCGACAAATTCATTTACCGGCTCGTTATAAATATCTGTCGGTGTGCCAATCTGCTGGATTTCTCCGTCTTTCATGACAACAATCTTGTCAGACATCGTTAAGGCTTCCTCCTGGTCGTGTGTAACATAAATGAAGGTAATGCCGACCTCCTGCTGTATTTTTTTCAATTCATGCTGCATTTCCTGCCGCAGCTTCAAATCCAGTGCGCCAAGAGGCTCGTCCAGAAGGAGGACGCTCGGCTCGTTGACCAGTGCACGGGCGATGGCAACACGCTGCTGCTGCCCGCCGGACATCTCGGTAACAGCGCGTTCAGCGTATTCCTCAAGGTTTACCAGCTTAAGCATACGTTTGACCTTCTGCTCAATGATATCTTTCGGCTCTTTTTTGATTTTCAGGCCGAAAGCAATGTTATTATAAACGTTCATGTGCGGAAAAAGCGCGTATTTCTGGAAAACGGTGTTAATTTCACGCTTGTATGGCGGGACGGTGGAAATTTCCTCGCCATCGAACAGCACCTGCCCCTCGTTCTGGGTCAGGAAGCCGCCCAGGATACGCAGGAGGGTAGTTTTGCCGCAGCCGCTGGGGCCGAGGAGTGTGACGAACTCATTTTCATAGATATCAAGGTTGATGCCTTTCAGCACGAGCTTACCGTCGAACTCCTTCACGATATTTTTGAACTGTATCAGTTTTTTCTCCATAATTACCTCCTTGAGAATTTTGAGGGCTTTGCCCTCAAACTCCCACAAGCCCTTTGAAAAGGGCTTGACCCCAAACTTTATATTCCGCAAAACTGCGTTTTGCGGAGGATTCCGATATTTAGAACCTACCCGTAAATTATCTACGTACATCTTGCTTCATCTTTTCCGGCAGTCTTTGTCGCTTTTCCTTGCCGTACTACTCGGTACGCTTGCAAAAAAGCTCCTTGCCTGCCAAAAAATCTAACTGCGCAATCTGCACGTATCCTATTTTACGGATATGTTTTTATTGTTTCAATCAATCGCACGGATGTGCGATTGAAAATGGGTCAAGGGCTGAAAGCCCTTGCAGGGGTGTGGGGACAGAGTCCCCGCAAAGGTTTTTCAAAACAAAGGCGGCGTGGATATCCATAAGACCTTTGCCGTCGTTTTTTTCTCGTTCCGCAGTGTGTGGCTGCTTTTGCCGGAAAGGTAGAACGTTTCGCCCTTGTGTACGGTGTGGCGTTCCTCGCCTGTCAGCAGTACGACGCTGCCCTCGAGAACATAGCCAAACTCCTCGCCGCTGTGCGGGTCCATCGCAAAGGACTCCCCGCCCTGCGGCAGTTCCAATAGTATTGGCTCCATTTCGTTTTTCTGCGTGTTCGGTACAATCCAGTGTATTGTGCAGCTGCCGCGCTCGTCCACAAAAAAATCCTTTTTCCGGAATACCAGCTGTTCCTGTTTCTCGTCCTTGAAAAATTCCGACAGTGAGCTTCCCAACGCCTCCACAATATCATTCAGCGTAGCAATGGAAGGCGACGTCAGGTCGCGTTCCAGCTGTGAAAGAAAGCCTTTTGTCAGCTCACTCCGGCTGGCAAGCTCCTCCAGCGTCAGACCCTTCTGGATACGGAGCCGCTTGATTTTCTGTCCGATTTCCATGCGCCTGCGCACCTCCTTTTTTGAGCCCTTCCGGGCTTTTCCATTTCATACAATATAAACGTTACTCATTATACAGGAAATCTTCCCGAATGCAATAGGAAATAAACAAAAAATTCGATTTATTAAACATTTTGGTATTCTTCAACAAAAACAGACGGATTTCGCTGAGTTTTTTTGTCCTGCTGAAAATCTTGAGAAAGCTGCGTATTTTCTATGGTTTTATACGAAAATGGCATTGCTTTGTTTAGTAATACAAAACTACGGGAAAAGAGCCCTTAAACTGCATACAGTGTTTATTTTCGGGATTTTGGGTATGCGTTTGTGCGGAATATAAGTCCCTTATCTGTTTGAGTGTTGTCGGTTAAAAAAGTGGATCATTTAGCAGGGCTGTTGAATAAACATATCAATGTGTCAGCCCCTGCAATAGTGAGGGCTGACACCATATTTAATTTTGTTCTTTTGAAATAAGCAGAAATTTAGGACTTATCCGTAAATACGATGAAACAGGATGTGCGCAGATAATTTACGGACAGGTCCTTAACCCAAATTTGGAACATCAGGATTTATTTTGCGTCTATACATATGAAAAAAGAATTTAGGGGGTAATCGCTCAAATGAAAAGACTGATGGCATTCGTTTTATCCCTGTCTTTCGTGTTAGCATTAGCGGGCTGCAATCGGAAGTCAGTTCCAGACAGGCCAATTACCGCATATATTAGGGATTCCGTAACTACGGTGGATATTAAACACCATATCAGCGGGAAATCTGCCCAATGGTCAGCAGAGGGAGAAGAGGTTGAGGCGCTCAGGGATTGGGCTTCCAAACTTGAATATGAACTTTTCGAGTTTGAAGAAGGGCAATCTCCAGGTGACAGCGATGGTGGGGAAGTCTATGATTTTGTTTTGACGGAAGGAGGCTATCCGGGCTTTTCCTATGTTGTCAATGGAACGGAGGACTGTTATCTTTTGATTGAGGGATATTGGTTTTCTGTCAAGAATCCATCTGCCCCTCCTGTAATGGAACCCCATGAGGAGCAGTAATCTCTTGCGGAGGTTAGACAACTCGCAAAAAAGGCGAGGATTTATCATAGAATGATTTTGGATAATATAAACATGAGGATATTGCTTCCGGGCTTTGCGTTTTCTTGTATGACATCGATGAAGATTATTGTTTATTGATTAGCGGCGGGGATACGCAGCTGCGCCCCTGTATATACGGCTGGATTTTAAGGCAGGTAATAGCAATTTTATTGATGATGGAGAGTACATCGATATACGGACGGAAAGCATAGAAGATTTCGTAAACAGCCAAAAGTAATTCAATTTTAGCTCCATATTTTCAGGATACAGGGTGATGGCCATAGTTCTTTTGCCCTGTATTCCGTATCAATAGCCTGCAATGGTATGAATATACAATCCTTTGAATGAAACAGCAGCAACACAGGATAAATAAGGGATTAAAATGAAAACAGAAATATATGTTTCCGTTTTTTGTAAGATGCTTTTTCTGTTTTGAAAAAAATACAATATACAGTCTACACACTGCTGCGTTTATGCAAGCCTTGAATTTCCAGCTGTTTTTTATGGAAGCCGCGTCTGGGCAGCGTAATGCGGCAGGATTTCCGCGGTGTGCGCTGAAAATTTTGATTGACTTTGTGAAATATTTGTGTTTCAATATATATATAAGGAACGATTTTCAATATTTTATATAGCTTGAATTGAGAGATCGCTCCTGTTGGCAGACATTATGTTATATTTTTTCAATAAGGAGGACGATCCCCATGGTAAAATTTGCTAACAGAATGAGCCTTTTGACAGGTTCCGAAATCAGAGAACTGCTGAAGCTGACATCTCAGCCGGATATCATCTCTTTTGCCGGCGGTATGCCTGCTCCTGAGCTTTTCCCCGTTGAAGGTGTGAAAGAAGCGGCGATCCAGACATTGAATGAACGCGGCCAGGCAGCTTTGCAGTATGCTTCCACAGAGGGCGATCCTGCGCTGAGAAAGCATATTGTGGCAAGGATGGAAGCGAAAAACGGCGTTAAGACAGATGCCGACCATATCCTGGTCACGAGCGGTTCCCAGCAGGGCCTGGATTTCTCCGCACGCGTGTTCCTGAACCCCGGCGATGTCGTCCTGCTGGAAAGCCCTTCCTATCTGGGCGCTGTAAACGCATTCAAGGCGTGCGAGCCTAAATTTATCGATATCCCGACGGATGATAACGGCATGATCATGGAAGAGCTGGAGAAAGTCCTCGCTTCCACGGAAAACATAAAAATGATCTATGTCATCCCTGATTTCCAGAATCCCTCCGGCCGTACTTGGACAATGGAGAGAAGGCAGAAATTCATGGAAATCATCAACAAATATGAAGTGCCCGTTATCGAAGATAACCCTTATGGCGAACTGCGCTTCGAGGGCCAGAGCCTGCCTTCCTTGAAATCCATGGATACAAAGGGCCTGGTCATCTTCCTTGGCACATTCTCCAAGATCCTGGCTCCTGGCTACCGCCTTGGCTGGGTATGCGCTGAGTCCGAGATCCTTGGCAAATACAACTTTATGAAACAGGCGGCTGACCTGCAGGCTTCTTCCATCGGCCAGATGGAAACTGCAAAATTCCTCGACCTGTATAACCTTGACGACCATGTTGAGAAAATCAAAGCTGTTTATGTAAAACGCAGGGACTGCATGCTGAAGGCAATGGAAGAGTACTTCCCTGAGGGCGTTACATGGACGCACCCCGAAGGCGGCCTGTTCACATGGGTCACACTGCCCGATTACATGAACGCAAAAGACCTGCAGATGAAGTGCTTGGATAAGAAGGTTGCATTTGTACCCGGCGGCGGCTTCTTCCCGAACGGCGGCCACGAGAATACGCTGCGCATGAACTACTCCTGCATGCCCGAAGAAAAGATTACGGAAGGCATCAAGAGAATCGGCGAAGTAATCAAAGCGAACATGAAATAAAATACTGTGATACATAAGAAATACTAAAATGGGAAAGCCTTCGGGCTTTCCTTTTTTTTGCGCAGAAAAGGGCAGGGCGGGAAAAAATCCCATGCCCTGCCAATTGCTGAGGTGAAAGATGTATTGACCGGAAACGGCCTGTAATCGGAAATGCTTTTTCTGTAATATTACCCGATGAAGAACTGTGTCCAGTAGTTACCTTCCAGATAGCCTACGCCAATACCTGTAAAGTTTTGACTAAGGATGTTCTTTCTGTGCCCTTCGGAGTTCATCCATGCCGTAACGACTTCCTCAGGCGTTTTCTGCCCTGAAGCAATATTTTCGCCTGCCGCGCGATAGTTCACGCCGGCTTCCGCCAATGCCGTAAAGCAGTTTTTACCACTGGGACGCGTATGGCTGAAAGAAGTGCGGATTTCTGCCGCGCGCACCTGTGCCGCCTGAGAAGCGGCTGCATCCAGCGTCAGTGCGGGAAGCCCTGCTTTCGCACGCTCCACATTTACCAGCTCTGCTACTTTTGCCGCATATGTAGAAACATTATCAGCGTCCGTGTCAGTCTGGCTGTCGTCCGGCAGCTCCGGCAGGTCAGGCTTTTCTGCGGGTTTGTCCACAGGCAGGTCAGAGTCCGGTTTGTCTGTGCCGGGTTTGTCGATAACAGGCTTGTCGGAATCCGGCTTGTCTGTACCGGGTTTGTCCGAATCCGGCTTATCAGAAGGGATTGCGGGACAATCCGGCAGAATCTGTGTGCAGCCCGGCAGGCATTTTTCCAGTCTTTGCAATACCAGCTGCCGCAAAGAGTCTATTTCCTGCCCGCCAACGTACTGCCGCAGGATTTCGCATGTACTTGCCGTCTGCAAAGGTGCGGCATAGGCTGTGGCGGACATGCCTGCCGTCAATATCGCCGCCACGCAAAGTGCCATGGTCTTTTTCATTGAAAATCACTCCCCGATATTTTTTCAGAAAACTGGGCAGCCGTTTCCATGCCTGTGGCATTTGTGGAAACGCTGTCATTTCCTGATGTACCTAGTATAGCACAGGCAATTCTGGCAGGCAATGGTACTTGTTGCCAACAATAATTGGCAAAAACGCTGACATTATCCGCTTTTTCTGCAATTTCCCACATAGGGCCAGAATTTGGCAGTATGCGGAAAGATATTCCGCGGCTTCTGCCCTCTGCATGGAATAATTCTTTACATTTTGCGCGTTTCTGCTAAAATAAAAATAGGACAATCCGGGGAGCGGGCTTCGTATCTCCCCGCTGGCATTGGGATACGGAACAGGCTCTAAAAAAGAGGAGGGCACATATGGCGGATTTGGAAAATACATCATTCCAGAATAACCTGGTTTTTGCACTGGATATTGGAACAAGAAGCATCATTGGCATGGTGGGACGCCTGCAGGACGACCGCGTGAACATTCTGGCGGTGGAAAAGGCGGAGCATACCGGCCGCGCTATGGTAGACGGGCAGATAGAAAATATAGATAAGGTTGCGGCTTTGGCCGGAGAGGTCAAAAAGCGGCTGGAAAAACAGTTGGATGTTGAGCTGAAACGCGTCAGTATTGCGGCGGCAGGGCGTGCTCTGCGTACCCAGCGCGTGACGTATGAGATTGAACTGCCTGATGTGCAGCTTGTGACAGAGGAAACCGTCAGCCGTCTGGAGGCAGGAGCCATTAGCGCGGCAGAGGCGGAGTTTTCCGGGGAAAATGAAGAGGAACAGACGCACCGCCGTTTTTATCTGGTGGGCTATTCTGTCTGTCAGTATTATCTGGACGATTACATGATGTCCAGCCTGAAAGACCATCATGGCAAGCATATCCGCGCGGATATCATTGCAACGTTTCTGCCGGGCGAGGTGGTGGAAAGCCTGTATACCACCATGCATAAAATCGGCTTGGAGGTTGCCAGCATCACGTTGGAGCCTATTGCGGCAATCAATGCCGCGATACCCGAAAGCCTCCGCCTGCTGAACCTTGCGCTTGCTGATATCGGCGCGGGGACGTCGGATATCGCCGCATGCCGCGATGGCAGCGTGATTGGCTATACTATGGCGACGATTGCCGGAGATGAAGTGACGGAAACCATAATGAAGGAATACCTTGTTGATTTCCAGACGGCAGAAATCATAAAATCCCAGCTGGAGGAGCGCACCGATATCTCCTTTATTGACGTGCTGGGCTTCGAGCAGAAAATTTCTTATGATGAAGTAATGAGCTGCGTTAACCAGACAACAGAAAAGCTCTGTGCCGAGATTTCCGCGAAAATCAAGGAGGTCAATGGCGGCGTACCGTCGGCAGTGTTCCTTTCCGGCGGCGGCAGCAGGCTGAAGGGGCTGCGCGAGGGCATCATTAACGCGCTGGAAATGAACCCGGGGCGCGTTGCCATTGCAGGCAATAACTTCAAAATACACGCGTTTTCCGATACCATTGATATCAATAACCCTGAATACGCAACGCCGATTGGTATTCTCGTTTCTTCCGGCCTGAACCTGATTAACGACAGCTTTCAGATTACACTGAACGGACGCCCGGCGAAGCTGTTCCGCAGCGGCGCGTTTACGGCGCGCGACCTGCTTATGATGAATGGGTACAGCTATCAGGATATGATTGGGCGTTCCGGCAAAAATATTGTCGTTTCCGTTAATGGGGAGCGGGTGGTTTTCTATGGCACGCATGCCGAGCCCGCCGTTTTGAAAATCAATGGGCGGGAGGGAAAACTTTCCGATACCATCCATGCAGGGGATGAAATCACATTTACTTCTGCCGTTAACGGCACAACGCCGGACTGTACGCTGAAAGACATTCAGGGGATCGATGGCGCGAAACGTGTCAGACTGAATGGAGAGAGTGTTGCACTGAGCACGCCGCTGAAATTCGGGGACATTATCACATTCGAGGAAGCCGATGAAGCCGGCTACGGCAGCTTTGCGGAAACAACGGACGATGAAATCCTGGGCGGCTGGGATTATTTGGCTGAGCCTGTAATGGCTGAGGCGGCAGTAAACACCGAAGAGCCTGCAAGCGCCGAAGAGCCTGAGCCTGCAACCGTTGAGGCGGCGGTGAGCGCTGAAGTACCTGTAAGCGCCGAAGAGCCTGTAATGGCTGAGGCGGCAGTAAGCACTGAAGAGCCTGCAAATGCCGAAGAGGCTGTAAGTGAAGAAAAGGCGGATGTGTCGATGGTAGTGTCTGATGAGCCTGTGGAGCCTGCGGGTCCTGCTGGCTCCACCGCGCCCGCAGCGCCTGAAATAACCGCTGCGCCAGATGCGGTATCTGTGCCATCTATGACATTTATGCTGAACGATAAGCCCCTGACGCTGATGCGGCGGGATAAGGATAACCCGTATCTGCTGATGGATATGCTGGAATACGCGGAACTGGATTTCAATAACCTGAAAGGGCAGGTTATATTGCAGGTCAATGGGAAAAACGGCTATTTCCAACAGCCTTTGCGCGAAGGCGATTCGATTTCTATTTTTGAACAGGAAAAATAAACGATGTGCATAAAAAGACCCTGTGGGATTCTCCACAGGGTTTTGCATATTAAGACCCTATCCGTATATTATCTACGCACAGCCTGCTTCATCTTTTCCGGCAGCCTTTGTCGCTTTTCCCTGCCGTATTACCGGTACGCCTGCAAAAAAACTCCCTGCCTGCTGAAAAATCTGACCGTGCAATCTGCACGTATCTTATTTACGGATGAGTTCTGAGAAAACGGGACAAAGAACTTTTTGCCGGACGGATTCCATATGTCTACGACTTCAGGGCTTTGCTTTCAGATACCGCAGAGCTGTTTGCGCTGCCAGCCCTATCAGAAGCCCTGTCACCACGCCGGAAACCAGCAGGAACGGCAGGTAATACGCCATTTTTACATTTTCTACCGCCAACGCCGCCACAACGATCTGCCCGACATTATGAAATACGCCGCCCGCGATGCTTACGCCGACAATACTGAACTGGCCTGTTTTTTTCAGCAGCGCCATAGCCGCAAAGCTGAGCAACGCGCCGGAAAGACTGTAAAGCAGACCGGCAAAGCCGGCGAACAACAGCCCGCAGAGTATCACCCGTATAAGCGATATGAAAAACGCGCTTTTTGCGTCCATATAATACAGCATAACGATGATGACAACATTCGCAAGCCCCAGCTTTACGCCCGGAATGGGTACGGGAACAGGCACAAGCAGCTCCACATAGCCCATCAGGACGGCAAGCGCGGCGAACAGCCCGTAATAGGCAACCCTTCCCGCCTTCATTGTCCTGCCACCACATCAAACGCCGCGGGACCGTCCCCTGTAATCCCGACCACCAGCTTATGCGGCAGGCAGACGATGGTTTCGCCTGTCCGGCTGATTTTTTTATGCTCCACACAAATCTGGTCGCGGCAGTCCGCATCTGTTACCATGACAGTGCCGTCCTTAACGGTGACAATATTATAGCCCTGTGGCGTTTCAATGCGTATGCTGTCGTTTTCATTCAGCGGCAGAAACGCAACGCTTTTTCCATCAATGGTAACCTCTGCTCCGCCGCCGGCTTCAGCCCCTGCGGAGTAGAACAGATAGACCCCCGCCGCCACAGCCAGTGCGCCTGCCGCAAGGAAAATGTCCGCTTTTTTCATGCCCTCTGCCGCCTTTCTTTTCCGGAATCCTGCCCTTTTGCACTTTGGAAAACTGTTTTTCTATACAGGAAAAAAGGAAGCCTGTGCTTCCTTTTCAGCTTTTCCAAGTAGTAAGATGCTCATACATTGAGAATAAAAAACTGCCCAGAACCGGAATCGAACCAGTGACACGTGGATTTTCAGTCCACTGCTCTACCAACTGAGCTATCTGGGCATAAAAGACAAATTCAATTTACTTGGCTATCATAGCACAAAATGTTTTTTTTGTCAAACACTTTTTTACAAATAAGACAAAATAATGCAAATACTGCTCAGGGAGGCGGAGTGCCTCCCTGAAAGGTACTCAGTATTCCTTTCCCATCATCAGCGCCACATCCATCCATTCGGTAACCATTGCGTAAAGCTCATCGTCATCTTTCATGCGTTCGACGGTTTCCTCGTCATTTTCGAATGTCAGAAGAAGCGTATCAAACTCATTGTAAAAATCGACGCGCCAATCCTCCCGCACGCGGCGGTATTTTTTCAGGTAATAGCAGATGTCGTCCAAGCTGCGGATTGTAAATCTGTCATGAATCATAGCGCACCCCTCCTTTCGCACAGTATACCAAAAAACGCCATGAAAAAAAAGGGCGAATGAAAAGAAATTCCTTTTATTGCTTTCCCGTTGAACCGATGCCGCCGCGGTCCTCATTGCCGAGGTCTTCGGTTTCCTCAAATTCAATTGCGGGCTGGTGCTCAAAAATGCGGAACTGACAGATACGATCGTTTACCTCAATCACCGTATCCCGCAGGGCGTAAGCGGGAAAAAACCATTGGTCGCCGTTGCCGCAGTAACTTTCGTCAACCACGCCGCAGTGGTTTGTCTGTATAATGCCGAAGTTTTTGAATGTCGAGCTTCGGGGAAGAATATGCGCTTCATAGCCCTTCGGCAGCTGCATTGCCACGCCCAGCGGTATCAGCCGGAATTCGCCCGCTTTTAACTCCACGCGCTCCGCCGCCCGGAGGTCTATCCAGTCGGATTTTCCATCAATGCAGCGGAGCTTGTCAATCTGACTGCTGAGATATTTTATCTGTATCTTTTCCATAGTGTTTTCCTCTCTGTAAAAAATATTCGCATCGGTTTTGGGCAGTTATAAAGGCTTTTTCCCGATTTTTCCGGCTTTTCGGGGATACTGCGGCGGTGTGGGCGCGGTCTTTTCGATGAAAACCAGCTTGTGTGCAAGGTCTGTGCCGGGAATGTCCACATCGCGGATCTCTGTCAGCCTGCCGCCCAGCTTTTCCAATGCCGTCCGGCTCTCTGCGGCTTCTGCTTCGGCGTCGGGCCCTTTCAGCGCGGCAAAATATCCGCCGACCTTCACGAACGGCAGACAGTATTCCAGCAGTATGGGCAGAGCGGCAACCGCACGGGATACACAAAGGTCGAACTGCTCCCGATATGCGGGATTCTGCCCGCCGTCCTCTGCGCGGCTGTGTATGCAGGATACATTTTCCAGCCCCAGCTGTGCCGTAACTTCCTCCAGAAACCCGATGCGCTTTTGCAGAGAATCCAGAAGCGTCAGCCGGATTTCCGGACGCGCGATTTTTAACGGCAGACCGGGGAAACCCGCGCCTGTCCCTACGTCAATGACGGAAAGCGCACCCTGCCCGATGGCGGGGGCCAGACTCAGGGAGTCTGCGAAATGCTTCAGCACAACCTCCCGTTCCTCTGTGATTGCGGTCAGGTTCATTTTTTCGTTCCATTCCAATAAAAGCACAAGATATGCCATAAACTGGCGGGTTTGTTCTTCCGCCAGCGGCACTCCCATTTTTTCGCAGCAGTCTGTCAGAAGCGCGGCGGCGTTTTGCCTGTTTTTTTCCATGTATGACCTCCTTATTTATTGCGTAAAAGACATCGGGGCCCTGATCCTCGCTTTGCTCCGGTCAACGCAAAACGAGCCTTCTGCAAGGGCTTTCAGCCCTTGAACCATTTTTCAGCCGTATATTCATGCGGCTGGGGAGAAAATAAAATGTTTTGGCCTCCAAATTTCAGGCTTTATACGTTTATATCAAATTCCACTGTAATCGTTTCATTTTCGTCTATGCTAAAATACAGCTCAAACCAAAAGTCAAGCGGCTCGCCATGGCTCTGAGGAAGATAGACTGCGGACGCACAGCTGCCCTCGAAATGCAGCAGGTCGAAATGCTGTATCTCGAACGGGTCTACCACAAATTCTGTTTCATAGTCCTCCGTCCACATCGCAAGCTGCCCGTCCAGCCACTCCGTAAACTCTGCCATACATTCCTCCTGCGTTTTGCCTTCGCCATGCCAGAGGGGGTTTATGGCAGCAATGGTGTGCAGCTTTTCATATTCGTGCCCGGCAATGCAGTCAATCAGCCGCTTTACGTCGTTTATTGCTTTTTCCCAAAATTGCGCTTCTGTCATGCATATTCCCCTTTCAGCATTCTGAATTTGCGTTTTACAAATCTCTTTCTCCGCAAAGCGGCGGCTTTGCGGTAATAAAGTTTGGGGCCAGGCCCTTTTCAAAGGGCTTGCGGAGGTTTGGAGGCAGAGCCGCCAAGGTCTTTATCTTTTCGTTTCCTCTGCTCCAAAGCAATCAGCAGTACGGAAATGTCTGCCGGCGAAACGCCTGTAATCCGCGACGCCTGCCCCAGCGAACGCGGGCGCACTGCCGTCAGCTTCTGCCGCGCCTCAATGCGCAGCCCCTGTATGCTTTCGTAGTCCATATCCTCCGGCAAAAGCCGGTTTTCCAGCTTTTTGAACTGTTCTACCTGCTTTTTCTGCTGGCTGATGTAGCCTTCGTATTTGATTTGAATGTTGACCTGCTCCCGTACGGCGGCGGGCAGATCGGGGCGTTCCGGGTCGATTTCCGCCAGCTTTTCATAATCCAGCTCCGGCCGTTTCATGAGGTCGGAAAGGCGCACGCCTGTTTTGACCGGCGATGTGCCGTATTTTTCCAGCAGGGCAAGCAGATTTTTCTCCGGCCCCATCGTAACCGCCTGTACCCGCTCGATTTCCCCGCGTATCAGCCGTTCTTTTTCCAGCAGGGCGGTATACCGTTCTTCGGAAATCAGCCCGATTTCGTGCCCGATAGGGGTCAGCCGCTGGTCGGCATTGTCTTGCCGCAGCAAAAGCCGAAATTCCGCCCGGCTCGTCATCATGCGGTAAGGCTCCTTACTGCCTTTGTTCACAAGGTCGTCAATCAACACGCCGATGTATCCGTCCGAACGTTGTAAAATAACAGGCTCCTTGCCCTGCAAATACCGCGCGGCATTTATGCCGCCAATCAGCCCCTGTGCCGCGGCTTCTTCATAGCCGGAACTGCCGTTGAACTGCCCCGCACTGAAAAGCCCATGATAATCCTTAAATTCCAGAGAAAGCCGCAGCTGTGTCGCGTCAATGCAGTCGTATTCTATGGCATAAGCATAGCGCGTGATTTCGCAATGCTCCAGCCCGGGAATCGTGCGGTACATGGCAATCTGCACATCTTCCGGCAGGGACGAGGACATCCCCTGAATATACATTTCTTCCGTATTTTCACCCTCCGGCTCCACAAAAAGCTGGTGACGTTCCTTATCGGCAAAACGCACTACCTTGTCCTCTATGGAAGGGCAATAGCGCGGACCTGTGCCTTCAATCAGCCCGCCGAACAGCGGCGAGCGGTGGAGGTTGTCGCGTATGACCTGATGGGTTTTTTCGTTGGTATAGGTCAGCCAGCAGAGCGTCTGCGGGCGGGAAATTTCCTCCGGCGTATGTGTGAAGGAAAAGGGGACGATATTGTCATCGCCCGCCTGCGGCTGCATTTTTGTGAAGTCAAGTGAATTTTTATTCATTCTGGCTGGCGTGCCTGTTTTGAAGCGGAACAGTGCAATGCCCATATCCCGCAGGCACTGGCTCAGCTTTGTGGCGGGCATAAGGTTGTTCGGTCCGCTTTCTGTGATATTTTCCCCTGTCAGGCAGCGGCTTTTCATATACGTCCCCATGCAGAGCACTGCCGCGCCGCAGGGATAGACCGCCCCGCCTGCCGTGACGACAGCCTTCACACGCGAATCCTCCATTTGGATCTCCACGATTTCCGCCTGTTTGATTTTCAGATTGGGCGTGTTTTCCAGCCGCTGTTTCATCTCTTCATGGTAGCGCGTTTTATCTGCCTGTGCGCGCAGGGAATACACAGCGGGCCCCTTGCCGGTATTCAGCATTTTCGTCTGGATATATGTCTTGTCAATGACCTTACCCATCTCGCCGCCCAGCGCATCGATTTCGCGTACAAGGTGCCCCTTTGAGCTGCCGCCAATGGAAGGATTGCAGGGCATCATGGCAATGCTGTCCAGGCTGATGGCAAACAGCACCGTATTCATGCCGAGGCGCGCAGATGCAAGCGCGGCTTCGCAGCCTGCATGCCCGCCGCCGATAACGGCTACATCTATCGTTTCTGCTTGATACATTTTCAAAACTCCTTTGTAAGTTGGAAAGGCACGCCGCCGCCTTATGGGCGTTGCCATAGGAAAATTTCATTTTTTGAAGCGTCTGAAAAATCAGGATTTTTCAGAGAAATAAAATTTCAGAAGAAATTTTCTCAGGCAACAGCCGTCAGCGTTTGACTTAAGAATCCAAGCCAAAAGAAAAATTTGTTTTCTTAAGTCAAGCCGCCTTTACAGGTTTCTTTTATTATAAACAATATCGCGGAAAATGCAAATTTTTGAGTTGCTGGCTTTTCTGTGCCTTTGGAACGAAAAAAGGGCTTTTACAGCCCTTATGGAAATGTCAGCACAGCCTGCCGCGAAAGCCTAAGCCTTTGCCCGGAACCCAGCCAGAAATACGGGCATCATCTCCCGCGCGTACTGGCAAAGAGAATATTCCCCGTTGCAGATGCACCAGTCGTAAATCAAGGCCCTTTCGCAAAGCGCGTAAGCCTTGACGATTTCGTTCACAGAAACATCGGCGCGCAGTTCCCCGCGCTGCTGTCCTTCCATAATAATCTGGCGCAGCAGCTTATAGTATACCCTGTTATGGTCGAGCAGGTGTTTCGCCCCCGCCGTAATCAGCTGGGAGGAATACAGCCGCGCCACCAAATCCAGCGATACGCTGTTGTCTATCATGAGGAACAGTTCGCGGTTCAGGTACATCAGCTTTTCAAAGCTGTCCTGTTCCGGCTGAAGCGTTGGTATCAATTCCGAATATTTATCGTCAAATAAATCAGAAAGGGAGCTTAAAAGCGCGTCCTTCCCGCTGAAATAATGGTAAAAGGAGCCTTTTGACGTGCCCGATTCTTCCACGATTTCCTCCACGGTCGTATCATCGTAGCCATGTTCATAAAACAGCTTCCACGCCGCCGCAACAATACGGCTTTTCGTATTGCGGGTATTTTTTTTTGCCAAACGGGTCCCCCCTTAAACTTTTTTCCATTTCAGGCTGACAAGGTCATGTTCCCGTATGGTGCGGACGAGCCGCTGCGGAAAATCCTCCGCCAGAATATCCCGCGCGTCCAGCATTTCCAGCCCTAATTCCTTTGCGCGGCTGAATGTGCCTGTACCTTCCTTTTTCTCCCTGCCGAACGCTACGATTACGCCTTTGGAGAACCAGCCGCCGAGCCGTTTTTTGGCAATCAGAAGTTCGTTCAGCGCGGCGGTATCTGCGTCCCGCAGTTTGCAGGAAATGAAAACGGGCAGGGAATGGTCCATCAGAATGACGTCGATTTCGTTCCCCGCAATGGTTACGCCGTCGTAGGCGTTCCAGTCTATCATGGTACCCAGCTTTACGTCGTCAAACATGCCTGTGGACGCCGCCGCTATGTATACATATAATTCCAGCCAGACGCCGTAGCTGATGCAGTAATGCCTGTCCTCCAGCGTGCAGAAGGAAAATTTCACCGAGTTATCGTCCATAATGAGGTTTTTGAGAAAGCCCAGCCGTTGGAATTCCTTCAAAATTTCGCGGTCAGCAGAAACGGGTTTGCCGTTTTTCATATGGATATTTCTGCGGCTTTCCATGTAAAGCTCATGCGGCAGATGGCGCGATGCAACAGTCTGTAAGAAGCTGCATGTGGATTTCCACTGCGGCAGATGGCGGAACAGGAACCGCGCCATTTCCATGATTGGCTGAAAACGTTCCTTCTGTGGCGGATGGTGGGATTCCCCAATGAAGCAGGCGCCTTTTGCATCCAGAAAGTCCTCAAGGGAAAGCGTTACGGTCTGCGCAACGATATCGTCCGTTTCCACGTCTGTGATACAGCCGTGGAGCAGGTCGGTATGCAGCATACGGATTCCCGTTTCCCGCCCGGCCTTGTAACCGCCGATGGTCATCAGCTCGCTCCCGCCTGTCAGCTCCAGCGCACAGTCAGCAGGGGCGTTTTCGGCAATTACGCGGAAAACAGCCTGACGTATTTTCGGCACGGAAAGAATATCCACCGGCACAGCCTCCAGCCGGATATCGGGCATATGTCGCCGGAAACAGGTTTCCAGACTGCGGAATGCGGTGCCGTCCCGCAGTCCGCTGTCATAGAGGTAAACAACCTTTTCGGGACGCAGTGTCAGTGGCGCGACGATATTTTTCAGTACGTCCTTATCATAAAACTCAATCAAAACCTTCATGGGCGTTCCCCCTTCCGGTACATTCCCGCAGGTGTTTTTTCCGCATTATTCTTCGATGATGGTTTCTTCCTCAAACTTAACGGATTCTTTCGGTTCATCGGCAGATCCTTTTTTCGCACGTCCGCCAAAAACCGCGCCGAAGTTCAGCTTATTCACAACGCCGGGAGCCATATCAATCAGCTTGCTCACTGCGTCCTGGTTTTTAATATTTATCATCTGCACGCTGTCCCCCTGAATTACGAGGACGGCGGAAGGTGTGATTTTTGCTCCCATACCGCCTGCGGCATTGACGTTTTCCTTCGCGCCTGCGCCTACGCCGACGGCAACCTCAATCAGCGGCAGGAGTGTCAGGCCGTCCAGTGTGATCGCCTCACCGACCACAGTTTTGGTCGAAACCAAATCCTCCACCTTATGAAACAGCACGTCAACGGATTCGCTAAAATCTTTTCCCATTTCTCCACCAAACCTTTCTTTTGAAAACCTCGAGGGCCTTGGTCTGCACTCCGTTCCGGTCGGCGCTGAACGAGCGTCCCCCGGACGCTCAGCGCCCTCAAACTCCCACAAGGGGCGTGCCCCTTGACCCATTTTCCGCAAAACTGTGTTTTGCGGGGAATCTAAAGTATGGATATTCCAGCCGCATGGAATGCGGCTGAAAATAAAGTTCTTTGCCCCGCTTTCTGCGAAAGAAAACGGGCAGGGTGCAGGACAGTGTCCTGCGGTTTTATGGTCTTTACTTCCTTGCTTTCCAAAGCCTCCAAAGCGCGCGCCGTACAGGCTTTGTCAGCAGAAACGCCAGTACCGCCCAAAGCAGAAACGCCGGAACAATGCGCCCTTTGATACGAATTTCCACATCTTCCGCCGCGGCTTTGGAAAAATCGCCTTTTACCTGAATGTCATTGCCAAAACGCGCAGTCAGTATCCCGGCCGCTGCCAGCAGATATCCTGTTGTTGTCGGGTCGCCCGTTCCGAATGTTCCTTTTATGGACAAATTCCCCGGCAGTATGCCTTTCAGCAGACGTTTCAGCAGCTTTCCCAGCGCGGAGAAAATTCCCTTTTTATCTTCTATATGGATAATTTCCGAAACGATGGGCGGAATTCCCTTCTTTGTCTTTTCTCCGGAATCCTCCCCTGTAAAAAAGGCGTCGTCATCTTCGGAAAATTCCATTTCGGGCAGGGGCGGTTCCGGAATTTCCTCCAGTTTTACACGCCGCACCGTTTTTGCCTGACGCCGCTCCATGTTCTGCGCCTTAGGCGGTTCCGGTTTTGGCGCGCTTTGCGGTATGGGTTCCGGTGTGCTTTGAAGTTCCGGTTCGCTTTCCGGCATGGTTTTCTCTCTTGCCCCAATAAGTGATACGCCAGCGGGCTGCGTGTTGGAGGGAGCGGTTTCCTCCCGTGCGGCGTTCTGCTTCCGCTTTTTAACTTTTTTCGTCTTTTTTTCCTTTGGCTCTCCGCCTGGAAGGGTGAGCCAAAGGACTTTCAGCCGGATTTTCAATCCATTATCCGCGTCATAACTGCCCCGGCAGCGGATTGCTCCCAGAAGCCATGACACACGAAACAAACCGCCCGGCGCATTCTTTTTTTCCCCTTCCACCCGGTAATTGATTGGCGAAAACAACACCAGAAAAACAAGCAGAAGAAGCAAAAGCAGGACCGCCAGCAGCACAATGCCAATCCATTTGCCTATCACAGCCAAAATCCAAAATCCATTCATACCATTCCTCAGTTCACAAATCGCTTATCCAGGAGCCTTGCCGCAAGCCAGAGCAGGAATGCCGCCGCAAGGAATATCCCTGCGATAAAAAAAGCCGTATCCCTGAAAAATCCTTCCGGCACAATGTTAATCAGCCTGTCTGTGGCAGGGTTCAGAAGCCAGTCATTGTTGTCAAAAAGGAGCAGGTGGAACCATGTGAAATATTTCGTGAAGCTTGCTGCTGCCAGAAAGGCGATCGTGCCGACTGCCGCCAGAAACAGCCCCACGCCCCATTGCAGTGTACGCAGAAGTATGCCGATCTGTCTGCGCCAGAGCAGGAGCAGCCCTGCAAGGGCGGCGGTCCAGAGCCCCTGTGTGCGCAGACGTTCCGCTGCCAAAAACAGCTCTTTCACATCGTTCATATGACGTTTTTCCTTTTCGTTAAAAAATTCCTGTATCCTGCCGTTGATAGGTACCTGGATATTGAGGTCCTTCCGGTCGCCCCGCAGATAGTCCATCATTTCCTCCGTTACATAAAGCAGGCTGTTCATTTCCATCGGCACATGCCGCAGTACATTATATTTCCTGTATTCTTTTTCAAAATACCCATCATTCCAGTACACTACGGCTTCCACAGCGGTAACCAGTATGGCACACATCAGGCAGAATGCCGCAAGCAGCCCTGTGGCGTGGTAAAACAGTTTCATCGCGTCCTCCGTATATTCCCGTCCGGGGAGATTATAAAATCAGCTGGCTGGGGTCGCCGGCGTTGCGTCCGTTCGCGGCAGCTTCCTGTGCCATGAAAAGCAGCATATCCACAGCTTCGGCGCGTCCCATCGCAATTCCGGCAATCACGCCCTGCCGCCCTTTGTAGCGCGGCGTGAAAAGCTCTCTGGAAGAAAGAATTTCCAGACGGTTCCTGTCCGCGAAATATACGATGCAGTACAGCCGCAGAACGGGAATGTCCCGGCGCAGGCTGTAAATTACGGTTTCCAAATTCGTTACATTGTCTGCTACAAACAGGTTGTCAATCAGTTCCATTGCCGTATCCCCTTTCTGATATAGACGTGAAAGACATTAGAAGTTTTGCCGCTGATTACCCTGCGGGTCTTCAGTGCTTTGCTCCGTAACCGGATATCCCCTTGTCAGGTGAAGGTGCAGATTCTAAGAACTTATCCGTAAATAAGATGAAGCAGGATAGGTTCTAAGTATACTATAAGAAAAGTATACCACAAAAAAGCGGACGGGCATACAAAAAAATCCTTCAATACAGAAAAAAGTGGATTTTGATGTATGAAATTTTGTGTATGTAATTGCAAAACAGCAGTTCCTGTCCCCCCTGCCGCACGAATGTGCGGCAGAAAACGGGTCAGGGGAGCGGAAACAGGAGCCCTGCGGCCATTACGGCAAGGCCTTTTCCAGTTCAGAAATGTGCTCGTAGGGATATATTTTCAAAAGTTCTTTGTACTGCCGTACATCCAGCCCCGGTGTTTCGGTATAGATTTTAATTTTTTCCTGCAAATCCGCCTGTGTAAAGCGAAGCTTCAATTCCATAAATTTATCCTTTTCCATGCGTACCCTCTCCTTTTTTCTTTTTGAAAATTTCACTCAGCCCCATCAAAAGCAGGAAACCGCCGAATATTTTCCGCAGCAGCCCGGCCTGCAGCGAAACCGCCAGAAACGCCCCTGCCGCCGCGCCGGCAAGCCCCAGAACAGCCAGCGGCTTTGCTGTTTTCCATGATATATTGCCCGCTTTCTGATGTGCAATCAGCGCAGTAACGGCTGTCGGGATAAAATAAATGAGGTTCACGCCCTGCGCCTGATGCTGGTTGATGTCCGTCAGGAACAGCAGGGCAGGTATGAGTATTGTGCCGCCGCCGATTCCCATGCCGCTGATAATGCCGGAGAAAAAGCCTGCTGCCAGAACGCCCGCCCACATCATAGCATCATCCTCACAGCCGCCGCCAGCATGAATGCGCCAAAAATGCGGTGCAGCCAAAGCCCGCTGACCTTTGCCAGAAGCTTCGCGCCCACAAGCCCGCCGGCAAGCCCGCCCGCAGACGCCCAGAGTGCAAGCTGCCATACCGCGGCGACGTCCGTTTTCCAGAGGTAAATGATAAGCGAAAGCACGGACAACGGCAGTATTATGGCAATCGCCGTTGCATGCGCTTTATGTTCTTCCACATGCAGAAACCGTTCCATTGCCGGAACGACGATTGTGCCGCCGCCGCTGCCAAACAGCCCGTTTGCAAAGCCCGTCACAATGCCAATCAGCGTTTTTTTCCATTTTTCAGACAAATTTTCCACCGCCTTTCGCAGATAGTATGCGGGAGGCAGGCGGTTTTTATGCAAAAAGGCGCAGTCCGGAAATGCCGGAATACGCCTTTTTGCTGGAAAAATTGTCCACTCCCCAAAGGGGGGATTTTCAAAGCGGATTGCCCCACGCAAAAACGCTCCCGCAATCCCTGCCTCCACCGTAGTTTTTAATCAAGGACAGTTGCTGTACTGCCACCTGTTGTGCCGGGCAGGCTGCCCAAACTATAGGTGTCGTTCATTGTACCGCTGAACCCGTTGCTGACATTGCCTGTACCGTTGACGGTACCGTCATTCATGCGTCTGCCGCTGTTGACGCCGTAACCGTCCCAATAGGCTGTACCGCCGCCCGCATAAGTCCCTGCGCCGTAAACGCCGCTGCCATAAACGCTGTCATTATACCAGTCTGCTGCGCCGCCAAGGTTGTTGCTCGTCTTACCGCAGCCGCCAAATAATACCGCTGCGACTGCTGCTGCCGCAAAAAGTCCTGTCTTTGGTATATGTCTGAACCCAAACTTCTGCATTTGCTTTTCCTCCTTTTTCCGTACGGGCAAATCAAAACTGTCCGTCGGTGCAAATTTGTTTTGCAGGATTATTGTCTGCCTTCCGGACGAAAAAAAACGTATCATTCGTTGGGATTCGGCGCAAATTTTGGCAGTTATGCGGATAGCCGCGGCGTGGAAAACTTGTTACAATAATAATCAAAACGAAAAAAAGACGCAGGTATTATGAGAGTTGCCATAAGAAAATTTCATTTTTTGAAGCGTCAGAAAAGGAGTGAATGGAAATGTTTTCAGAAAGAAAAAGCGGTGTGCTCCTGCACCCGACGTCCCTGCCTTCGCCCTATGGTGTGGGCGATTTGGGTGCGGCGGCATATGATTTTATTGACCGCCTTGCTTCTGCGGGTCAGAGCCTCTGGCAGGTTCTTCCTTTATGTCCGGCGGATTACAGCGGCTCGCCTTACCAGAGCTGTTCCGCGTTTGCGGGCTTTCCTCTGCTTATCAGCCTTGAACTGCTTGCGAAGGATGGCCTTTTGACCGAAGCTGATTTATCTGCCGCTGTCCAGCCGCCCCGCGCAAGGGTGGATTATACTATGGCCGCGGCTGCAAAGCTCCCTTTGCTGGATAAAGCGTTCCAGGCGTTCCGTACACAGGGCGTGCCTGCGGATTTCGCCGCGTTCCGGAAGGAAAACGCGTTCTGGCTGGAGGATTATGCTTTGTTCATGGCCCTAAAAACACATTTCTGGGAGGAACGCCAGAACGAAACAGGCGAAGGCTTTGCTGCGTTTGCCGCGGAATTTGAAGATACGGAAATACCGGAGGAAACTCTGCGCGGCTATTACGAAAGCGCGTGCTGGAATTCCTTCCCGCAGGCTCTGCGCAGGCGCAACGCGGGTTCCCTCAAAAAATGGCAGACGACGCTTTCCGACGCGATTGAAAAAGAAATCTTCTTGCAGTATGAATTCCAGAAGCAGTGGCGCGCGCTCAAGGCATACGCCAATGAAAAGCATATCTCCATCATCGGGGACGCACCGATATTTGTCGCGTTCGACAGCGCGGACGTTTGGGCGAACCAGAAGCTGTTCCAGCTTGACAGCAAGGGTTTCCCTGTTGCCGTTGCCGGCGTTCCGCCCGATTATTTCAGCGAAACGGGGCAGCTTTGGGGCAATCCGCTCTATGACTGGAAACAGCATGAGAAGACGGGCTTTGCATGGTGGACGTCCCGCATACAGAAAAATCTGGCAGATGTGGATATTCTGCGCATCGACCATTTCCGCGGCTTTGAGAGCTACTGGGCCGTACCCTTCGGTGCGGAGGATGCGCGCGGCGGCGAATGGGAAAAGGCTCCAGGCCTGAGATTTTTCCGGGCTTTGCAGGAAAAACTGGGCACGCTCCCGCTTATTGCCGAGGATTTGGGCTTTATTACGGAGGAAGTACGTGCTCTGCGCGAAGCGGCAGGGTTCCCCGGCATGAGAATCCTCCAGTTCTCGTTTGGCTCAGACGCAAATAATCCGTACCTGCCGCACTGCTACGACCGTAATACTGTCGTATATACCGGCACGCATGACAACGATACCACGCTGGGCTGGTACGAAAGCGCGTCTGAGCGGGAAAAGGACCATTTCCGCCGGTACATGAACGTCAGTGGAAAAGACGCGGCATGGGATATGATACGCCTGGCGTTTTCTTCTCCCGCGCAGCTTGCCGTTGTTCCTTTGCAGGATATTCTGGGGCTCGGTACGGAGCACCGCATGAATATCCCCGGCACGACAGGCGGCAACTGGGGCTTTGCTTTCCGCTCTGAACAATGGACGGAGGGCTGCACAAACGGCCTGCTCTATCTTTCCCGTCTGTTCGGCCGCAATGGAAAACAGCTTGCCGCACTGGACGCGCCGCCGGAGGAGGAAAAACAGCTCGAAAATGCGGAAAATAATTAATATACAGGCTGTCAAAAAACCTATTTATGTGTCGCGGAATGGTTCGGGAAACGAAGCGTTTCCTGAGTGGAATCCGCCGTGCGGTTCCGCACGAGGAAAAGGGCGGGTTTCAAGGCTTTCTGTGGTTTTTTCAGAAAGATATAGCACTGCGCAGCAGCGCCCCTTTGGGGCGGTTCACGAAGCGAACTGCTTAGAACAAGTCCCTTTATACCGGCAATTCCTCAAAAAAGGCTTCGTATAGCGGGCATAGCCCGCTGTTGCCGCAGCCGCAGAGCGGCTACACGGAAGGCACAGCCTGAGCCTTTTTTGATATGCTGATATAAGCCGCTTTTGGGAATCATTGTTAATAAACTGTAAGGACATTGTAACACAACTGTAATATTCATAGTGTATACTATCTTTAAGCTGTAAAAGGAGGTGGCAGAGATGAAAAGACAAATGAAAAAATGGCTCGGTATTTTTGCTGCGGCTTTTATTTGTTTTTCACCTGTCAGCGCACTGGCTGCCGAAACAGATACGCCCCTGACCATTACCAGCGGTTTGGATTTGGAATGTGAGGAGGCGGAATGTACCTTCAGCGAAGCCCGCATCGTTTATGGCGAGGCGGAGCCGGATACATGGATTACTTTCAAAGTTTCCGTGCCGGATCAAAACGGAGAGCCGGAGGAAATTTTTTCTGACGAATTCTCCGTAGGCTCCTTGGGGCTGTTCAGCGCAACACTGCCGCTGGAAATGGGCTATAATTATGTAACCCTGACTGCGGAGCTGGACGGTTCTGATGAAACCGCTGTGGAAGTAACGATTAAACGTGTTCCGCAGAAGGTGAAAAAGCAGTTACAGCGCATGATCGCGCTGCCAGGTATGACGGCTGAGCCATAAAACAGCAGAAAGAAACGGCAGACGGGAAAGCGTGGAATGCGCTTTCTCGTTTCCTTCCTATTGGGGAAAAACAAAAATTGCAAATCAGGGCGGTATATGGTACACTGAACATGTCAGGGGGCGCAGATGTGAAAAAATATGAGTACGTACAGATTCATATTGGACGGATGGACGGCTCAAAATCCGGAGAAATCCGGCAGGCTATCAATGACTATGCCGCGAAGGGGTTTCGCTATGCCGGATTTGTGCCTGTGCGCGAAAATGACCGTGGAAGAATAACAGATATGGATTTGATATTCGAGAAGGACGCAGAGCCTTCCCCGGATAATGCGCAGCCGTTTCCCCTGTGAAAGATAACATATATTTTATAAATATTGTAAATGGGATTTCTTTATTTATTCCCCATCGCACGAAGGCGATGGCAATCGGGGTCAAGGGGACTGAGAGCCCTGCGGGAGTTTGACGGCGCTGAGCCTCCGGTGGAAGCGTTCGTCCAGTGCCGACCGGCACCCTCAAGGCTTTGAGCCTAACCATTAACTCTTTGAATGGGGCAGAGCCCTACGGTCTTTTTACACGAAAAAAACGAAAAAGCGGTGAGATCAAATGAAGGTTTACAAAATTACGAATTTTGTCGTTGTGCTTTTGGTCATAGCCGCTGTTTATCAAACAGGACAGTTATGGCTGGAAGGAACAACGGGCTATAACTTTTTTTATGCGCTGGCGGAAAATTTTTCCGACCCGCGCCGTCAGGCGGATGGTAACGTCCTGCTTGCAACGCGTTACGCAGTCGGCGAGGGTGATGCTATGTTTTCTGTCTATTATCCGGACGATACCGGAAACAGTACCATGCTGAATGCGGCAAACCGCGCGCTGGAAGAAATCCTTGCCCCGAACGATTCTTCCCCGGAAAAAACAACGGCGGACTGGAAAGAGATACTTGAGGACCGCTGTATTGTTATGCAGTATGATTTTATGATTGCAGGGGAGGAATATCTGAACAGCTATAAAAATCTGCGGAGCAGCCAGCGGCTGGAACGCTTTGATTATATCACTATTGTGCCTGCGCGCAGAACGGGCGAGGAAAGCCGTGCTTATTTCGTCAATTCTGATACGAATGAATGTGTCATGTTCCGGTGCAGTGCAGGTGCCGCAAGCGCTTCCCTGTATCAGGTTTTGGAATGTAAAGAGGAGGACATGCTTTATATTTCGACAGGGCAGAGGACAAGTGCCTCTGTACTCTGGCGCAATCTTTTCGTGCCGCAGTGGGCAGTCCTGCCCTGTGAATACGCCCCGCTGACGCAGGAATTTGTATTCGAGCGGGACGGGGAGCCGAGCCGGGCCGCTTTGGAAAATACGGTTAAAAACTTTTTCCGTAATTTCTCTGTGGACTGGAGCACGCGTGATGGGAACGGCGTTTTTACGTTCAGCGACAGCCAGACGGTCGTAAAATACCATCCGTCCGAACGCCTGCTGGAATATTACAGCTACGAAAATTACGGCACTGACAAAAACCGCATGGGGCTTTTGGAGGGCTACCAAATCAGCTGCAACTTCCTGAAAAACGATACCTCCCTGCAAACGGATATCTACCTTGCGGATATCCAGCGAACGATCAATAACGAAATCATATATTATTTCGATTACGCGGTGGATAACCTTCCGGTCAGCCTTTCCCAGTCTGTGCAGGACCGCATCGGACAGCCGCACGCCATTCAGATTACACTGCGGAATCAGGCGGTAAAGGAATACCGGCGGTACGCGGTGAACTACCGGACAGCGGACGAAGCGACCGAGCAAATCAATGTGCAGTTTATCGACGCGCTGGACGAGGCGAATAAAACGTATCAGGCTGTTGTGGAGGAAAAAGTCATAACGGACGTGAAAAATATTTCACTGGGCTATCATGTGGATTTGGCAGGCAGTATACGCCTGAAATGGTTTGTCACACTGTATGACTATACGTTTGTGGTGGATACCGAGCAGGAGCAGAATAACCTGACGGCAGTTTCCGCCACGCCGTAAAACAGCTGAAAATCAAAAGCCGGAGCAGCTTGCCTGTCCCGGCTTGTATGTGTTTTATTTTAGATAGCTTTACGGCCTGTAAACCTCAGTGACCTTTGCAATGAACGGTTCATCGTCCTTCCAGCCAAGCTCTACGGAATAGCTTTTGTCCGCATTGCTTCCGGCGAATTTCAGCATTTCCATCCATTCTTCACAGCTGACCTGCTTCTGCCCGTCTGCGTCCCGTAACAGAATTACCGCATCATCGGCAACGGTAAACCCTTCAGCATTCCCGATATTCAGCACGAAATAGCCGTTGTTCGTCCGCCCGGTGGTATCTTCCACCCAAATCTGCGGCTCTACAAGCACGTCGTTGCCCTCCGGCATTTTGCTGATATTGCCCAGTTTCAGGTTATCCCAAAGCAGTTCCGCCGCTGCGTTTTTGTCGTCAAAATCATAGGGCTCGCTGTCTGAATCTATGTCTTTCCTGTAAAGCCGGAAGGTTTCGGGATAACAGGTGTCCTCCGTCACATCTTCCGCCCCGGGCGCTGTCTGGCAGATAAAGCGATAAGCTTCCTTGTATTCCTGCAAAGCATAATACTCCCGGTAAAGCTTTTCGTATTCCTCAGGGTTGGTTTCCTTTTTTTCAAATATGTACTGTATGTCATCAGGGTCGCGGAAAGCATTGCGGTAATCTGCCCCTAATTCAAAATCTACCATTATTTCATCATTTCCATTGGAAAGAGCCTTTTTTTGTACATCAAGAATCCAGAAAGAAATATTTTCTATCTCTTTATGGTCAAGTTGGAGCTGTTTCAGGACGGCTGTTATGCTTTCCCGCATGAAATCAAACACGCCGTTATCCAGTTCTTCATCGAACACGCCTGTCGATACGAAAGTGACATTGTTGTAAGGTTTTCCATCCTGCCGCAGGCTGGAACAGGTATCGAACGTCACCACAAACTCCCCGCCAATCTCCCCGAATTTCAAAATCTCTATCATTTCATAATGCTGGGGAATGCTGTCCTGCATATCGTAAACAATGGTTGCTTTATCGCCTGTCAGCGTGATTTCGTAATCGTTGACCCATGGACTGGAACCGCGGATATTGTGGAAGCTCCAATCCTCTCCTTCCTCGGCAATCCGTTCCTTTACAAACTGTTCCTTCATGCTTTCGCTCATCATATTGTAGCGGATTTCGCCTTCCCGATTGGCAAGGGCCTCCGCCCAGTCCGCCGCCATGCCTTTCAGCGTCTTGATTTTTTCTTCGCTTAAGGGCAGTGCAATCTGCTCTGCCCCGCCAAGCAGTACAGAGTCTGCCGCTTTTTGTACCGCGCAACCCGCGCCCGCCGCCAGCAGAAGTGCAAGCGCGAGCAGGGGAAGACCTTTCCGGCGCGTACCGCTGTCCAGAATTTCGCAAAGGCGTTCCTTGAGCGTCTTTTTCCCGTCTGCAAAACAGGTGTTCAGCCCTTGCCGCAGTTCCAGCCCGCGTCCGGTTTCCCGCAGTATCATCAGCCCGTATGCTTTCCGGTAGGCGGCATCCTGCCCCCGCACTGCCTCCGCATCACAGGAAATCTCCAAATCCTTGTGTGCCTGCCGCGCAAGCAGATGTACCAGCGGGTTGTACCAGTGCAGGCATTCCGCCGCGAATAACAGCAGTTTGTACCAGATATCCCGCCGCCTGCAATGTATCCATTCGTGGCGCAGTATCATTTCCAGCTCGGTTTCGCTGTATTCCTCATGTGGGATATAGATTTTCGGCGAAAACAGCCCTGCCGCCATAGGGCTCTCGATTGCAGGGCAGACCAGCAGGGGAGGGCGTTTTTCTCCTCCAAGTGCGCCATAAAAGTTCTGCGTTAGTGCAGATGGCTGTGTTCCCCAGCGTTTCAGCATATGTGCCAGTCGGAACGACCGCCATGCAAACCGTGCCACAAGGAAGCCTGCGCCAACAGCCCAAACTGCCGTAAGGATATCCAAAGGCGCAGGGAGCGAAAGTCCGCCTGTTTTTTTTGACGGGATCTCATTTTCCGTTGGCAGGATTGCCTGAGTGGTATGGATTTCTTGTGTAAGCGGCTCAGCTGTCCCGAAGCCAGCCGTCCATAGCGCGCCAGTGTCCAGCGTTTCCAGCTGCACCGGAACAGCATCTTCCGGTATGGACAGCCCAACGGGGCAGAGCAGGCGCAGCGTCAGCACGAGCCAGACCGCATAGGGCAATTTTGCTGTGTACCTTCGGGAAAGGCGGGGCAGTAAAAGCAGCGCGCCGCCGATGACAAAAGCCGTCCAAAACCCGATTTTCAAATACCCTGAAAATATTTCAGCCATGCTTCTCACTCCTTTGTTTCCTGTTCGATAAACGCTTTCAGTTCCTCTAAATCTGCCTTGGTCACGGAGCGGCTCTCATATAAGCAAGCCACCAAATCCCGCAGTGTGCCGCCCTGCCATTTCTGGAAATAGCGGCGGCTGTCCTCCGCAAGATATTCTTCTTCCGCCACCAGCGGCGTATAATAGCGGTTTTTGCCGTTTTTCTCCGTGGATAAAAATCCGCGCCCGACCAGCCGCCCCAGCAGGGTCTGCAATGCGGAAAGATTCCAGGGGCGTTCTTTTTGCAGTTCTTCCCTGATTTCCGATGTGCTTGCGGGGGCGTCCATGTGCCAGATGGCCTGCATCACCCGCAGCTCCGTATCCGGCAGTTTTTCTTTTTTCATCATATCACCTACGTTTGTATGTTTTTATATTAAACATACACCTGTATGTTATATTTGTCAATAGGGAATTTTGTTTTCCAGTGCGTTATGCTCACGCTTGACAAGCAGAAAAACAGACATTACCATAAATATATAGAAAATATGCGAAAAAAGGGGACGGCGATGATGTCATTGGCAAAGGAATATATAAAACGGCTGCGCGAACGGGAACAGGGCCTATTTCCGGAGCCGCTGAAAGAATCCGCGCTGACAGAAACGGATATATTGGAGATAGAACGGGGGCTGGGATATGCTCTGCCGGAACAGTATCGGGAATTTCTGCAAAGCTGGCAGTTGCCGGAATGGGCGTTTACGGTTTACGTTACTTTTTGCGGGGATTATCCAAATTGTTTTTGGAAAACGTATTCCAGAGAAAAGGGCGGCTATATCCCTTCGGAATTTGGGGACACTGTGACGGTAGATCTGGTATGGTATGGCAGTTATGGGAACTGTGCTGCGGATTATCTGGGGCTTTTGAAACGTCAGGCGGGAGAGATGACAGCGTGGCTGGAAGCGGGATTTATTCAGCTTGGCGCGTACTATATGGAGGATTATTTTTTGTTTTATGATTTGGCCTGGGGGAATGTACGCGGAATCCATAATGAGGATATTTATGAGGTAGAGGATCGGGACGGTCCTGCCGCAGTGCGGGCATTTATGGAGCGGGAAGCGGTCCTGATTTTTCCGGACTTCAATACATTCCTGCGCTTTGCCTGCCTCGGTGAGCCTTATGATGAGGAGGAAATGATTTTTCGGGGAACAGATCAAAACAGTAAATCATAACTGCCTTTTGCAGGATAATAAAAAGACAGTATGCAAAATACTGTCTTTCTTGGCGTTGCCATAAGAAAATTTCATTTTTGGAGCGGCTGAAAAATGAGGCCAGGGGGTGCTGAATGTCCGACGGACATTCGTTTAGCACCGACCGGAGCGGAGCGAAAACAGTCCCTTTCGGGGTCTGGGGCAGAGCCCCATTTATCACCTGTCTTATGTATTTATTCATGTGAATGAATATTTTTTGAATTGCCATTCCAGCCGCACGGAGGTGCGGCTGAAAATGGGGTCAAGGGGCGTGTCCCTTGCGGGGTGCGGGGCAGAGCCCCGCAGTCTTTTACATACATCACATCTCCCGCCTGCCCTCCAGCGCGCGGGATAACGTGATTTCGTCCACATACTCCAAATCCCCGCCGACAGGCACGCCGTTCGCGATGCGCGTGACCTTCACGCCCAAAGGCTTTAACAGCCTGCTGATGTACATTGCTGTGGCTTCGCCCTCCACATTCGGGTTGGTGGCGAGTATCACCTCGTCCACGCCGCTGTCGATCCGCCTTAAAAGCTCCTGTATACGAATATCCTGCGGCGTAACGCCTGTCATAGGCGAAATCGCCCCATGCAGTACATGGTATACCCCGTGGTATTCTTTCGTCCGCTCATATGCCGCCATATCCCGCGGGTCCTCTACGACCATAATCATTCTATGGTCGCGTTTGAGGTTCGCGCAGACAGGGCAGACCTCCTCCTCCGTCAGGTTGCAGCAGACAGAGCAGTAGCGCATTTTTTCCCGCGCCTCAATTATCGCCGCAGAAAGTGCCTCTGCCTTTTCCTGCGGCATATGCAGTATGTGGAACGCCAGCCGCTGCGCGGATTTTCCGCCGATGCCCGGCAGGGCAGCCAGCTCCTCAATCAGCTGGGTGATGGGGTTTCCATAATAATTCATGATGTCCCCTCTTTATCAGAACATGCCGCCCATACCGCCGGTCAGCCTGCCCATTTCGTTGTTATACATTTCTTCTACCTGACGAAGCGCCTCGTTCATTGCGGAGATGATAAGGTCTTCCAGCATTTCCACATCATCAGGGTCAACAACGTCAGGGTTGATTTTCAATTCCTGTATTTCGCGCTTGCCGTTTATCGTTACTTTGACCGCGCCGCCGCCGCTCGTCATTTCCAGCGTGCGCTCCGCAAGCTCCTCCTGCTTTTCTGCCATTTGTTTCTGCATTTTCTGCGCCTGCTTCATCAGGTTGTTCATATTCATGCCGCCGAAGCCGCCGCCGGGAAATCCGCCTTTTGCCATGTTGTACTCCTCCTTGTTTTACATCTGTATTACACATTGTATCGGAAAGCCGCGCTTCTGGCAAGCAAATTTGAAAAAAATCGAATATGCAGAGGGAGCCTTTTTTGACAAACAAAAGCCCTGGGATTTCCCCGGGGCTTCCATTTGCATTATACCAATACGTCCATTTTCTCTTTCAAAAAATTCGCAGGGACTGCGCCGATTACCGCGTCGACGGGTTTGCCGTCCTTAAAGAAAATCATATTCGGTACGCTCATCACCTGATATTTCATAGCCAAATCGGCAGATTCGTCAATATCCACCTTCACAATTTTCGCTTTGCCCGCGTATTCTGCCGAAAGCTGGTCCAGCACAGGGCCCATCATCTGGCAGGGACCGCACCATACAGCGGAAAAATCCACCAATACGGGGATATTGCTTTCCAATACCTCTTTTTGAAACATATCTGATTTTACCTGCACCATAATGTCGTTACCTCCTTTTTATCGCTGTTCGAATTACAATCTTTCTGTATTCCATAGTATCCGGTTTGGTTTCTTTTTATGTTTCTGTCAGTATAACATAAAAAGGAAGAAAAATCAATAATATTTCTTAAATAATAATTATTATTATAAAAAGTTTTTCAAAATTTTTTACTTCCGGTGTATATTTCCCAAATCAGCGGCAATACTGAAGAACGAGGATGTTATTCTCCCCCATCGGGTGGACTTCCTTCGGGAAGGACGCCTTACAATAACATTCTTTCTACTTCTTCCCCTTAAAAAGGACGGCAGATTTCCTGCCGTCCTTTCTGTTTCCCATCAGTCTGTAATTTCGGAAACAAGTCCATCGCTGTTAAATATCAGCTCCACATATTTCCCTCTGCACTTATCGTCCAGTTTTGTCCGGTCTGTCACACCGTTTACATCACATTCCGGCCTTGTCACCGTCAGGAACGAAAGCGTATGCCCATCATTGGTTTTAATGCGTACTATATGGTCATCGTCATCATATTCCTGCAAAGTGCCTTCCGCCGCCTCTACGCGTACCGTAATCGTATCTACGCGGTACTTTTCGTCCAGCTTCGCGCTGACATAAACTGTCGTATCGCTGTCGTCCAGCAGTTCGATCAGTTTATCCAGGGATTCGCTGTTCATGCTCTTATGCCTGATTGTGACGCTCCTCCGTCCCAGCCATGGGTAAACGTTGGAATCGCCCTTGATTTTCAACCCGCCTGTGCCGGAAGCCGCCGTACCTTTCACGGTTACCATGCCGCGGTTGCTTTCCTCCAGAACGGTAATTTTATTGACCTCGCCGCTGCTGTTGAAGCCCAGTTCCAGCAATGCGCCGACATAGCCGGTGCTTTCGATATCCTCCAGCGTGTATTCGTCATCTTCGCAGCCAAGGCGCGGTGTATTGACGATATTCAGATTCAGCTTTGCCCCGTCGGAGGTCTGGATAGTGATATAGCGTTTTGGCTTCGGATTGGAGCCAGAGCCGCCGTCGCCATTGCGTTCGTATTCTACAAGCGTGCCCTGTGCTTTCGTCAGCTTCGCATCAATTTTAATGACGTTGTTTGCCGCATCTGCAAGGATTTCTGCATACAGTTCCACATCGTCGCTGTTTGCCATCTTTTCAAATACCGTCCGCGAGCTTGTCACTGCGCTTGTGATCACCAGCGGATAACGTACTGTTTTGCCGTTTGCGTCCGGTCCGATGTAGATGCTGTTGTCATCGCTGTTGCCGTCATCATCTTCTTTTACGTCTGCATTGTACTGTTTTAGCAGATTGTAGCTGGTCGTCGCAGTCTTAAATTTCAGCGTATTGCCCTTAACGGAATCCACAACGCCCTTGCGTTCTGTCTGTTCTCCGCCCTGCCGCCATGCGGCTTTTTTGGTGGAGAGATAAACAGCCTTTATCTTTCCGCCGTTATTGAACTCTATGCTGCAATAAATCTTGTCATCGTCCGCATCATCGTAATATTTATCTGCGCTCCGCAGAGAAACCTTCGACCATTCGTCGTCCTTGCTATTCCAGGTATAGAACGTAATATTGCTGGTTGGGTTGGAGGAACCGAAGTTATACGTCACCTTTTCGCCGGTGTCTTTAATAATCATCTTTTTCTCCGAGAAGCCGAGCAGGTCAAAAATCTTATTTGCGGTATCCGTATTTGTCCTGGAGCTGAATGGTTCTTCCGAAAGAATGACCTTAACAGCCTTTTCCGTTTTATCAACTGTCACCTTGACATACGTTGTACCGCTGTCTGCCATTTCGACCATATCGTCAATGGAGGCTTTTCGGGAGCCAATGTAATATTCGCAGTCTGATGCAAAGCGCAGTGCGTGCTCCGTTCCGGATGCAGCTGTAACATAATTCAGGTTGGTCTTTGACAGGCTTCTGACTTCGCCGGACATTGTATAATCGTCGCTGAATGTCACATGCAGCTCTTCCGCGACTTCCACATCTTTCATTGTGGATTTCTTTCCGTCTTCGTCCTCATAGCTGACTTTTTCGCGGGATGTGCCGATCATCAGGCCGACATAGGCGTGTTCATCTGAACGCTTTTTGTATTCGTCCTGCAATTCCTTTTTCGTAACCTGCTTGCCGTCCAGATAGCAGATGCAGCCGGAACCGATGCTGTATTTGTCGATATCGCCAGTATTCTCGTTTTCCAAAGAAAGCAGATTGGAGTAGAAGCTCACAATATAGCCGGTTACGTCATATTTCTCCTGGTCGGAAACCGCGCTCAGCAGGCGGATGGAGCTCAAAGAATCGCCGTTGCGCACAATGCTGACTTTATCGCCCTTGGAGATACGGCTCAGGGAAATTTCCTGATTGCCTTCGCCGCCGTATGCTTTTACATTGCCCGCAACCGCATGATAGCTTTCGGTATAGCCGGTTACATCCATTTTGATATCAAAAAAGAAATATTTGCCATCATTTTGTGATACCTGTGTGATTTCACCGGTGCTTCCGATGCCCTGCGTCAGCACTTCATAGGTTTTGTTCAGCATGACGGCCATTTCCGCACGGTTGATTGGCTCCTTGGGCTTAAAGGCGTTGTTGTCGCCGCTTACGATGCCCAACCGTTTCAGCAGGTCCACCAGCGGCATTGCCTCTGTGGAAATGCGCCAGTAATCGGAAAATTCCGCCGCGGATGCAGATTTTCCGTCCACATCATAGCGTACGGCAAGCGCGTTGCCGAACATTTTTGCCACATCTTCCCTTGTTGCGGGGCTGGATTTTCCGTTTGCAGTAAATTTCATGATGTCCGCCGTTGTCAGAATGCCCTTTTCCAGACAGTAGGAAACGGCGATATGCGCCCATTTTGGCACACGGTATGTATTCAGGAATGACGTATAGCGGTAGGAATCCACCGCCTGCAAGGGCTGCGCCATGCCTGTTTTGAGCAGCGTCGTGTAAAGCATCTGCACAGCCTCGCAGTAGGTCACGTTGTTCCGCGCGCGGAATGTGCCGTCCTCATAGCCGTTCAGAAGCCCTAAATCTGCCACGTTGTTTATGACTGCGCCTGCTCCGTTCCAGGGCACATCGTTAATGTCCCGGAAGGACGCGCCGTAAACCGTCCCTGAAAAACAGGACGAAGCCACAGCCGCCGAAAGCAGCAGTGTCAGTTTTCTTTTCATCGCTTCATTCCCCCTTATTCACTGCGGCAAGTGTTCCGCAGTCCGCTTTTTTCCCCCGAAAATCGCTTTTCGGAAAATAAAATCTTTGCAATGAAAGCCTGCGAAAAATCTTTTTCCCCGCAGATTTATAACAAGTATACCATATTTGCCGCTTTCTGCCTACCCTTTAGACCTTAAGGATTCTTTAGGATTTTCTGCCAGCTCCCGAAAATGCCGTAAAAAAAGGATTCAAAGCGGAATGGGAATTCCTGCCATATGGCGCGGCAGTTGAAAACGGGCAGGCTTTCTGCTATGATTACAAAAACGGGTGCGGAGAAAGGAGCGGGGCGGGTATGGAAAACGCAAGATATCGGGCGTTTGCGGTGTCGGTTGAAATGGGCAGCTTTTCCAGAGCGGCAGAAAAAATGAATTACACACCGGCAGGCGTCTGCCAGCTGGTAAACGCGCTGGAAAAGGAACTCGGTTTTCCTCTGCTTACGCGGGATAAAAAGGGCGTGCGCCCGACTGCCGACGGGGAAAAAATTCTTGTCGTAATCCGCGACCTTCTGCATCAGGAGGACAGGCTTTCCCAGCTTGCCGCGGAAATCAACGGGCTTGCGACGGGCAGAATCGTCATCGGCGCGTACCCCAGCATTGCGACGCAGTGGCTCCCGTCCGTTATCAAGGGCTTTCATGAGGCGTATCCCCATATCGAAGTTCTGCTGACGGAGGGTATCCGGCAGGATTTGGAGGCAAGCCTTGACGACCGCAGTATCGACCTCATTTTTTACAGCCATTGTGAACCCATGCCCTATGAATGGATTCCTCTGGCGGAGGACCCTGTAATGGCAATCCTTCCTCCGGACCATCCCTTTGCCGGAAAGGACGCTTATCCCGTTGAGCAGTGCCAGTATGAAAACTTTATCATGCCCGCTGTGGGAAAAGATGCCGACGTGCTTGCAGTATTCCGTGCGAACGGGCTTTCTCCGAAAATCGCCTATTCCACAATGGAGGATTTTGTAACGACTGCAATGATTGAGCAGGGAATGGGCATGACGATTATGAATGACCTTGTTACCCAAAGATGGCAATTTAATGTTGTAAAGCTGCCGCTTGACCCGCCGCAGAGCCTTACGCTGGGCATTGCCCTGCCTTCTCTGGAACAGGCCGCACCGGCAGTCAGACGCTTCGTGAAATATGCCGTAACAAAGCTGACTGCTTCCGAACAGCAAAAAAGCGCCAAATAAATCGCCGAATATCAAAAAGCCCGATGGAAAATTCTGTTTTCCACGGGCTTTTTCTCGTAATCCTTGCAATCCCTTTCCCCTTGTATCTTGTGGGGTACGGGGCTTTTCAATCTTTTGTGTTTTTCCGGAACCGCCGGAAAAACCTCCGCATGATTTCCGCGCATTCCTCCTGCAAAATGCCTTCCTCCGTTTCCACCTGATGGTTTAGCTTCGGCTCGTGCAGTACATCGAGCACAGAGCCCGAACAGCCCGCCTTGCTGTTGCGCGTGCCAAATACCACCTTCGGTATCCTCGCCTGCACAATCGCCCCCGCGCACATCGGGCATGGCTCCACTGTGACATACAGTGTGCAGTCCTCCAGCCGCCAGTCCCCGACGATTCCTGCCGTTTCGTTGATTATGTCAATTTCCGCGTGCCGCAGGGGATTTTTCGCGGTGTTCCGCAGATTGTGCCCCCGCGCAATGATTTCCCCGTCCCGTACCATCACCGCGCCTATTGGCACTTCGCCCGCCGCAAGAGCCTTTTCCGCCTCAAGCAGGGCCTCCCTCATGAAACGCTCCGATTCCTCCATGCCTTCCTGCCTCTCTATCTTCCTTCCGCCAGATATAACCTGCCCCGGCGGTTGACATTGTCCTCTACAAACCAGTAATCTTCCATACCGTCCCCGTTAAAATCCAGCGGGTAGAAATATTCTCCGTATGCAATATCCTCGTTTGATGCCTGAAGCCCTTTTTCCGTCAGCAGATAGCGTATGGTTGTGCCTGTTACGTCGCAGGCATAGACCTCTTTCACGCCGTCCCTGTTCAAATCGCCGCTGGCAAGCGGGCCGTAAAAATTTTCAACGCCCAGATGCGTGCTCCAAAGCAGACGGAATCCGCTGTCTGCCTTATGGTAGAGATAAAGGTCCATGCCGTCAGTCATCAGGTATTCTTTCGTGCCGTCACCGTCCAAATCCGTCACATGGAACTGCGTTACAAAATGGCGGAGGCGTATGCGTTCTGTGCGCTGCCAAATTCCGTCCAGCAGCTCATAGACCTCCATGCTCTGGTCGTTAAACAAATAAATCCTGTTATCCTCCGCGCCGATAGCCGTACATAATTCACTTTCCAGTGGGATTTCTCCGGCAGCGTAAAGGTTTTCATCGTATAACATGATTTTTTCCGAACGCGTGAATGTGCGTTCACTTTCGCCCTGTCCGGTTTCCTCTATGCTGGAAATCAGCACAGCGAGCCTTGCGTCCTCCCCGTTCAGGAAGGCGGCGGAGGTTGCCTCCAGAGAGCGGTTGTAAGTAAAATTCCGGTAACGGCTCAGTGTGCCTTTGGCAAAGCGGTAGACCATAGTGCGCCCGTTTTCAATGCAGACTGCGAGCGTGTTTCCGTTTCCGTCCTTCCCGCTGGAAAAAATGCCTTCAGGGGAAAATGTACCGCTGCCTTCGCGAAAATCCTGCGCCATGCCTTCCCATTTTTCATAGGATTTGAATTCGCCGTCCGCAAGGAAGGGATTGCGCTCCCGCAGGCTGTAATATGCGTTGTCATACCCTCCGCGGTAAAGCACGCCGGCGAGCTTATCGCCGAAAAAATAACATTCCAGCGTACCGGCATGGTCGCCGTTATAATGCAGGAGCTCCGCCTCGGCGAGTATGCCCTGTTCGCCCGCGCTGTTTTTCAGGAAATATTCACAATCCGCGGACGCAGAAAAAAAACGTTCGCTGGCGGCTGAAATTTCCGGCACAACGCCCGGGCCAAAAGACAGGCTGTCCCTGTCGTAGCTCCAGTAAAATTCTTCCATTACCGCGTCGATCTGCTCGGCGCAGGCTTTTTGTTCTTCGGCGGTCAGGCTGAAAGGCTGTTCCTGTTCTTCCGCGTTACAGGCGGAAAGCAGGAGCAGGCATGCCAATGCCGCAATCCAATTCTTCATATGTTTTTCCTTCTCCCGTTTCAAAGGGTCTGCTCTCAAGATTTACAGCCTGCCGTATATTTATGCGGCTGAAATCGCTGATAGATGAAACTCCCCGCAGAATACAGCGTTGCAGAAAGCGGGTCAAGGGCTGGAAGCCCTTGCAGGGCGTGAGGCAGAACCCCACGGTTTTCATTATACCGTATCCCGCAGAATTTTTCAAACTAATTTCCGAAAACGGCTGCGACCAGCCAAACTGCCGCAAAAACGCCGACAATATTTGCCAGCAACGCACAGGGCAACGTATACCGCGTTTTGCGCACACCGACAGAAAGAAAATACAGGCTCATGGTATAAAATACCGTTTCCGTGCAGCTCATCATGACCGATGCGGTGCGCCCCAGAAACGAATCCGGACCGAAATTCGCAAAAATATCCGTCAAAAGCCCCGTTGCCGCAGAGGATGACACCAGCCGCACAAGGCTCAGAGGCGCAAGCTCTGCCGGAAAGCCGATTTTCTCCGCCGCCGGGCGCAGGATATCCGTCATGATATCCAGAAGCCCTCCGGCCCGCACGACTTCCACCGCCATAATCAGCCCGATGAGTGTCGGCAGTATGTCGATTACCGTCTGTAAGCCCTCCTTTGCGCCCTCCAGAAATGTTTCGTATATGTCCACCCTCTTCAAACAGCCGAATACCACGATAAACAGTACCGTTACCGGTATGATAAAATCTGAAAGGGTCAGTAAAAACTGCATTTCAGGCCCTCCCTTCCAGTATTTTCGCCGCCGCGACGCCCACAAGTGTTGTCACGAGCGTAGCGGCAATGCCGATGCCTACAATTTCCGCAGGTGCGGCGGAACCGTATTCCGAACGGTACGCCAGAATATTCACTGTCACAAGCTGCAAGGAGGACATGTTTACTGTCAGAAACATACACATTGCCCCTGTTGCGCGCCCCTTGTCGCGGTTCAGCTTTTGCAGTTCCTTCATTGCCATGAGCCCGGCAGGTGTTGCCGCCCAGCCCAGCCCCAAAAAATTTGCGGCGAAATTTGCCGCTATGTACTGCCGCGCGCGGTGTCCCCTCGGCACAGAGGGGAACAGGAAATCCATCAGCGGCGTGAGCTTTTCCGCAAGGCTGTCGATCATGCCGCCGCGCTCTGCGATTTTCAGTATGCCCGACCAGACTGCTACAACCCCCGCCATCGTAAACGCCAGTTCCAGTGCGCTTTTCCCGCCGGTAATGACTGACCGCGTCACGAGGTCCATGCGCCCCAGAAATGCGCCCGTTATGATTCCTCCGATTACAAAAAATCCCCAAATCCCATTCAGCATTGCCGTCCCCCCTTTCCATCAAGTCTATGTCTGCCCGCCCCTGTTCATGTTGTGTTCTGCGGCTTTTTCCGAAAAAAGGTCCGTCTGGAAGGTTTATATTGCTATTTTTGCCGCTTTATGCTAAAATTTTGTTAAGATTTATGGTAAGGTATGCACAAACGGAGTCAATCAGATATGTCTGACTGCGTTCCGGCGCAGCATTGGCAAAACGGCAGGCATGACAGAATGCGGCTTTGCGATGGTTACGGAGTAAGGTGCGGAAGGGCTTGCGGAGGCCTGGAGATGTTGGATGTCCGGTGACGTTCGTTTTACGCCGACTGGAAAGAGGCACAGAAAGAGCCTTCAAAAGTAACTGCGAAGCTAAAAAACAGGAGTGGCTGCCATTTTCAGGAGGAAGCGGATATGAAATCAACAGGAATAGTCAGAAAAGTAGATGAATTGGGCAGGGTAGTGCTGCCGATCGAGCTTCGCCGCAATATGGGCATTGAAATTAAGGATTCTCTGGAAATTTTTGTGGACGAAAATATGATCATATTGAAAAAATATGAACCGGCGGATATTTTTACCGGCAGTATGGAAGACCTGATAGACTTTAAGGGGAAAAAAGTATCCAAAGCCTCTATCTTAGAAATGGCGCGGATTGCAGGGATGGAAGTAAAAGAATAAGCTTTGGGGAAGGATGAAAGGCATAGCCGCCCGCGCTTTTTGGCGCAGGCGGCTTGTTTTGCCTATTCCTTCTGGGAAGGAATTTCTGCGGTGTGCTTTTCCCATGGCTTATGGCGGTAAAAAGCGTAGGAGAGCAGTGTGGAAAGCGTCCAGCCAAACGGCCAGGAAAGCCATATCCCAGCCGCACCCATGCGCATTCCTTTTGCGAACAGGAACGCCAGCAGAACGCGCAGAAGCAGGTCCGTAAATGTTGTAGCCATAAAATACAGCATCGCACTGCCGCCCCGCAGTACGCCATCGCACATAACCTTTACCATCACGATGATGTAAAACGGCGCAACGGTACGCAGGAACGTCATGCTGGCTTGAAGCGCGGCAGGGCTTTCCCCTGCTTTCAGGAACAGTCCGGCGGAAAAACTGCTGAAAAAGAAATATAACAGTATGAACGGCACGCAAACAAGCGCGCCGAGCAGTACCCCCGCCCTGAAACCCTCCTGTACGCGTTCCTTTTTTCCCGCGCCTAAATTCTGCGCGGTGAAGGAAGAAAGTCCGTTGGAAAGCGTTGTCATGCATGTGACGGAAAATGTATTCAGCTTGATTGCTGCGGAATATCCGGCAATGACAGCAGAACCGAAGCTGTTTACCAGTGACTGTATGAACAGATTGCCGACAGAAACAAAGCAGTGCTGCAATATGCTGGGGATTGCCACAACAGCTACACGCCCGAGCGTATGCAGGGAAAAAATACGGTAAGGCTCTGTGGTTTTCAGCTGTGCCAGACGGTGCAGCAGGGAAAGGAGCGCAAGCAGGGACGCAGCGCCCTGTGCCAGAAGTGTTGCCCATGCTACGCCTGCAACGCCTTTTTTCAGCGCAATGACGAAAAAAATATCCAGCGCGATATTCCCCAGTGAGGAGCCGATAAGGAAATATAACGGCGTGCGGGAATCGCCGAGGGCGGTAAATATCCCTGTGCAGACGTTGTACAGGAACAGGAATACAAACCCCAGCGTATAGATGCGCAGATAGAGAGAGGCGTCGCGGAAAATATTATCCGGTGTAAGAATGAGCCGCAGCATGGAATCTCCCTGCCAGAGCCCTGAAACGCTTATTAGCAGGCTGCATCCGGCGGAGGCGAAAAATATCGTGCAGACGGCTGTTTTCAGCCTGCCGTAGTGTCTGCTGCCGAACAGCGTAGAAACCACAACCGCGCAGCCGATGCTGCTTCCGACAGCCACCGCCATGTATATCATTGTAATAGGATAAGATGCGCCGACAGCCGCCAATGCGTCCTCCCCGATAAAACGCCCCGCGATAACGCTGTCAACGATGTTGTAAAGCTGCTGGAATACAACACTCAGCAGCATGGGAATAGAAAAAGCCCAGAGTACTCTGCGGCTGCTGCCTTCCGTTAAATCCGTATTCATGGTAAATCTCTCCTTCAGTCGTTCAAAGCCTTTCCGCAGATAAAATGTACACAGACGTGGGAAAGGGCAGCCTGTTTAGGCAGTGCCGTTATAAGTCATGTATATGTATTTTCGAGCATAATTCGGGCGGATTTCAGGCAAAAATTCGCAGGCGTACAATGTGGCGCGGCATTGCCGCGCTGCCCCGGCGGCAGTATGGCAAGAATTTTTAACGAAAAAGCTGACAAAATTTGCCGGAAAGGTGTGTGCAGACACTTGTGACAACACTGCCTAGCGTTTCAGGCTGCCTTTCTCGATATGTTTCTGAATGATTTGTTCCGTTACCTCGAACAGCTTTTCAGCCCCCAGCTTTGTTTTTGCCTGCCTGCCGTAAACCTGTTCTGCCGTAACGCCGTGCGCCCGCCAGTCACCGCCATCGTTGCTGTTGTTCAAAAGCAGCGGCTGGAAGTTGTCCATAGCGCGCGCGAATTTTGCTTCTGCCGTTTCGTATGCCTCAAATTCGTCAAATAAAGCAGTCAGCTCTGCTTTCTGTTCGTCAGGCAGTATGGAAAAGATGCGCTCCTTAGCGGCGTCCTCTCTGGCTTTCTGCGTTTTCAACCCCTCTGGATCGTAGGCGTAAGTATCCCCTGCGTCTATTTCGACAATATCATGGATCAGGCACATCAGCATCACTTTCGCGATATCTATGGGTTCGTTCGCGTATTCCCGGAACAGGTATGCCATAATTGCCATGTGCCACGAATGCTCGGCGTCATTTTCGTTCCTGCCGCCATGGGACAGATGTGTCTGCCGGAATATATTTTTCACTTTGTCGATTTCCAAAGCAAACGCTATTTGCTTTTCAATACGCTTATCCATCTTGTTGCCTCCGCCGGATATATTCGTTATACGTTTCTTTTCCGCTCATTGTGTCTGGCTTTTGATTCACAGGGTATCATTTTTCCATTTATCTTCTTCATGCAGCTTTTGTTTGATAGCAGATAAACGCCATTTGTCAGTATATGTAAGTATGAATTTCTGCCATCTGTTCAGGCGGGTCTTTGCTTACATAAAAAAGTTCAATAGTTGCGCGTTTGCTGCTTTTCATGGCAACCGCAAGCGCGCAGCCATAATTGACATAGGCATATTGCCCGTATATTTTATCTTCAGTCAAAGTTCCGTCCGGAGCAACTATGCGATATCCGCCATTCCACGATATTTCTCAGGAGTATCCCGATAATCAACCCTGATATTTTGGCAGTCCATATTTTTCACCTGCTCCATGCCTGTCCGCGCCGTTACACATTAAACCGGAACACTATAAACCGAAATTTCATCATGTCTATACAATTCCGTTCTTTCACATTATGTTGAATTTTTTCTACTTTACCAGTTCAATATATACCATAAAATCCAAAGTGCGTCAAGGGGTTAGGGGTGATGGTAGGGGTTCAAAGCCCCTTGCCGAACGCCTGTAAATTACAGGCGGCGAACCCCTATAAAATTATCTATTCTCTAATTAGAGTTAAGCGTACTAAAACAAAAAGGATATGGAAAAGGGAAATGGAGGGATTGTAAACATGGAGAACATGGAACATACGCCTATTGTAAAGGAAGTAACAAAACGCCATATGGGAAAGGTACATGGAAACGCAAAGCGGAATGAAGAAATGGTTATGAACTATCTGAAACTGCTTGCAAACGGTATCGTAAAGAAACGCCTGTCGCCTTATGAAGCCCAAGTTTTAAGGGAACGAAAGAAACGCTTAGAAAACTGTAACCGATTCTGGTCTATGGAAACCTATGAAGCCAGTCATGTAAGAGTGTTACTGCGAACCTTTTTATGTAAGGATAAATTTTGCAGTAATTGTAATCAGGTGAAGAAAATGTTGCTGCAAAACCGTTTCCTGCCCTATATGGAACAATATAAGGATTCTCTGTATCATATGGTGCTGACCGTTCCAGACTGTAACGGTGAAGAATTGAGGGAAACCATACAGCATATGGCTTACTGCTTTAAAACTCTGGTGACGTATCTAAACGGCAACAAAAAAGTGAAGGGAGTAGACCTTTTGCAGTATGGCTTTCAAGGCTGTATCCGTTCCTTGGAAATCACATACAGAGAAGATGTCTACCACCCTCACTTTCATGTAGCCGTTGTTTTGGGGAACAACAGGATTGGGGAGAAGCATATTGCTAATCAGTTTTCTGGTACTGGAAACCGCCTGTTTTCTGATTTTGAAGCCATTATCCAAAGGATATGGTGGCTCTTAGTTAATGGAAAGCGGCTTACTTCTGATAATATCTTAGGTGAGGACAATTCCCTCCAGCGGTATAGCTGTATCGTGGATAAATTTCAGCCAGAGGACTATAAGAAACTGTTTGGGTATATGACAAAGATGTATTCCGAGGATAATAGCCTTATGCGGTACGACAACTTCAAAACCTTGTATTATGCCCTCTCCCATATCCGCCAGATACAAGGCTATGGCGTATTCTATAATGTAAAAGAACTGAATACAGAAGCCTATACCGAACAGGAGTACCAGACGTTGGAAAGCTATCTTGTCTGTAAGGAAAAACCCGTTTGCTCCTATGAGCCGTTAAGCCGCCTGACTGGCGATGAAAGGTATATCGTGCTGAAAACAAAGCACCGAAAATAAAATTTATTTTAAACTTGAGGTTTTATTTTAAATGAGAGTTATGGGCGAAAATGGTTTTAAACTTATTTTAAAGTAGACTGGAAACACTGTTTTCGTTCAGGTGGATTGATAAGGATTGAGTTTAAAATAATTTTGCAGACAAGGGGGAATGTCATGGAACGATATATCACAGATATGATTTACACTCATACCGTTACGGAAAAGGCGGCAGAAATTGAATTAAGGGAAAAACAGCTTTATACAAGGCTGTCTGCCCTTATCTCTGGTGAGGAATACCTACAGATTGAAGAAGAATTGAACCGTTTCTATAATGAGCTGGAAAAAGAGGGATTTAGTAAGGGATTCAGCGAGGGAATACGGTTTATGCTGAAATGCTTATAACGGTACCAGTCACAGGGTTAAAGGTTTTAGGCGGTTTGTAAGCGGAATGCGGAATAAAACGATATGTGAACCGCTGTAAGGAATCTGCCTTGTAAGCGATTGGGGAATGAGATTTTAGCTATATGGATTTTCTATCAGCCTTTGTAGGACGAAAATAGGATTTTTACAAGGCTTGTAAGCGGCTAAGTTAGTTTTCCCCGATAGAGAACAGCCTTAAAATTGCGTTCTAAGGCTCATTCAGCGGTAGATGGAAGTTTACTCAGTCAAGCGGTTAAAATACGGTAGCGGTGATTTCTGGTCATTTAAAATGGGGAAGATTCTCTGTCAAAGGGTATCTTCCCCATCACTGTAACATCTAAGAATTTTCGTCCAGATAGCCAAACATGAGTTTTACCATATTGATTGCCAGGGCTTTTTGTTCCTCTGTCCTGCCGTTCATCAGTTGACACCATAGCCGATACTGCCCGTCACTGTCAGAAACGACGGAATCAGACAGCAGATAATCTATGGTAACGCCTAAGCGGTTGGCAACTGCTGCCAGATTCTCTAATGTTAGGCTGCGTTCTCCACGCTCAATCTGCCCGATATAGGCGGTTGAAAGATTTACATCTTCTGCAAGTCTTTCCTGTGTCAGATTCAGCTTTAGCCGTTCCTCACGAATACGCTTTCCCAATGCCTGTTGCTCCATGCGGTTTTCCTCCAATGCAAATAGTATATGTAAATGATACTAATTGCTTATGCCTTGGATAATCCGCACGTTGCGTTATTTATCTATGCTGTTAGTTGCTTTTTGCTGTGCTATATGCTAAGATAGTGCTGTGTAGGAGGCATGGCATTATGAAAGTGATATTGAGCAGAAAAGGCATGGACAGTAAATCGGGAGGTATGGCAAGCCCTATTTTACCAGATGGTACGCTGTTATCGCTCCCAATCCCAGATAACACAGCAGGAACGGCATACAAAGATTTATGTTACAAAGGGCAGAGTTTAGAAGAAATCATCCGTCAGCTATGCCCTAAATTTGATTTTAGTAAAAATCAGACCTGTCACCTTGACCCCGACATATATAAGGAAATAGAGGGCAGAACGGCAAACACCGAATGGAAAGCCGCATTCGGGCAACATGGCGTATCCGCCGTACATCTGGATAAATTGGGTGTAGGCGTGGGAGATATATTTCTATTCTATGGAATGTTCCAAAAGGCAATGGTTCAGTCTGATAAAACGCTGTATTTTGTCCGTAACGCTCCTATTGTACATATTATCTATGGCTACATGAAAGTTGGGGAAATATTGAGGGAGAAACAGGAAATTGAGAGTTATCCTTGGCACCCACACAGCGTAAATTCCGACCGTCCAAATAACCGCCTGTATCTGCCTGATACATACGGCACATTCCAGTATGACGATTCACTGGTGCTTACAAAGAGGGGACAGGACAATCGGCGGCTATGGGCTTTGCCTGCGTTCTTTGGTGAGAGTGACGTATCTATCTCATGGCAAGGCGATAACCGCCCAACGCTAAAGGACGGTTATGCAGAATTAAATTCCGCTTGCAGAGGACAGGAATTTGTTGTAACCGCTTCTACTCCGAAACAGGAACGGAATTTATGTGAATGGGTGGACAGATTGATACAGAACCGTTAGACATGGACGCTATGCTCTGGCTTGCCCTAAAAGGCATTTATTGACAAAGAAATGAGGGATAATGACATGGAGAGATTCATTGAACCAGAAAAGAATTTACCACTCTGCCAGAAATCGGCTGAGGAATTAGTTCTGGAAATGAATAAGGCTCTGGAAGATGTAACCGAAATGACAGAGGAAGAATTGATTGAAGATGATGCCGAGGGTGGGTACTTTGATGATTTAGCGTATTATGAGGAAGATGATTAAATCGGGGGATGTGCTATGGAATTAACGATTGAACAGGTCAAAGAATTTGCGTGGCAGCAGTTGGACGCTATGTGGCATGACAATTCTGGAACGGCTACGGTTGATATGGTGAAGTTTACCCATAAGGGCTATTGTGTAGTTAATCCGTGGATGGACGAAAAAACACAAAAAGAGGTAGACCCCTATAAATACTATGGGGAACGCCGAACGGAACAGTTTATTGATGAAGCTATCAGAACCATTCAACATAACAGAGAAACTGCAAGACAACACAGGAGATAAGGAAATGAAGCATAGATTTATTGTTATAACCTTATTGGTAACAGTATTCCTCTCAGGTTGTGGCGGAACAGCGACAGAGGTAACGCCACCTATAGAAGAACAGGTTTCCAGTTCTATAAATAAGGTAGACCCAGACACAGCTACATCTTTAGCTGTGTCCTATTACGAAACCATCTACGGCGGTAAGGGTATAGAATTTACTTATTTGGAGCCAACCGTGGAAAAGCTATCTAAAAACGAGTATCGTATCAGTTTTTATGTAGACGCATATTGTGCCTTACCTGCTTCACTTAAGAATAATGAAACAAGATATGTGGAGTGTGTAGCTACTACAGAAAACATTATGTTGGGCTGGTCTTATGAAACAGAAATGGGCTTAAATGAAGGATTTACTGGTAGACCTGTTTTCTATAAGACTCAAATCAATTGGGACGGAACTTACATCAGTGATATTGATGCACAGAAAGAACAGCCCAAACCTACACAAGAGCCAGAATTATCTACCAACCCATCAGAAGCGAAACAGCCTGATGATTTCTATACAGATGGTGATTACACCACCTATGGGAGATACCAGTGCTTCGAAACGGACACTTTTGTAAGCGTAGAAACGCAGAACGGTTCATTGGTACTGTATTTTGAACCAGAAGCAGACACTTTCGTCCTTGACAGAAACGGAGCAGACACAGGCTGGGAATTTATCAACTGGGAATTTGAGAACAGAGTATACACTTCCGTCACTATGCAAGACAACGAAATGATTATTTCATCTACAGAGCCTTGGAGATTTGACGGAACATATATCCAAATGCCCGATATAGGCACTGATGGAGAGGGGGAGTAAAATGGCTATCCATCTGGAATTAGTCAATCATTTTAATTATATGGACAGAAACGGACAGATTTTTTGTAAGCGGCAGGATAAAGTGCGGAAAGTGGCTCCAAAATACAAAGGCTGTGACGATTGCCCCTATCTTTTCGGCTCTCTACAGGGAATGGGCGTAGAATGTATGTGGGAAGATGTACCGCCGCTTTCTCCTATCGGGCTTGAAGTGCGTGACCCACAGGAAGAATTTACACGGGTGTCCAGATTGATTGACGAGAAAATTTTGAAAAAAGGATAACACAATAGCCATAGAAACCATAACAGTTTCTATGGCTATGCTTTATTTACAGAATTTCTGATTTAGTAATATCAAAATTTACAATAGCATTGGAAACACGAATATACCGCTTGTCAAAGTTTTCAAGCATATAGAACTCCTTTGAGGAATCATTCTTATAAGGTTTCAGCACTCCCAACTGGAACAATTCTGAATAATATGCAAACTCACTTGGTGGAAATATGAAAGTTCCAGCAGGAGGAAGAGATTCTACGGGAGGTTTAAAAATCTGCATGTAAAAGTACTCACAGTCCAGTAAATAATCTGTATCCTCTACATAACCAATTTTAACGCCGTCACATTTGCTTCTGATTTCACAGAACAAACTTACATTCTGTTCAGGGCTTGGAAGCAGAGATAAATATTTACATTTTTTGAGTGTAGACCTGACTGCACCCAGAAATTGTTGTGCCTTCTGCCCCTGAGCCGCTTGTTTCTTTAAGATATTCGATGTACATTTAGCTTCCAGCAATAAGTTGTCCCCTTCACGGTATCCTTCAAAAATCACTTCTGCACCTGTGTTTACATCCATACATGAGCCGCTAAACTTCATCCTATTTTCAACCTTTTCTTGACACATAAATTGCCCTCCTTTTGATTTTGCGTTTGTCCTGATTCAGCCACTCAAAAAACTTGTCTTTTGGTACAACCATACGTTTGTTAAGATAAATCGTAGGGAAATCACTGGAATTCATAAGTTCATATGTTTTCCCTTTAGAAATCCCCAAAACCGACTGAACGTGTTTTGCCTGCATAATGATTGGTAAATCTTCTTCAGAACAGTAGTTCATCATATTGTTCTCCTTTCTTTATTATTTCCTGTTCTTGTCTGAATCTTGTTTCTGTTGACAGTATAGCACACAAGCAGTCCTCTGTCAATACCATTTTGTTCATTATTTCTTAATCAAGAAAAAATCTACCTTTCTATTTACTTTTTAAGTGAAAAGGAGTATAATAACAATATCATCGGAAAGGAGATACAAATAACATGGGAAAAACTTCTAAAGAAGATTTAGCAAGCATAGTAGGGCAACGGTTAAAAGAACTCCGCAAGGCAAAAACCGATTTAGGGCAAAAAGATGTTGCTGACGAAATCGGTATTACCAAGCAGGCTTTAAGCAGTTATGAAAGCGGTAGGCATCTTCCCGACCAGACTATCCTCATTGACCTTGCAAAATATTACGGATGCACCGCTGATTATCTTTATGGATTGACAGAAAAAATGAATCCATCATCTACGGACTATTCCAAGCGAGATAGCGTAAATCGCTTACTTCATTCTTTGGATATGGTTGCAGAAGATGAAGGGGACTTTTTAGCTGATTCCATAGCAGATACCATAAATTCATTGTCTCTTAACAACGGAAATCCTCAACGGCGAAATCTTATTGAGTGCATGGGACAGTTATTCTATTCGTTTGCAGAATATATTGAAATGTCAACATCATACGGAAAATATTTATCTGAAAAAGTGAGTGCAAATGATTTAACCGCAGATGATATAGCCGTGAAGCTGGCGCACATCAGCGGCTTTGATGATATATACAGTGTAATAGATGACATCAGAAGGGCTGGTATTTCATCTGTTCTTACCTTTTCTGTAAATGCTAAAAAAGCCTTGCGTATCAGGGCAGGACAACGTACCGGCACTAAAAAATCATTAAAGATGACAGAATTTGAGGAACAGTTTAAAGAAATGCTCGATAAGGAGGATTGATTCATATGGCAAAACGAGGACAAAATGAAGGCTCTATCCGCAAGCGTAAAGACGGCACATGGGAAGCCCGTGTAACGATTGGCATATCGGCAGACGGAAAGCAACAGCGTAAATCCTTATACGGAAAGACCCGACAGGAAGTATCCGCCAAAATGACCGACCTGCTGAATAATCTGCAAAAAGGCATTATCACCAATCCTACAGAAATGACTCTTGCCGAATGGCTCGACCATTATATGCTCGAATACAAAAAGCGGTATGTAAAGCCTACCACCTATATCAATTATACGGTAAAGGTAAAAAACCACATCAAACCAGCTATCGGTCACTATAAGATAAAGGCACTCCGACAGGACATCATTCAGAAGTTTGTCAACAGCCTTTCCGATAAGGGGTTGGCACCATCTACGGTGATAGATGTTTATAAGCTGTTAAGCAATGCCTTAGAAACGGCGGTAGATGATGGCTTGATTGTCCGAAACACTGCTAACAGGGTAAAACTGCCAAAGACAAAAAAGCCACAAATTAATGTTTTGACACAGGAACAGCAGAATGCATTTGTGGAACAGGCGAAAGTGACCTATATGGGTGTTGTCTATATTTTCGACCTCTGCACAGGTATGCGGCTTGGTGAATTGTTGGGGCTGAAATGGCAGGACATAGACTTTGAGCAAAACCAGTTGCACATCAAGAGAATCCTCCGCAAGGTGAAAGACCCTGACAACCCAGAAGAACATTGGCACTTAGAATTTGGCACACCGAAAACGCCGTCCAGTGACAGGATAATACCGCTCAATGAAACAGCTATCAAGGTGCTTGCTGATGTCTGGGAGCAACAGGAGAAAAACAAGGAAAAAGCCAGTACCGCATACGAGGATAACGACCTTGTATTCTGCACCCAGTTAGGCAGACCGCTTGACCCTACGAATATGCGGCGCACCTGTTATTCTATCTGTGCGAAAATCGGTGTCAGCAACTTCCACCCTCATTGTCTGCGGCATACGTTCACCACCAGAGGGGCAGAAAATAATGTAGATGTACGGGTAATGCAGAAGTTCTTAGGTCATGCGACCATAAAGGAAACAGCCGATACTTATACGCACGTATTGGACGACTTAAAACAGAATGAAATCCTAAAACTGGATAGCGCAGTAAATTATTGAGCAAAAATATCGGGTAGGGGTAAGGTAGGGGTTAAACAGCAAAAGGAGCTACCGCCCGCAAGCGGTAACTCCCAGAGTTTACAACATTTTACCGACAGGAAATTGTATCAGACGTTAAATCGGAACAGCACAACGTCCCCGTCCTTTACGACATACTCCTTGCCCTCGGAGCGTACAAGCCCCTGTTCCTTCGCGGCGTTATACGAGCCAAGGCGCATCAAATCGTCATATGCTACGACCTCCGCGCGGATAAACCCGCGTTCAAAATCGCTGTGGATCTTACCTGCCGCCTGTGGCGCTTTTGTGCCGTTTACAATCGTCCAGGCACGGGATTCCTGCGGCCCTGCCGTCAGATAGCTGATGAGCCCCAGCAGCTTATAGCTTGCGGCAATGAGCCTGTCCAGCCCGCTTGTTTTTACACCCAGCTCCGCAAGGAATTCATGCTTGTCAGCATCGTCCAAATCGGAAATTTCCTCCTCAATTTTTGCGCAGAGCACAAACACCTCACTGCCCTCTGCTTTCGCGTAATCGCGCACGCGCCCGACAAATGCGTTGGATGCGCCATCATCTGCCAAATCTTCTTCCGCGACATTTGCGGCATAAAGCACAGGCTTGGAGGTCAGGAGCGTCAGGGTTTCCGCAAAAGCGGCGTCCTCCAGTGTGTCGTATTCCACAGCGCGCGCAGGCTTGCCCTGCTCTAAAGCCTCTTTTATTTTTTGCAGGATATCCATTTCATGCTGGAGGGATTTGTCTGCTTTTGCCATTTTGCCTGTTTTGGCAATGCGCCGTTCCAGAATTTCCAGATCGGAAAATACCAGCTCCAGATTGATAGTTTCGATGTCGCGAATCGGGTCGATAGAGCCGTCCACATGTACAACGTTGGTGTCCTCAAAGCAACGCACAACATGGACAATCGCGTCCACCTCGCGGATGTGAGAAAGGAACTTATTGCCCAGGCCTTCGCCCTTGCTTGCCCCGCGTACAAGCCCCGCAATGTCTACAAATTCAATTACAGCGGGCGTCGTCTTTGCGGAATCATACATTTCCGTAAGCTTTGCAAGCCGTTCGTCCGGTACGGGAACAACGCCCACATTCGGGTCGATGGTGCAGAAGGGATAGTTAGCGGCCTCGGCCTTTCCCAGCGTCATAGAATTAAACAGGGTACTTTTGCCCACGTTGGGCAGACCCACGATACCTAATTTCATTTGGCTTCTTCCTTTCCAAGCAAACATTCATTTTCATCTTCCCCATTATAGCGAATAGCGCGGAAAATAGCAAGGCGGTTTCTTCCTTACCTGCCGGAATCGGGTGCAGTTCCTTCCTGAAAGTGCACCCTTTTGCTAAAAACAGTCAAAAATGCCCCGCTGTGGTTTTTTGTATGCTCAAACAACACCCACTGTTCGGATTCCTCCCCATAATGTGGGTATGCGTTTGCAATCAGGCATTCAATCGTACAGCCGTTGTCCAAAATAACCCGCAGGTCATTCCAGGGGCTTACTTCTGTGGAACACACGATGCCGCCTGTGATTTCTGCCCGAAACCTTTCTGTGTTGTACCATTCATCATTATGGCGGCTTTCCACCCCGTCCCATGCCTGATAATCCGGTACTGTCACAAGAATATCGTTATTTTTTATTACCCTTGAGCAGCCCATAGCATGAAGTGTCAATGTACCAAAATCAAAATCCAGTATTTCCGCTTCACAGCAAAAACGCTGCAGTTTTCTGCCCCGCAATGCGTTGATAAGCTGCATGGCGCCGCTTTCCATATCCACCCTTATCCCTTCCTGCTGCGCCTGCCAAACAACAGCAGGGCAGAAAAAAACGCGAATACTGCCCCGATGAATGCAGCATATGCCTTTGTATCCGCTGAGGTAATATAAAAACCGTTGTGCGGCGCGGCTGCAATATCTTTTACGGAAATACGTGTATATCTCTTTCTTTCTTCCACTTTGAACCCTCCTTGCCATATTTCTAACATATTTTTGTGGCTTTTATTTTTATCCAGTATAACCGAAAACAAGCAAAACAGCCAGAACTTACTGCAATAAAATATCCGCCAGGTCGGGATACTAGGAAAAAAGGAGGCGGGAAAATGAAAAAAGGGAGCGGCATATTTTTTCTTTTGGCGGCAGTCGCACTTTTTTGTGCAGGCTGCCGTGCAGAGGCGACAGAAAACAACCTTTCACAGCTGCATTTTGTGAAATATGACGATATGATGGGGGATAAAACGCAGGAGGAACGTGCGGCGGCAATCAAGAAACGCTTAGGCCAGCTGGACGGCATACTGGGCAGTGCGGTTGTTGTGGAAGGCCATACGGCAATCATCGGGCTGCGTACAGATGGTACAGATCAGGAAAAGATTCGACAGATCCGGCGGGCAGCGGATACGGCGGCAAAGGACGCAGATGAATATATCGAAAGCACGTCCATAACCACAAACGGCAGAATTGTCGCGTTGATTGAGGAAATGGAGCGGAAACGCGCCGGATAAATACGCCATTGCTGTATTAAGTTTTACTTAATATAACTGTTATAATTTATGGATTTACTTTATATAAAAACTGTTCTATACTGAGCCTGTAAACAAAAGCAAGGCGAAAAGCCAAAAAGCATACGCAGAAGTGCAATACGTACATTCAGCGTACAAAACAGCATGCTGGCAGTATCCGGTTCACGTTAATAACGCATTTCAGGCAAGGAGGAATGGTTATGAATAAAGAAAGAAAACGATATACAGATTATAATGCAAAAGCATCGTTTGCAAAGGTTTCAGGTATTTCTCTCATTTTATGCATTGCAGCCGCATTTTTCTGGGAACAGGCAGGGTATGTACTGCCCTCTGTCCAGGGTGCCGCTGCGTTAGCATTCGGGGTGTTATATATCTTCTGCGGGATTCAGGCTTCCCTTCTCGTCCCGCAGGAGGAGCCGCAGAAAGAAAATGAGGTCAGGGATACACAAGGGGAGATACGCCAGCGCGCGGCATGAAAAATTCCGCCAAACAAATCCTGCCCCTAAAAGAAAAACCGGAGAGAAGCCTCTCCGGTTTTTGCGTGTTCATTTTTGTTATAAGCGTATCAATACTTATCGCCAAAAGACATAGACGAGGAATTGAAGTCGTTGTAGTCGTAATCATAATCGTCATAGCTTGCCTCAGGCGCGGAGCTCATCGCAGGCTCGGAATAGCTGGGAGCCGGAGCAGAGTAAGAACCGGAGGAAACATTGGAGCTGAGCTTGAATTTTGCAACAAGGTTTTTAAGGATATTGGACTGACCGGAAAGTTCTTCGCTGGCAGCTGCACTCTGTTCAGCTGTTGCGGAGTTTGTCTGTACAACAGAGGAAATCTGGTCAATACCGATGGAAACCTGTGCAATAGAGCTTGCCTGTTCAGAAGATGCATCGTTGATCTTTTCAACCAGATTAACGATTTCCCCTGCGCCCGCAACAGAAACCTGAAGGGATTCTGCCGTAGCGGAAGCGATGGAAGCGCCGTTTTCTACCGCGCGAATAGATGTTTCAATCAGCGCAGCTGTATTCTTGGAAGCCTCTGCACTCTTAGCCGCAAGGTTGCGTACTTCGTCAGCAACAACGGCAAAACCTTTGCCTGCTGTGCCGGCACGTGCTGCCTCAACAGCGGCGTTCAGTGCAAGGATATTGGTCTGGAACGCAATATCTTCAATGGTCTTGATAATCTTGCCGATTTCATTGGAGCTGGATGTAATATCACCCATAGCTTCGATGAGCGCGCTCATCTGCTGATTGCTGTTTTCCAAATCGCTGCCTACGGAACGCGCACGCTCCATAGCATCGTTCGCACTCTTTGCGTTTTCGTTGACCCTTGTGGAGATTTCGTTAATGGTTGCTGCAAGTTCTTCTACGGAGCTTGCCTGTTCTGTCGCGCCCTGGCTCAGTGCCTGGGATCCTGTTGCAACCTGGTCGGAACCGCTTGCGACCTGGTCGGAACTCTGGTGAATCTGCATCATCGTGTTGCTTACATTGTCTTTCATGCGTCTGATGGATTTCAGCAGGGGATCAAGGTCGCCTACATACAGTTCTTCGACAGTCGTGTTTACATCTAAGTTGCCTTTGGACATTTCGTCAAACATGGAGCTCTGGTCATAGAATACATCACGCAGATGCGCCAGAATGGATTCCGTCATATTTACAAGGTCGCGGACCTCGTCCTCACTTTTAACAGTAGGGCAGGGAGAATGAACGTCACCCTTTTTGAACAGCGCCAGACGGTCAACACATTCGTTGATAGGGATGGAAATGCTGTTTGCGATGGCTGTCCCAAGGAAGATGGAAAGCAGAATACCAACAATAATCATAACAACAATGATTATCAGGCTAACCATCATGCTTCTGTACAGGCTTGCGTCAAGCGCGGTACCCTGAGTGTCCTTCAGATTCATAAGCTCGCGTGCCGCTACGGAGAAATCCTGATAAAGAGGCAGCAGACTGCGATCGATATCAAGCAGCAGGGCTTCGCGCTCCTCGTCTGTTGTGATTGCGTTGGTCCTGTTAATAATGTTCTGTGCTTCAGAGGTATAAGCCTTAAATTTTGAGTCAGTATTGTTGAACATGGCAATGCCTTCGTCCGTGGAAAGGCTTGCACGGATAGCAGGTATGTAAACATCTACCTGTTTCATACATTCATTGTATGTAGAAAGCTGTTCCTGTGTGGCAGCTGCGTCTGTCAGGGCAGCCGCGTTGCTGAGAGCAGTGTTTGCCTCGGAAATATACACCAGCGCCATGCCGATGTCACCCTGTGCAAAGCCATAATTTTCCATTGCTGCAGAATATTTCGTCGTGATGTCTTTTGAGATGACTGCGCCGAGAATACTGGAAATACTTGTAATCGCCGCAACCAGAAAGAACGAAATAATCAATTTTTTCTTGAGTTTCATTTTTCTAAACATAATTGCGTTCCCCCTTAGGTCTTTTAACATTAAGTTGTGACATATATTTGTGTATGAGGCGGAAAAGGACAGACTGCTCCCGCCCTGTGAAACTAATCCCTGAATATATCGACCAAAAAAGTATAACTATTAGTGTTTCCTAAAAAATTTTTAGCCAAGTTCAGAGAAGCAGTGCGCCCCGCGCTGATGTGTCCGTCTGCGCGGGACAGCTTGAATATAATATTACCATAATCTGTACAAAAAAGCTAGAGGTTTTGACAAATAGAAACAGGAAATGCGAATAAAATTTTGTAAAAAAAGCAATTTTTACCAGAAAATTGCGCAAAATTTGATACATGCCGCAAAGCCTGTGTGAAAAGCGCAGAATCTTATGCACAATATACATGAATAAAGCAGTATAAAATAGCATATCTTGTGTTTTCTGAAGGTAATTGAGAGGGAAACAAAACGCGTTCGACAAAAGAATTTGTAAATGATTAAAATACGGCAGGAACTCTCATTTTTGTTGACAATTTGCAGAAAATCGTATAGTATTTTACATATACGCTGGAAATAGGGTGTCGGAATATGTCTGCACGCAGGTTGACCGTAATCTGTGCGCACATTATGAATAGGACAGCATATGATACAGAAAGGCAGGGGGCAGGACAATGAGTATCTTTTCAAGCAATTCCATGTTCCTGATGGAAAAATCCATTGACTATCTGTGGAAGAAGCAGATGGTTTCAGCGAACAACGTTACAAACAGCGAAACGCCGAATTTCAAAAGCAGCTATGTTACATTTGAGGAAGAAATGCGTCAGCATATCGGCCAGCTGCGTGAACCGAATGCGCGCAGAATCAGGCAGCGTATATCGGAAGTTTCTCCCCGTGTGCATACAACGTATGATGAGGTCAATAAAATGGACAACAGCAATGTAGACCTTGTTGCAGAGCAGACAGAGCTTGCAAAGAGCGGTATCCAGTATGAATACGCAACGAGGGCGATCAGCGATGATTATATGCGCCTGCGTACGGCAATCAAAGGGCAGTAACAGGCCATCATAAATACTTCATAAAATAAATAATCTACATTTTATATAAGGAGGAGCGGAAGATGGGTTTTTTGAACGGCATGGATATCTGTGCGTCCGGCATGACGGCTCAATGGCTGCGTATGGACGTTGCTTCCGAAAATATTACTAACGCAGATACGACCAGAACAGAAGGCGGCGGTCCTTACCGCCGGAAAATGGTAGTGTTTGAACCGACGAACCAGAACGCGAGCTTTCATAAATATCTGCTTCGGGAAAAAAATAAACAGCAGTACCTGTATGGCGGCGGCGTGAAGGTGGCGGAGATTGTGGAGGATGAAAGACCGTTTGAAATGGTCTATGACCCGACACATCCTGACGCAAACGAAGATGGCTATGTGGAACGTCCAAATGTGGATATCCTGAAGGAAACCATAGACAGTATGGCGGCAAGCCGCGCATACGATGCATCTCTTACAGCTTTCAACATTTTTAAGACAATGGCTGGAAGGGCGTTGGAAATCGGGAAATAAGCCCCGTACATCGTACGAATGACCGGGATTCTGAAAACGAATGATTTGATTTTGAAACAGATATGGAGGGGTTACAGATGTTTATTGAGCCAATGACTGCGCTCAGCGCGGTTGAAAAAAATAAAAATACATTTTTTAATAATGCAGCGCCGAAAGTGGACGGCAGCAGCGTATTTCGCGATATTTTCTTTAACGCAATAGATGAAGTACGGCGGACAGATCAGGATTATTCCGAAAAGGAATACCTTTTTGCAACCGGTCAGCTGGAAAATCCCCATGAACTGACGATTGCGTCCACAAAGGCACAAACCTCCGTGGATTTTCTGGTCACATTGCGCAACAGAGCTTTGGATACCTATAATGAGCTGATGAGAATGAACATTTAATTTCTTATTTTTGCAGACGTCCGGCGGAGGATTTTTTTTGCCGGCGGGGAGCCTGCGGCGCGGGAGCGCAAGACTACAAGAGAGTAAGAGGGATGGAACGTGAAAGAGCGTCTATTAAATATCTGGCAGAATGTAAAAGAAAAGGCCTCCGCTCTGAGCAGCAGGACGAAAAAGCTGATTATCGGCGCGCTTGCCCTCGTGATTGTGGTTTCTGTCGGTTTGGCAGTCTGGCTGAATACAAGACCCTATGAGGTGCTGTTCAGCGAGCTGACGAATGAAGAAGCCAGTGAAATCATAGGCAAGCTCCAAGAGGACGGAGTGGATTATAAATATCAGAACGACGGTACGATACTTGTTCCGGCGGCGCAGGAGGAGCTTCTGAAAGCCCAGCTTGTTTATGAGGGATATCCCAAAAGCGGGTTTACATACAGTCTTTATTCGGAGAAGGTCAGCCTGACGACAACGGAATCGGAGAAAGCGCACTACGAGCTTGTGGATTTGCAGAATAAAATCGGCGCGACAATCTCGCTTTTCCCGAATATTAAAGATGCAAAGGTCATCATCGCTCTGGGTGAGGATAACCGTTATGTGCTGAATAACGAGGACAAAACAGAAGCCAGCGCGTCTGTTACCGTTCTGACGAAAGACGGGGAAAAAATTCCTTCCAGTACGGTAAAAGCGATCCAGCGGCTGGTATCCAAGAGCATACCGGATGTGACGTTTGAAAACGTTGTAGTGCTCTGCAACGGGCAGGATGTGACCGGAGATGAGGACAGCGAGGAACAGACGCTGGCAAGCAAGCTGAAAAATTCCCTTGAGCGGGATATGGAAAACCGCATCAAAACGGCTGTTTCCAATCTGCTTCTGCCGATTTATGGCGAAGGGCATTTCGAGGTATCCGTAAAGGCGGATATTGATATCAACAAAAAGCTGCGCGAATTGATAAATTATTCCGCAGAGGACCCGGAACGCAACACAGGCGTTATCTCCAGAGAACAGGCGGGCTGGGAAATCAACCGCGAAAACCCTGTTGAGGGCGGTGTGCCGGGAACGGAAACAAATTCTGATATACCGATTTATACCCGCATCACTTCCGATGGTACCGAGAGCTTTGTCGGCGCAGATGGCGACATCAACTACCTTGTTGACCAGCTGAAGGAGCAGACGGAGGTTACAGCGGGTGACCTGCGCGACCTGAGCGTAGCCGTTATCATTGACGGCAATACGTTGGGCAGCCTTGACAGGGAAGAGCTGATTTCCCTTGTCGCAAGGGCGGCGGGCATTGACCCGACCCTCCAGAATGAGCGGGTCGAAGTGCTGAACGCACCGTTCTATACAGAACCTGCGGAAGAACCGGTAAGCCCTGCGGGCATCTTCTCGACATTTACGCAGACACAGCTGCTTATCCTTGCGGCGATTGCGGCGGCAGTTCTGCTGCTGCTGATACTGGTAATTGTATTGCTGGTACGGCGCAGGAGGAAAAAACGCAGACTGGAAGAGGAAGCTGCAGCGGCGGCAGCGGCAGAAGCAGCGGCGGCAGCGGCGATGGAGGAATACAGTCAGGCGGCGCTGGGAGCTGTTCCGGTTGCCGATACGGATGCCAGCGGCATGACGGACGATTTGCTCAACCTGCAGAACGAGCGCAGTTTGGAACTCAAGAACAAGATACGCGAATTTTCGGAGGAAAACCCCGAAATTGCGGCACAGCTTTTGAAGCGTTGGCTCAAAGGAGGCGAATCAGATGGCTGAGGCAGATAAATTAACACAGGAACAGAAGGCGGCAGCCGTTATCGTTTCGCTTGGCGTAGATAAGGCGTCAAAGCTATACAAACACTTAGGGCAGGAGGATCTCGAACGGCTCACCGTCGAGATCGCCCGCCTTGGGCATATCGAGGCGGAAACAACGGAAACCGTGCTGGATGAATTTTATAAGGAATGTCTGACACAGAAGGTTGTGACGGACGGCGGCATCGAATACGCAAGAACGGTTCTGGAAAAGGCTTTCGGCGAGGAAACGGCGAATACACTGCTCCAGAAGGTATCCAAGTCGCTGAAAGTTATGCCGTTTGCCTTCCTCAGCAAGACAAACAGCAAAAACCTCTTTTCGATACTGCAGCATGAACGCCCGCAGACCATTGCGCTGGTGCTTTCCTATGTGGAGCCTACGCAGGCGGCAGACGTTATCGTTATGCTGCCGGATGAAATGAAGCTGCGTGTTGTTACAAACATCGCAAAAATGGACAGCGCATCTCCCGAAGCCATTAAGCTGGTAGAGGCGGAAATGCAGAAGAAATTCTCCACGATACTTACGACGGACTTTACACATGTCGGCGGCGTAGATTATATCGCGGAAGTAATGAACAACATGGACAGAAGCAACGAGAAATCTATTTTCGAGGGCCTCAACAGAGAGGACGAAGAACTCTCTGCCGAGATCCGCAAGAAAATGTTCGTTTTCGAGGATATCCTCACCATGGACGCGCGTTCTATCCAGCGTTTCCTGCGCGACTGCGACCAGAAAGACCTTGTGCTTGCGCTTAAAGGCACTACGGCAGAGGTTGCGAATGTTATCTTCGCAAACGTTTCCTCGCGTATGGCTGAGAATATCAAGTCTGACCTTGAGATTACAGTCAACGTAAGGCTGCAGGATGTTGAAGAAGCACAGCAGAGGATTGTACAGATTATCAGAACCCTTGAAGACCGCGGCGAAGTCGTTATCATGAAGGGCGGAAAGGGTGATATTATTGCCTAATCTTCTGAAGTTCTACCATAAAAAGCAAGTGGAAAAGTACAGCTTTAACGAGTATCTGGAAGAAGCGAAAAAAACGCAGACAGAGGAGGAAACTGTGCTTGAGCCGGAAGAGCCCATCACGGAGGAACTGGAAGAAGCTGCGCTGGAAGAACCGGAGGAGCCGGAAGAAATCCTTCCGGAGGAGCCAGAAGAACCGCAGGAGGAGCCGGAAAGCATGGGCATGGGCGATGCGCTTGCCCGCATCCATGCGGAGGAAATTCTTTCTCAGGCACGGGAGGAAGCAGAGGCAATGCTGGCCCGCGCAAGGGAGGAAGCCGAGCGGCTGAAAAGCCAGGCGTATGACAGCGGCTATGAGGCAGGTTACGAAAAAGGATATGACGAAGGCCATGCCAAAAGCATGACGGACGTCAGGGAAACCATGGATACACAATGCAGGGTTTATCTGGAGGAGATCCGCGAAACGGTGGACGAGGTCAGCCGGATGAAGGAGGAAATGCTCCAGAAATATAAACACGATTTGAAAAATATCGCCGTTGCCATCGGCGAAAAGGTGATACAGGTCAGTCTGAAATCCAGCGGGAGCGTCATTGAACGAATGATTGTAACTGCGACGGAGCGGCTGAAAACAAGGGAATGGGCAAAGATTTACATTGCCCGGACAGACGCGGACCTGATGGTACAGGGGGATTTGGATATCCTCAAGGCCATCTCCCGCCTTTCCCCTAACCTGAAGGTCGTTGCGATGGAAAATGAAAAGCCCGGAACGGTCATTATTGAACTTCCGGACGAAATCATTGACGCAAGCGCGTCCACACAGGTGGAAAATATTAAGGAAATACTGAACAACAGCGGGATGTAAAGCATAAGGGTCTGCCCCGGAACTTTGCTTCTTTCAAAAAAAGCAGAGAAGGTTTTGCGGAACAGCGTTTCGCAGGGGCAAGGTCTGGTCCGCTGCCTGATATTTATACAAATCTGAAAGCAACACATAGCACTATCTGCTAAAAGAAAGCATTTGCAGTAAAGAACACTGGCAAAACGAAATTTTGCCCGTTAAAGTTTAGGGTCAAGCCCTTCTTAAAGGGCTTGCGGAGGTTTGGAGGCAGCGCCGCCAGGGTTTTCAGGTCTTAGCATCGGAGGTTCTTTATGTTCAGGAATATGCCGGATATGATTTACAACGCCGAAACCATCAGCCACATCGGCAAAATAGAGAATATCGTAGGAATGACCATAGAGGCTTCCGGCGGAAAAGCTGCTATCGGCGACATCTGCCATATTTACAGTGAGAATGCCCGCGGGCAGGCGCTGGCGGAGGTCGTTGGATTCAAGAATGACAGAATCCTGCTTATGCCCTACGACAATATGACAGGGCTTGCGGCAGGGAACTTTGTCCGTAATACCAGACAGCAGCTGAGAATACCTGTGGGGGATTTCCTGAAAGGAAGAATCATTGACGCGCTGGGCAGGCCTATAGACGGGCTTTCCGGTTTTAAGCCGGACCAGTTCTTTTCTATAGAAAACCCGTACATCAACCCACTTTCCCGTCCGCCAATCAGCGAGCGTATGGACTTCGGCATAAAAGCCATAGACGGCACGCTCTCCATCGGTAAAGGGCAGAGGGTCGGAATATTCGCTGGCAGCGGCGTTGGCAAAAGTACGCTGCTCGGCATGATTGCAAAAAATGTGAAAGCCGACATCAACGTAATTGCCCTTGTGGGCGAGCGTGGCCGAGAGGTTTTGGAGTTTGTCCAGAACGATTTGGGCGAAGCAGGGCTTGCGCGTTCCATATTGGTGGTTGCCACCAGCGACCAGTCCGCGATGCTCCGGTCGAAATGCCCTGTTGTCGCAACGGCGATTGCGGAGTATTTCAAAGGGCAGGGCAGAGATGTTCTTCTGATGATGGACTCCCTGACGCGTTTTTCCATGGCGCAGAGGGAAATCGGGCTGGCCGTTGGCGAGCCTCCCATAGCAAGAGGCTATACGCCTTCCATATACGCCGAGCTGCCTAAGCTGCTGGAGCGGAGCGGAAATTTCGAAGAAGGCTCTATTACCGGAATTTATACCGTTCTGGTGGAGGGCGATGATACAAACGAACCAATCGCCGATACCGTCCGTGGTATTTTGGACGGGCATATCGTGCTGACAAGGAAACTGGCAAATTCAAACCATTTCCCTGCCATAGATGTAAACGCAAGCATTTCCAGACTTATGAACGCCATTGTCAGCAAGGAACACCGCGCGCTGGCGTCGAAGCTGAGGGATATCCTGAGCGTTTACGAAAAAAATTCTGATTTGATTTCCATTGGCGCGTATAAGGCCGGGACAAACCCCAGTGTGGATTACGCGATTTCTAAAATAGACCTTGTGAATGGTTTCCTGAAGCAGGGGATTAACGAAAGCTTTGATTATGACGAAGTGATGCATTCCTTGGAGCATATCCTTTCCTGAACGGCGCCTGCCTGTAAGGAAGGGGCATAAAGGGAGGAAAATATTTTGAAAAAGTTTTCATTTAAGCTGGAGCCCGTACTGAAATACAAGAATGACAGACTGGAAATGCTGCGGAACGAGCACGCCGGCATACTGCGGCGGATACGGGCGCAGGAAGATAAAATAGCCGGACTGGAACGGGAACGGGACGCCTGCGCGGCGGAATTCAATGCAAAAAAGCTGAGCGGAATCATTCCTGTTGAGGCTGTCAATTATCAGAACTACCTGACCCGTCAGAACCATATCATACGGCGGGAATATACTGCTTTGGAACATATCCGGAAGGAAGAAGAGCGGAAAAAGGAAGAAATACTTGAGGCAAAAAAGGAATCCCTTTCCATTGAAAAGCTGAAAGAAATCACTATGGAGGAATACCGCAAGGAAGCAAGCCGGGAAAACGAAATGTTTATCGAGGAATTTGTTTCCAACAGCAGGGCTGCGGCACGCGGGGTCTGACAAATGTTGTCAGATAAAATTTCTGGTTGAAATGCATGGAAAGCATTGAAAGAATCGTCTGAATATGGTAAAACAGATTGAGGGCTGAAGAAGGAAATTTCTATTTTGATAAATTGGGAATATGCAGGTAACTGTTTTCAGAGGGTCATTCCATTTTTTATAAAATGTTAATGATAAATATAACTTTAAGGAGGTGGACGATGTGGTAGCAGGCAAAAATGCGTTATCGGGCGGCGCTGACATGCTTTCGGTTGTAAGCAAAATAAATACGGCGAAACCGAAAAAGAACAATGACAGCGAATTTAAGACAATGCTCGATAAAAACGCACAAAACACACAGCAGAACACGCAGAACACCGATGCGGCCGCGAAACCGGAGGCACCGAACAAGGAGAATCCTCCCGCTGCGGAGAACAGCGCAGAAGTTCCGAAAGATGAAAATGTGGAAGAAAGCGGGATTGCGCTGGAGGTTGCGGCACAGTTCGTAATCCTTCCCGAGCAGGAACGCGCATCGCTGAACTGGGCGGAGGAAACCCCTGCCGATATTTCGGGTAAGATTACCGAGACGGAAGCTGTGGGCAAAGTTGTGGAAGGCGCGGCAGAAGCCGGCGCGCAGCAGAAGGATTCGCAGGCCACATTGACCAAAGATGAATCGGGGCTTTTCGGGCAGAACCAGAAAGGCGCGGAAGAAGGCGGCGAAACTGCCAAAGCTGTAGAAACGCCTGACGCTGGGAAAAACCAGCAGACGGAAGCGGTAAAAGAAGTAAAAGTACAGGGGACAGAGGAAACGAAGCAGGACGGCGCGGCTGAAAAGACAGACGCAAAGGCCGGAGCCGATGCAGCAAAGGGCACTGCAAAGGAAGAAAATGCGTCCGCGCAGGACGTAAGCGCACATACGGCGGCACCAAAGGAAGTGCAGGACGATGATATGCTGAACTTTAAGGTCGGCGATTCCGTCAAACTGGCAGAACCCAAGGCGGCGCAGGAAATGGCGGATACCATAATGGTACGTGCGTCACAGGGCAACAGGGAGTTCGAAATGCAGCTGAACCCCGAAGAACTGGGCAAGGTAAAAATCAAAATGGTATTCGAGGAAGGCAAAATACACATCGCAATGACGTGCGACAACCAGAAGGCCATGGACCTGCTTTCTTCTACAAGCAGCCGCCTGAAAGAAATGATTGAGGAGCGCACGGGCAGCGAAGTAAACGTACATGTGGAACAGGAAAGCGAAACGCCATACCACGAGCAGGAAAAGCAGAACGGCAAGGAGAATGACGCGCAGCAGAACACAAACCGCAGACAGGGCGGCAAGGAAAGCGCGGATTCCATGGATTTCATCCAGCAGCTGAGGCTTGGCCTTGTGGAAGCGGAATAAAGAAACAGAAATAGCCGGAAAAGGAGGAATGACAGATGGATGCAGCAAACACGAAATATGCGGGCAGCATCGCGCAGGGGGGAACACCATTATGGAAAAATGAAAAGGGCGAATTTGCCCCTGCTCAAAGGCCGTTTAATTACAAGGATAATACAACGCTGGACATGGATGACTTTTATACGCTGATGGCGGCAGAAATGCAGTATCAGGACGTATTGAATCCCGAAAGCAACACGGCGGAAATGATGAACCAGATGGTGCAGATGTCCATGATAAACGCGATGCAGGACATGATGACGATGTCCATGACGACTTACGCGGGTTCCCTGATGGGCAAGGAAGTTATCATTGCGGATACTACAACCGGCAAGATGGAAACCGTTTATGGCGTTGTGGAAGGCGTTAATCTTTATAACGGCACACCGACAATCATTGTAAACGGCAAGGAATATTCCATGTCGCAAATCATGGGTCTGGGCAAGGCTCCGGAAACATCGAAGCCGGAAGAGAAACCCGATCCGGAAGAACCAGAAGAACCCGAAGAACCCGATGGCGGCGGTGAGCAGAATCCACCGACAGTAGGAGGAAGCGGCGATGAGCAGAATCCACCGACAACAGGCGGCAGCGAGCAGAATCCACCGACAACAGGCGGCGATGAACAGAATCCACCGACAACAGGCGGCGACGGCGAACAGGCATAACACACAGCGGCACGGAAGGGAAATAACGAGGTGAGCCCAGTGACAAACTCTATCAGAAATAACAGCGTATATAATGTCCAGAATGGGCAGAAACTCCAGAACATTGCTGCAAAACGGGCTGGCGGCGGTTTTGACGCCATGTTGCAGCAGGAAATTCAAAAAGCCGACGGGCTCCAGTTTTCCAAGCACTCCAAGGAGCGCATAGAACAGAGAGGTATTTCCCTGACGGAAGAACTGATGGCAGACCTGAACGCGGCGGCGGGCAAGGCAAGGCTGCGCGGCGCACGTGATGTGGTCATGATTGGGCATGATGCGGCTTTTATTGTAAATGTAACAAACAACATGGTGGTAACAGCCATGAATGGTGAAGAAATGAAGGATAACATTTTTACGAATATTGACAGCGCCGTAATATTATAAGCTGGACCCGTTTTGGGAGGCTTTTGGAGCATCTGAAGCTATGCTCCTTATGATGCGGCATACTTGAAAGGGAGAGTGAACATTTTATGATCAGATCGATGTTTGCAGCGGTTGCCGGCCTTAGGGTACATCAGAACAGGCTGGACGTTGTCAGTAACAATATCGCTAACGTAAATACCTACGGCTTCAAGCCGGGGCTGGTTTCGTTCAAGGAATCCATTTACCAGAATACTTATAATTCCGGCGGCGGCAACAATGTATACGGCGGCCAGAACCCCAGCCAGGTTGGTTACGGCGCACAGCTGGCGGGCATTACGCTGGACTTTGGGCAGGGCAGCTATGAGCCTACGGGCCGTGGTCTGGACTGTATGATTAACGGCACCGGCTTTTTCCTGGTAGGCCCGAAGAACCTTGGTGCAGACGATGGCAGTGGTATTATCAACATTGCCCCTGGTTCGGAGGAAGGAGGCGCGAACGGCGAAAACGTAAATACTTCTGGTCTTTCCGCATTAAGTTTGACAAGGGTTGGCAGATTCTTCATTGACGGCGATGGTTATCTGGTTGATGAAAACAGAAACGTGGTATATGGTTTCTATCAGAAGGACGGCATCAATCACCCTGCAACCGGTACAGAAAAATTTGAGGCTAAAACAGGCGTACTGGTTCCCCTGCGTGTTCCCGCGCTGAGCGTGGAAACTGGCGGCGGCGGTACTACGACACCTGGTACTCCTGGTACTAAAGACAAGAACGAAATTCACGCGGATACGGAAAGACTGATTCTGGAGGGCATCTCCATTGACCCTAACGGCGTAATCACCGGCACATCCGGTAAAACGATTTACTCCTTTGGCCAGGTTGCGGTCTGCAACGTGCCTAACCAGGAGGCTTTGGAGAAAGTCGGCGATTCCTACTACAAGATTAAAGGCAATACGGGTACCTGCGGCGGCTATGTTCCCGGCGAGGGCAGCACAGGCGACCTGGTTACAAACTGTCTGGAAATGTCCAAGACAGACCTTGCGCAGGAAATTACGAATATGATTATTGCGGAAAGAGGTTTGCAGGCAAACTCTAAAATGATTACGGTTTCTGATGAAGTGCTTCAGGAACTGATCAGCATGAAACGGTAAGAATTATCAGTAAGCTCTCAGGCGGCCGGCGCGGCCTGGCCGCCATCATTAAATCATCCATGAGAATATCGGAGAGAGGAAAAAGACTATGATTAAGCTGACAAAACTGAACAATGAAATTTTTGTGGTGAACTGCAACCAGATTGAAAGCATTGAAAAAATTCCGGAAACGAAAATCGTTCTGATGAACAAGGACTTTTATATTGTTCAGGAGGATTTGGACGAGATTATTGAAAAAATTATAGAATTCAACGCGAAAATCACCGACCTTAACAAGAGGATACAGATTGTTCAGGATTGACACGCGCCTTCCCGGAAGGGGGTTGGGGGGCAAGGCAGACTTTCCGAGAGAAAATGAATGCCGGCTGCCCATGAGCAGACCTATGAGGGCAACTCTCTGGGCACGGCGTTTTACATAAACTTTAGAAAAAAGACACTGGACAATATAAAGACAGCAAGAAAAGCCTAAGGCAGGGAAGAGGAGTAAATTATGAAGGATATATCGACTGTTGCAGGTATATTGGCAGGTTTTGCTTTGATTGTATTCGCCATGGTTTTCAGTACAGACCCTATCGGCATCAATATCAAGGCCGTCTTGAACTTCGTGGATCCGGCCAGTATATTCATCGTAATCGGCGGCGTATTCGCCAGCGTATTTGCCAGCTACCCAATCAGTACATTGAAAAAAATGCCGAAACACCTGAAAATCGTTGTTTCGGGCAACCGCTATGAACCGGTTGAATACATCAATACACTGGTGGAATTTTCTCAGATTGCGAGAAAGAACGGCCTTCTGGCGCTGGAAGAAAAGGCAAACCAGCAGGAGGACCCGTTTTTCAAGCAGAGTATTATGCTGATTGTTGATGCGACGGACCCGGAAAAGGTTAAGACCATGCTGGAAAACGATTTGGAAAAGCTGGCGACAAGGCATGAGGACGCCGTGGGTATCTACGAAAAGGCTTCCGCAATGGCTCCCGCTTTCGGTATGATTGGTACGCTGGTCGGCCTTGTAAACATGCTGAAGAACATGAGCATGGACGAGGGCGGCTCCAGTACGATTGGTAAGGACATGGGTACGGCGTTGATTACAACATTCTACGGCTGTATTCTGGCAAACCTGATTTTCGGCCCTATCGCAATGAAGCTGAAAGTACGAAGCGACGAGGAATACCTCTGCAAGGAAATCATCATTGCGGGCGTGCTTTCCATACAGTCCGGCGAAACGCCGAAATTTATGGAGGAAAAGCTGATTTCCTTCCTTGAACAGAGCGAAAGGGAAAAAGCAATGGCTGAAAAGGATTAAGAAAAAAAGACTGTGGGGCTTTGCCCCGCGCACCCTTAAAACCCTGGAGGCTCTGCCTCCAAACCTTCGCAAGCCTTGCCGGCACTTTGCTTCGCAAAGCCGCTTCCGGCGACCGGACTTCTTTCCGGTACTTATTAGAAAAGGGCTTGACCCAGTGTACCGACAAGAGAAGGCGGCGGGCGGAACGCTTTGACCTAAACTTTACTGTCAGCTGCATTTCCATGCGGCTGGAATGGAAGGACTGGGGGTTTCCGCAAAACGCAGCTTTGCGGCGGAAGGGTCAGGGGGCGTGCCCCTTGCAGGGGTGTTGGGGATTGAGTCCCCAAGGTCGTTGGTTTTCAGTTTTGGATTTTTTAACCGCTAGGAACAGGATGTGTGAAAAATGGCAAAACGGCAAAAAAAGGCTCCGGGCGGCGCCAACTGGATGGATACATACGGCGATATGGTTACGCTGCTTTTGTGTTTCTTCGTACTGCTGTACTCTATGTCGAGCATCAGTGAGGAGAAATGGAAAATCATTGTAAAAAGCTTTAATCCGGACGCAATCGAAAGTTCGCAGATTGTAACGACGACAGAGCCGAACGATAATCTGGAGGACCCTGTAGAAGGCAGCCATGACCCGGCGGAAATACAGGAAACGTTTGACGAACTGTACCGCCAGCTGGTACAATATGTGGAGCAGAACAATTACCAGAATGATATTGAGCTTTCCAAAGGCGATGATTATACGTTTATCACCTTCAGGGATAATGTGTTCTTTGACGGCGAAAGCTACAATATCCGCCCCGAAGGACAGCATATACTGGACGGTATCTGTGAGGCTCTGGCAACGGCAAGCGCATCTATTGACGAGGTGCGCGTGCTGGGGCATACGTCTCAGGCGACACCGGGCGTACCGAATGAGCCTGTAAGTGACAGATTCCTTGCGTCTAACCGCGCAACGGAAGTACTGCTTTATATACAGACCAAAAATATTATGGAACCGAGGTGTCTTGTGGCGGTTTCCTATGGCCAGTTCCGCGCCATCAGCGATGTGGATACGAGAGAGGGCCGCGCAAGGAACAGGCGCGTTGAGCTTCTGATTACACGGAAGGACAGCGACGCAAAGAGCCTTGACCAATACTACAAGGAAATTAAATTTGAGTAAACAGCTTTACTGAATCGCAGAATTACAAAGGAAAAAAAGGAAGCGCAAAATTTGGAAAGGAGGCGAAAGGGGTATGTCTGAAGTATTGACGCAAGCCCAAATCGACGCGCTGCTCAATTCGATGGCAGGCGGAGGCGGCGATGCGGAGGAAACAGCAGTCGAAAAAAAGGAAGAAATAAAATATAAAAAATACGACTTCTTCAGCCCGAAAAAGTTTACCAGGGATAAGCTGCGGCTGTTAAAGAGCGTATATGAAACATATTCCCGTGTGGTATCTTCCAGACTGAACAGCGTACTTCGGACAGGGTGCCAGGTGGAAATCTTTGATGTGGAGGAGCAGCGGTATTATGAATTTGCCAACTCCCTGCATGAAAGTGATGTAGTGACACTGATTGGAACGGATGTAGGCGACGGGCGAATTGGGGAGCCTGTTATCATGAAGGTTGATCCATCAATGATGCTGAGCATGATCGACCATATGCTGGGCAGCACCAGCGACGACGGAGATGACAGCGTAACTTCTTATACTTATACGGACATCGAACTGCGGATTTATAACGTAATCGTAGGATATATGATTGATGTTATGCCGGACGGCTGGTCCAATTATATAGAGCTGAATTTTGAGCTGGAACGGCTGGAAACAAACCCGACCATGATGCAGGAAATCAGCAGGGATGAATCGGTAGCGATTGTTATTTTGGACGTGCAGCTTGGAAATTTGGAAGGGAAAATCAGTATTTGTCTGCCGGACAGCGTTTTATCGTCTATTTTCAAAATCATGGAGCGGAAATCCTCCAGGGACAGCCTGTCGGAAGAAGAAAAGGAAGAAACATCGAAGATCATTTACGAGCATCTGAAAAAGACGTCTCTGGAAATGAAAGCCGAGCTTGGCAAATCCGAGCTTTTGCTGCGTGATATTTACAGCCTTCAGGTTGGGGACGTAATCAATTTGAACAAAGCAAAAGATTCCGAGGTATACCTGACTGTGGCAGACAAAACCTGTTTCAAGGGCTATCTGGGGACGAATAACAAGAACATGGCCATAAAAATAAGCGATGTTTATGATAATACTCCAGTTTCATCGCAAAGGGGAGAGTAGGAAAGAATGGACTCAAAAATATTTAATTCTTTACAGATAGACGCAATAGGCGAAATCCTCAATATCAGCCTTGGCGCGTCTGCAACGGCCGTTTCAACGATGCTTAGCAAAAGGACGGATATCACAACGCCCAATGTTTCGGTCGTTTCTTATGAGGAATTCCAATTCGCGGAAATCGAACCCGCAATCGGCGTAGAAATCACATACGTAACAGGCCTGAGCGGAAGCAACATCATGCTGCTGAAAAGAAGCGACGTAAAAACTATCTGCGAGATTCTGATGGGTATGGAAATTCCCGATGAGGAATTTGAGCTGAATGAAATGAACCTGAGCGCGGTCTGCGAGGTTATGAACCAGATGATGGGCGCGTCTTCAACGGCTCTTTCGGAATTTCTGGGCGAGGTCGTTAATATCTCCACGCCTGTGGCGTTTGAGATTCCTGACCTGGCTTCCTTCAAAGAGAAGTATTTCGGAAGTACGGAAGAAAAGGTTGTTGCATACTTCAAGCTGAAGATTGAGGACGCAATTGAAAGCCAATTCATGAACCTGATGTCAATTTCGCTTGCGCAGAGGCTGCTTACAGCGTTCGGGCTTGGCTCTGACGACGCCGCAGCCGCGGCTGAGCCGGAACCGGAACCTGCACCGGCGCCTTCGGGCGGCGGAACGCTGAGTCAGGAGGAAATCGAAAAAATGCTGGCTGGCGGGGTGCCTGATTCCGCACCGGAACCTGCGCCGGCACCTTCGGGCGGCGGCGGAACGCTGAGCCAGGAAGAAATTGAAAAACTGCTTGCAGGCGGCGGGGATTCTACACCGGCACAGCCGCAAGCACCGGAACCTGCGCCGGCACCTTCGGGCGGCGGAACGTTGAGTCAGGAAGAGATTGAAAAGATGCTTGCGGGAGGCGCGGCAGAACCGGCGCCGCAGCCGGCAGCACAGCCTAATGCAGGGGCACAGCCCAATATGGGAGCGCAGCCGGGCATGCCGCCGCAGATGGGTATGCCTCCGATGGGAGCACAGCCGGATATGGCAGCACAGGCTGGCATGGGCATGCCGCCGATGGGAATGTACGGAATGCCGCCGCAGGGTGCGCAGGACGGACAAAATGGGCAGAACCAGATGATGTATCCGCCGTATGGCATGTACCCGCCGTATGGCATGTACCCGCCCTACGGCATGTATCCGGGGATGATGCCGCAGGGGTATGGCGAGGAACCGAAGAAAAAGGAGCCGCGCGACCCGAAGGTATTCAACGTAAAGCCGATACAGCCGCCGCAGATGGAGGAGGACCCCGAAGAACTGGAGAAGGAAAAGGTGGAAAATCTTTCCCTTATCATGGACGTTCCGCTGGAGGTTTCCGTCGAAATCGGACGGACAAAGCGCAACGTAAAGGATATTCTGGAGATGACAAGCGGCTCTCTCGTTGTGCTGGATAAGCTGGCGGGTGAAATGGTGGACGTTTACGCAAACGGGCAGTGCATTGCCCGGGGCGACGTTGTTGTTGTAGATGACAACTTTGGCGTGCGTATTACGGAAATTGTGAAAAACGCAGACCTCCGGCTGGAAACGCTGGCGAAGGAAAATAAATAAAGAAACATTCTGGCGCGGGACGGCAACGCCCTGCGGCAGGTTTGCAATATAAAAGCATCGGAACAGTGAAAAAAGATGATATGAAAAGTGAGGTTTTGGCAAATGGCAAAAATATTATTGGTTGACGACGCGGCTTTTATGAGAATGATGGTAAAGGACACGCTGACGAAAAACGGTTACAGTGCCGACGATATTTTCGAGGCGGCGGATGGGGCGCAGGCTGTGGAAAAATATAATGAGCTGAAGCCCGACCTGGTAATTATGGATATTACCATGCCGAACATGGACGGCCTGGAAGCGCTGAAGGCTATCAAAGGCGGCGACCCTAATGCGACAGTTGTTATGTGTTCCGCGATGGGCCAGGAAGCAATGGTTATCGACGCAATCAAATCCGGCGCAAAGGACTTTATAGTAAAACCTTTCAAACCGGACAGAATACTGAAAGCAGTAAAGGGCATTCTGGGCTGATACCCTGCAGAAAAGAGGGATTCCTATTCTTACCGACGTTTTGCACCTGATTGTGATGATTTTCGCCGTTGCAGTGATATTGTATCTGAGCTACGTTTGCAGCAAAAAGCTGGGCGGAGGCGTTCTGCCCGGCGCGGGCACATCGAAAAATATCAGGATAATCGAAAAAGCGTTTCTTGGCAGAGAAAAAAGCGTTGTGATTATCCGAGTAGGGCGGAAGGATTACCTGCTGGGGGTTTCTCAGGAGGGAATACGGCTCTTAAAGGAGCTGGAGGAAGGGCAGATCACTCTGGAGGAACAGGAAGAGCAAAAGAAGCCTCCGCGTTTTTCGGATATATTCCGAAACAGGCTGGGCGGCGGGGAATGACCCGCCGGACTGGGGCGGTAAAAGAAGTGTTGGGAGTGTAATTGCATGCAGGATACTGTAATCAATATTAACGGTAATTCCATACAGACGCTGGAAATGATTTTCCTGATGACGGCCATTTCCCTGCTGCCGTTTTTCGTGCTGATGATGACCTGCTTTACGCGGGTGATTATTGTACTTTCTTTCACGAGGAGTGCGATGGGCGTACAGGCAACGCCGCCGAATGCTGTACTGATTGGGATTGCGCTGTTCCTGACGATGTTCATTATGTCGCCCGTGATAGATGAGGTAACGGAAGTGGCGTATGTGCCCTACCGGAATGATGAAATCACGCAGTATGAAGCCTTGCAAAGGGCCTCAGTGCCGATGAAGGAATTCATGCTCCGACAGACGGAGGACGACACGCTGGCGATGTTTATGGAATATGCACAAATCGAGGAGGTACCGGATAATCCGGTGGATTTGCCTTTGCGGATTGTTGTGCCTTCCTTTATCACAACGGAGCTGAAACGCGCGCTTTTGATGGGCTTTTTTATCTATATCCCCTTTGTGCTGATTGATATTGTGGTATCAAGCACGCTGATGTCGATGGGTATGATTATGCTGCCGCCCGCGATGATGTCTTTGCCGTTTAAGCTGCTTCTTTTCATCACGTTGAACGGCTGGGACTTGCTGTTCTCAACGCTGATAGAGGGGTTCAATTAGCGATGCAGGGAGGGATAGGATATGAATAATGCGGAAGCATTGGATATTTTGAGGGGCGCGATATTGGTTGCTGTAAAGCTGAGTGCGCCTGTGCTGATTTTGAGCATGGTAATCGGTATCCTGATTTCCATTTTACAGGCGGCGACGCAGATACACGAACAGACGCTGACATTTGTGCCAAAGCTGGTGGCGATTGTTGTAGTATTCCTTTTGACAGGCTCATGGATGCTGACAACATTGCAGGAATACACCGTTGAAATATTCAGCCGGATGTAGGACTGAAATGCCGGCGAAGGGCGGAAGGAAGAACGGGATATGCTCGATACGGATATGAATATGATGTTGTTTTCCTTCATAATGATGCGTATGGCGGGGTGTATTCTGATGAACCCGATTTTCGGGCGGACGAATATCCCGATCAGCGTAAAAAGCGGTATGATTTTTACGTTCACGCTGCTGGTTTACAGCGTATCCGGCCCGATGGAGATTGAGGTGGACGGAAACGCAATCGGCTATGCCGTGCTGCTTTTGAAGGAATTCGCGGCGGGCTATGTGCTTGGGGCTGTGTTTAATTTTTTCCTGAGCGCGATACTGTATGCCGGCGCTGTTATCGACTACCAGATGGGGCTTTCCATGTCAACGATTTACGACGCACAGAGCAATTCCTCCATATCCATGACCTCCAATCTGCTGAACATGATATTTATTATCTGTTTTTTGACAACAGATGCCCATTTGACGCTCCTGCGGATTTTCCTTTCCTCTGCGGATATTGTGCCGTATGGCACGATTACACTGGGGCCGGAAGCCGCCGCTGCCGCGCTGGCGATGTTTTCGCAGTTTATGTCGCTCATTCTGCGGCTGGCGATGCCGATGCTGGCGGTGCAGCTTTTTGTTGAGGTCGGCGTGGGTATTTTGATGAAGACAATTCCGCAAATCAACATTTTCGTTATCAATATTCAGGCGAAAATACTGATCGGGCTTGTAATATTTTTGATACTGTTTTTCCCGATGGCGGACTTTTTGCTCAGTCTGGTTAATACGCTGATACAGAGCATGTCCGACCTGCTTGGCTCGATGAGAGGATAAAAAAGGGGGGATTTAACGGTGCCGGGCGAAAGAACCGAGAAGGCCACCCCGAAACGGCGAAGGGACGAACGAAAAAAAGGTAATGTATTGCAAAGCAAGGATATCGTTACCGTTTTCACCCTGATTGGCGGATTTTATGCGCTGAAGCTGACGTTTATGTCCTCTTATTCCGCATTGAAAGGCTGCATGCTGAAATATTTTTCATACATGCAGAATAAAGCGGAGCTGAGCCAGGATTTGATAAGGGAAATGGCCTTTGATTCCGTCCTTGTGGCGGCCAGGATTATCGCGCCTCTGATGGCGTGTATTGTGTTTTTATCCATTGCGGCTACGGTGTTTCAGACAAAGCCGCTTTTTGTACTTGATAGCCTCAAGCCGAAATTCAACCGGCTCAGCCCGTTACAGGGATTTAAGAAAATTTTTTCTGTGCGGAGCATTGTGGAGGTATTGAAGGGCATCATAAAAATTTCTATTCTTTTCTACCTGTTATACGATTTTATCGGAAAGCAGATTATTGAACTTCCGAAGCTGTTTACGCTGGAGATTCCGGCGGCATGCGGGTATATGTTTCAGACAGTATTTAATATGGCGCTGCGGATTGGTATGGCGTTTGCCGTGATTTCCGTATTCGACTTTTTCTACCAGCGGTGGGAATATGAACGGCAGCTGAAGATGTCCAAACAGGAGATCAAGGAAGAATACAAGCAGCTGGAAGGTGACCCGCAGGTAAAAGGAAAAATCAAGGAATTGCAACGGAAAATGGCAATGTCCAGAATGATGCAGCAGGTGCCTGATGCGGACGTTGTTATCAGGAACCCGACGCATTTTGCTGTGGCTTTGCACTATGACCCGGAGAAGCACGTGGCACCGATACTGCTCGCAAAGGGGCAGGATGAGATGGCACTGCGGATTGTGCGGGTAGCGGAGGAAAATGAAATTTTTATTGTGGAAAACAAACCGCTCGCAAGGGCGATTTATGCAACGACTGACTTGAACCAGCAGCTCCCGCCGGAGTTTTACGGTGCGGTGGCGGAAATTCTGGTACATGTATACAGGATAAACAATAAGATATAAAAATTAAAGCATTGGGGACTCTGTCCCCATACCCCTGCAAGCCGGTCAGCACTTTGCCTGCGGCAAAGCCGCCTACGGCGTCCGGACTTCTTTCCGGTGCCTATTGAAAAGGGCTTGATCCCAAACTTTATTGCGGAAAACTTCGTTTTCTGTATATAAAATGCTTAAAAATATCCTGTTTTTTGTTTCCCATCACATGAAATGCGATGGAGAGGGCCAAGGGGCGCTGAGCGAAGCGGAGAAAACGTCCCTTGCGGGGGAGCGGGGCAGAGCCCTGCGGTCTTTACGGTTTGGAAATCTTTACAGGCGGAGAAGCGATCATGAAAAAAATTCTGAGCAACGCAATTTCATTATTCGTAATCGTAATTGTGTTATTATTGGTAATTCCATTAAATCCGTTTATATTGGATATATTCTTCATCATGAATATATCTGTTTCGCTTATCATTCTGCTGATTACGATGAATATTAAGGAGCCGCTGGAGTTCTCTATTTTCCCCTCGCTCCTTTTGATTACAACGCTTTTTCGTATCGGTTTGAACATTTCGTCGACGCGGCTGATTTTGACGAAGCAGGGGCAGGCGGGCCAGGTCATTCAGGCGATTGGCACGTTTGTTTTGCAGGGCAACGTTGTAGTCGGCGTTATCATATTCCTGATTATCGTACTCGTACAGTTCATCGTTATTACCAAGGGCGCGGAACGCGTTGCCGAAGTTGCAGCAAGGTTTACGCTGGACGCAATGCCTGGTAAACAGATGGCGATTGACGCGGACCTGAGTTCCGGTTTGATTAACGAGGAGCAGGCAAGGACACGCCGGCATAAAATACAGAAGGAAGCAGACTTCTACGGCGCAATGGATGGTGCGACCAAAATTGTAAAAGGCGACGCTATCATGTCTATTATCATCACCACAATCAACTTTGTGGCTGGTACGATTATTGGCGTTGTGCAGGGCGGCATGGAATTTACGGCGGTATTGCAGATGTATTCCATCGCTACCATCGGTGATGGGCTGGTTTCCCAGATACCCGCGCTGCTGATTTCGACTTCCACTGGTATGATTGTTACACGTTCCGTATCCGAGGGCAGCCTGAACACGGACGTTTCTTCCCAGTTCCTTGCACAGCCGCAGGCGTTCCTGATTGGCGGCATACTGCTGTTTATTATCGCGCTGATGCCGGGAATGCCGCATATCCAGCTGGTTATTGTGGCTTCGGCATTGATTGCGCTGGGCATTACTTCCTCCCGCAAATTACGTGCGGCAGGGGCAATGGGGCCTATGCCGGATGACCTGATAGGCGTCGGGGGTATGCCGGAGGAAGAACCGGAGGCCGTTATCACAGAGGAAGATTATTACCGGGATATCAACAATATTTATACATTGCTGAACGTGGAGCCTGTGGAAATGGAATTCGGCTACAGCCTGATACCGCTGGTCGATGAATCCAGCGGGGGCAAGCTGATTAACCGAATTGTTATTTTCCGAAGGCAGTTCGCACAGGAAATGGGCTTTGTTATCCCGTCTGTGCGGCTGAGGGACAGCTCCGCGCTGAATACAAACCAGTATGTCATTAAAATCAAGGGCGAGGAAGTTGCGAAGGGCGAAATTCTGACGGACTACTACCTTGCGCTGGAGCCGCCGAACCCGATGGGCGAGGTGGACGGCATTGAAACCATAGAACCGGCGTATGGCATACCGAGTAAGTGGATTACGCCGGACCAGAAGGAAATTGCCGAGATTTACGGATATACGGTTATTGACCCGCTGTCCGTTATCGTAACGCATCTTTCCGAAACGATACGGCGGCATGTTTCCGAGCTGCTGAACCGCGCGGAAGTGACACAGCTGGTCGAAAACCTGAAGAAACAGACACCGGAGCTTGTGGAAGAAACCTTCCCCGCCATTATTACGTTTGGCGGGTTCCAGAAGGTGCTCAGTTCCCTGCTGCGGGAGGGCGTGCCCATCAAGGATTTGGGTACGATACTGGAAAGCATTATAGATTCCTCTTCAACAACGAGGGATTTGGATACCATTACCGAAAACGTGCGTGTCGCACTCAAGCGGACGATCACGCGGCGGTTCTGTACAGACGGGCAGATGCGCGTAATCACGCTGGACGCAGAGGTGGAAAAGCTGATTGCTTCGAGCCTTTCCAAAAACGAAAACGGCTTGTATCTTGCCCTGAATCCGGAGGCGATGCAGAAAATTATCACGCAGATGTCGGAAATCGTGAAAAAATTTGCGGAACTGGGGCAGCCGCCTATCATTCTGACGAGCCACGTAATCCGACTGTATTTCTACCGCCTGATAGAACAGTTTTATCCGGACATTTATGTATTGTCTTTTAATGAAATCGCAAACAATATTCAGATTCAGGCAATCGGCAATATTACCCTGTAAGGAAAGGGGCTGGCGGATATGATTGAAAGGGGACAAATGGAAGGGAAAACGAATGATGAGCTTTTCCTGGAATACAAAGAAACCGGCGACCAGCGCATTAAGCAGGAGCTTGTGCTGCGGTATATCTATATCGTAAAAAATATTGCTGTGCAAATGAAGGGCGTATATGCGAGTTTTGCGCAAATGGACGATATAATAAATGAAAGCGTTATTGTGCTGATGAATTCTATTGAGAAATTCGCCCCGAATATGAATGTAAAATTTGAAACCTACATTTCCAAACGGCTGCGGGGGCTGATAATCGACATGGCGCGCAAACAGGACTGGATTCCACGGAATGTGCGCAAAAACGCCCGCATGATTGACGACGCGACAAACGAGCTGTTCAACCGGCTTGGGCGTTTCCCGTCAGATGAGGAAATGGCGGAATATTTAGGGGTTTCTTTGGAGAAATACCAGAGCAAGCTGCTGAGTAAAACAAATCTCTATAACCTGATTTCCCTGGACGCTGTTTTTGACGGTCAGGGCGGTCAGGCGGGTGTGCAGAACATTGCCGACGATGGGGATACGCCGGAACAGCTTCTGGAAAACAAGGAGATGGAGGAAATCCTCAAGCAGGGCATCGGCACGCTGCGCCCGAATGAGCAGATGGTGCTTTCGCTCCATTACAGAAAAGAGTTGAATATGAAAGAAATCGCTTCGGTGATGAACCTGAGTGAATCCAGAATTTCGCAGATACATACCAACGCGCTGCGAAAGCTGCGGATTTATATGCAGGCAAATCTGAAATGAGCAGGAAAAAGCGGGAAAGGATTTGATAGACGAATGGTAAAAGGATTTTATAACCTGACCTCCGGTATGCTGACACAAAGACGGACGCTGGACGTTATCAGTACCAACATGAGCAACGTGAGTACAATCGGCTATAAGGCGGATACGCTGCTTTCTTCCACGTTTGACGAGGCTCTCCTGAGCCGGACGGGTAACGAGGACAAGGCGCACCCCGAAGGGCTGGCGGATACGAGTATGGCAAGGATTCCCAGAGAAACGGTTACGAATTTTGATATTGGTAATCTGCGCCCGAGTTACAGCCCTCTGGATTTTGCCATTATATCAGACGGGTTTTTTCAGGTGCAGAATGAAAACGGCGAAGTGCGGTATACGAGAAACGGCTCCTTTAATATTGATGACCGCGGATATATCTGCACACAGGACGGCGACCTTGTGCTGGGCGAAAACGGCCCGATACAGGTATACTATCCGGACAGCGAAACGCAGTTCAATGCGGAAAAGGTACAGGTTGACCAGTCGGGAAATGTTTCTGACAGCGATGGGAATTTTGTAGATAAGTTTGCAATTGTCACGTTTGCGGACACAACGCAGCTGGTGAAGCAGGACGGCTATTTCACGGGCGGCGGCGAACCGCTGGGGATTGAAGCAACGATACAGCAGAGATATCTGGAGGCTTCTAATGTGGAGCCGGTCAAGGAAATGGTAAAAATGATTGAGAGCGAAAGGCATTTGCAGAGCATGGCTCAGGTTCTGAAGATGTACGACCAGATGATTGCAAAGGCGGCAACGGACATCGGAAGAATTTAATTCCTTTTACTGAATTTTGTGGTATAATGATAAAAAGATATTGTGGGGCTTTGCCCCACACCCCGCGAGGGATTTCATCCCTCGACCCTTTTTCAGCCGCATTTCATGCGGCTGAGGAGAAAGCGGGGGCGGGAATCGGTTTTATGTTTTTATACTGAATAAAATCTTCAGGGCAGAAAAGTGGATATTTTCACCGGAAAACGCAGTTTTCCGGAAATAAAGTTCTTTGCCCAGCTTTCTCGAAAGAAAGCTGGCGGGGGTTGGGGCAGAGCCCCAAAAAGAAAAGAAAAAGACGGGAGTGTGAACACGGAATGGATTTGGCTTTTTACGCGGCAGCAGCAGGCGCAGCCGCCCAGAAAAAACGCCTGAGTATTGTTTCCAATAACCTGGCAAATATCTCGACCACCGGCTTCAAATCGGAAGATGCAATATTCACCGATTTGATTTATAACGAGCTTGACCTGCCTGCGCGGGAAGGCACGCAGCTGACCGCATCCAGCGGCGCATGGGTGGATAAAACGAACACGAATTTTGACCCGGGGATATTCGCAACATCTGAATCCCCTTATGATTATGCTATTATGGGAGATGGCTTCTTTGGCCTGCGGAATCCCGTGACAGAGGAAATCACATATACCCGCGATGGTACGTTCCGGCTCTCCTTGCAGTCAGATGGCAGATTTTTCCTGACTTCCCAGGATGGCAAGGCAGTCATGAGCACCGATAACGAACCCATCGTAGTGACGGAGGAAAATAAAGATGAGATGCTGCCAATCGCAGTTTTCTGTTTCCGCAACCAGAATGGTATGCTCCATGCAGGCGGAAACGAATACCGCCCCGTAGGGAAGAACAATGAGGCGGTGCTGATGGAAGGCAGCAGCGGAATGCTCCGCCAATACTGCACGGAAAACTCCAATGTGGATATTGCGGACGAGTTCGTTAAAATGATCGAATCCCAAAGGGCGTATCAGTACGCGCTGAAAATGGTGCAGACGACTGATGAGATCGAATCCACCATAAACGGTCTTAGACAGTAAGTGGAGGGAAAAAATAAATGGATATGAAAAATTATGAAAAACAGGACGGTATGGGCTATGACGCCCTGAGGGAAATCGGCAGCATTGGCACCGGCAACGCCGCTACTGCGCTTTCCGCTGTACTGGGACGGAAAATAGAAATGACTCTGCCTGAAGTAAAGCTGGTAGGCTTTGATAAGGCAATCGAGGAGCTGGGCGGTCCGGAAAAAATCGTCGTGGGTGTTTTGACAGAAATCAGCGGCGAGGTCAACGGTATCATGCTTTTCCTGCAAAATATGGAGTTTATCAATATCGTTCTGGAAACGCTGCTGCAAAAGAAAATCAATGATTTCCAGGAAATCGACAGTCTGGATATTTCCGCAATGACAGAAGTTGGCAATATTATCATATCATCTTATGTCAACGCCATGTCCGATTTGACAGGAATCAAAATGCAGCTTTCTGTGCCCTCAATTTCCATGAATATGCTGGGCGGCATCATGAATGTACCGATGACGATGTACGGCTATACAATGGATAAACTGATGACGATAAACGGCACGTTCAAATGTGATGATGAAGAAGTATACAGCCGTCTGCTGATGCTTCCCGACGTAGAATCTTTGGTATATATTATGAAGAAACTGGGTGTTGCAAATTGAACAATAAGCAGTACGTTGTCGGCATTGCCGATATGAAGATGTGCAGGGCACCGGGGGTTTTAGTGACATACGCATTGGGCTCCTGCATCGGAATCTGTCTTTATGACAATGTAATCAAGCTGGCGGCTATGGTACATATCATGTTGCCTGTCGCGCAGGGAGCTGACATGAATAATGTATATAAATTCGCGGATACCGGCGTGCGCGAGGCTGTGCGGAAGATGACAGCATTCGGTGCGGTGAAATCCCGCATGACCTGCAAGATTGCAGGCGGTGCGAAGATGTTTGAAACATTCAATAACGCGGAATGGGGCAATATCGGCGAAAGAAATATTAAAAGCGTGAAAGAGGCTCTGCGGCGGGAGGGCATACGCCTTTTGAAGGAGGACTGCGGCGCAAACTATGCCCGCACACTCTACTTTGACGCGGCGACGGGCATCGCGACTGTAAAGGCGTTTGGCCATCCGGAATCCAAGATGTAAAGTTTTGCGGGAAAGGTTATAAATTCCCCAATATTTGTTTTCTGACGCATGGAAGCGCAGGGGAAACAGCTTCCGGCAGAGGTGTTTCAGACGCATGGAATGCGGCTGGAATAAAAGTTTTTGTCCCGCTTTTTTCAAAAAGCGGGTGGGGTCCGGGGCAAAGCCCCGGGGTCTTAAAGTTTTTCATTTGTAAGCTGGTGTATTATGAGGAGGTTTTGCAGGAATGAAAAAAAAGGTGGAAAATAACGGCATTCTGCTCGAAACGGGAACCAATGAAATAGAAATCATGCAATTTACGATAGATGATATTCTTTATGGCATTAATGTTGCCAAGGTAAAGGAAATCATCCGTTCGGAACCGGTGAAACCCATGCCTCATGTGCATCCGGCGGTGGAGGGTATTTTCAAACCCAGAGATGTGCTGATCACTGTGGTTGACCTGCCGTATTATGTGACGGACGAACATCTCGAAAAAAGCGAAAAGGATCTTTTTATTATTACGAATTTCAATAACCTGCATGTCGCGTTCCGTGTGCACACGGTCGTTGGCATCAGCCGCCTTTCCTGGAAGGATATTTCCAAACCGGATAAGACGGTTGCCGGCGGTGATGAGGGCATTGCAACGGGTATTGCGCAGTGCGGCGGGGAACTGGTAACGATACTGGATTTCGAGAAGATTGTGGCGGAAATTGCACCGGAAACGTCTATCCAGATTTCCGAAATTGAAAAGCTTGGTCCCCGCAGCAGAAACAGCAGCCCCATCGTTTTGGCGGAAGATTCTATTCTGCTTGCCAAAATCATCCGCGAGGCTCTTGTGAAGGCGGGCTATGTGAATATTGAAAAATTTGATAATGGGCAGGAAGCATGGGATTACCTTTCCAATATTGCCGAGCATGCCGAGGACATTAGCAAGGAGGTTGCCCTGCTTATCACCGACATTGAGATGCCGGAGATGGACGGGCACAGGCTGACAAAGCTGGTAAAGAGCAATTCCCGATTGAAAGATATACCTGTTATCATCTTCTCCTCCCTGATTACGCCTGAAATGGAGCTGAAAGGGAAGGAAGTTGGTGCGGACGAACAGCTGACAAAGCCGGAAATCGGGCACCTGGTATCAGTTATGGATCATCTGCTGCATTACGGGCAGCAGGATTAAGCATTGGGAAACCGGTTCGCTGCAGTTTCCTAAGTTAGGGAGAGGTGTTTTTTATGCATAAGTATGTAGTAAAACAGCCCATTAAAACGGCAGACAACAAGCTGGTGGGTAATGAGCTGGTGTTTAATGTGGAAAACGAGATGTATAATCAAAACAGCGATTACAGCGCGGCGGAAACTATTTCTACGTTTCTTACGCAGAATAACGATCGTATTGACCGTTCCACGCTCAATTTTATGACGTTTACGCCCAACCTTCTGTTTAAGAATATGCCGAAAATGTTCAAAGCAGACGAACTGGTTATCCAGATTGAGGACAACGTTATTGTGCATCCGTTTGCACAGAAAATGGTGCAGAAATACAAAGAAGCAGGCTATAAAATCGCTATCAACGATTTCCAGTTCCTGCCGCGGTATTTCGGTTTCATGGAATATACGGACTATATTAAAATCAATGTAAAAGCGGTTGAGCCGAACTCTGTTGACAATACACTGCGTATGGCAAAGGGCTTCGGTAAGAAATGCGTTGCAACAAATATTGACTCCAAGGAGCTTTATGAGTTCGCAAAAAAATTCAACTTCGATATGTTTGAAGGGCCGTATATCGCGGAAGCGTCTGTTGTGAAGGCAAATAAGGTGCATTATCTGCAAAGCAACTTCTTCCAGCTTTTGATTGCGGTAACGCGCGATATTCCCGATGTAGATGAGATTGAGCAGATTATTGAAAGGGACGTTTCCCTGACTTACGAGCTGCTGCGCATTGTAAACTCCGTACACTTTGCGCTGCGCCATAAAACAGCCTCTGTACAGCAGGCGATTGTTGTGCTGGGTATTGAACAGCTGAAAAAATGGGTATACCTGCTGAGCTTCAACAGCGAAAACGAGGGCAGTTCCGAGGACGTGCTCAAGATTTCTCTGATGCGCGCGATGTTCTGTTCCGATTTGATGGGCTATGCAAAGGATATGCCTATTACAAAATCTGAGGCATATCTGATGGGTATGCTTTCCGCTATGGAGCTGATGGTAGATGCGACTATGGAGGAAATCATGCTGCAGATTCCTGTAAACGAGGTTATCAAGGACGCGCTGATTAACCACGAAGGCAAATGTGGTATGCTTTGCGACCTTGTGCTGAGCTACGAGCGTGCGGAATGGGATAAAATCAACAAATATGCGGAGGAATTGCAGATTCCGACAAATTCCATCGCGCAGGTTTATTTCGACAGCGTGGAAAGCGTAAACGAAATCTGGAATGAATTGCAGGAAAGCAGATTCCAGGAAGAGGAAGAAGGAGAGGCGGAAGACGCACTTTCCAAGCTTTAATAGAAAAATATGACTGGCGGCTTGGCTTAAGAAAACAGCTGATTTCTCGGGCAGTGTCGTCATAAGTCATGTATACGTGTTTTCGAGCATAATTTTAACGAAAAATCTGACTAAATTTGCCGGAAAGGCGTGTGCAGACACTTGTGACGACACTACCCGAGTCAAACGCCGATGACGCTAAAGGGAAGCGCCATAACGTCTGTATGCAGGGACTGCATTGCTGCCCCTGCTTTTTGTTTGCGCAGAAACGAATGGCGCAATCCGTTTTTAGGCAAGGTTTTCGCACTTGTTTCATAAATATAGAAAAAATGATAAAGGCGGGAACACCATGAAGGGACTACTTGCAAAAAGGGATTGGCTGTGCTGCGCAGGCTGTTTCTGCGCCATATGCCTGTGCCTTTGGACGGTGGCGGGGCGGCACGCGGAGCCGACTATGCTGCCTGTGGAACGGAAAATTGTGATACTGGACGCGGGGCATGGGGGCTGGGACCCGGGCAAAACCGGCAGCACGAACTATGCGGACGAGAAAACGCTGAATCTGGCAGTCGTGGAAAAATTGCAGGGGTATCTGGAGCAGTCCGGCGCGACGGTGTATTTGACGCGGGACACCGATGAAGCACTGGGCGGCGGCAAGCGGGAGGATATGGCGGAGCGCAAGCGGATTGCCAATGAGAGCGGGGCGGATATTCTGGTAAGCATACACCAGAATGCGTTTCCATCAGCAAAGGCCAAAGGCGCACAGGTATTTTACCATAAAAACAGCGACGCGGCGAAACGGCTGGCAGAGTGTTTGCAGGAAAGCCTTCGGGAACGGCTGGACGGTGGGAACAGCCGACAGGCAAAGGAAAATGCTGATTATTACATACTGCGGAAAACAGAGCTTCCTGCGGCGATTGTGGAATGTGGGTTCCTTTCCAACAGGGAGGAGGAAACCCTGCTGAATGACGAGAATTATCAGGATAAGCTGGCGTGGGCAATCTACTGCGGCATATCGGATTATTTTGAGCAGGAGAGCGGCGGCACTGCGGCGTAACAGGGAAGGAGGATATCAGACGTTGTTCTTATGAGGCGACGTCTGTTTTATTGGGATTTCGGGATATTATGCAGATAAGCCGCGATGGGCGGAAACTGTATTTATCGCTAAACAATGTGCTTTTCCGCACCAAAATACGAAAAACAGATGCCTTGCGTATTGCGTATCAGGTAAAATTATGGTATATTCATACCAGCGACGGAAAGCATCTGTCTGCCCTGAAAAGATGATTTGGAGTATGTATTTTCGCTGTTTCCGCAGATGAAAGAGCGCGAGCGGCAGACGGCTGGCACGCTTTCCGGCGGTGGGCAGGAGATGCTGGCTGTGGTAAAGGATATTTTCACAATTATCCAGACCACCAACCAGCAGGGCATTACGGCGCTTCTGATTGAGCAGAACGCAAATATGGCGTTGAAGGTGCCACATAAAGCATATGTTATTGAAACAGGCAAAATCACGATGGAGGCACCGGCGCGGAACTGCCGGCGAATGAAGAAAGCAAAGGGGCCTACCCTAGCAAGACAAAATAACGATGCAATACTGAAAATCCCGCTTGGCATAAGGCGGCTTGCGTGAAGAAAACAGTTGGGGTCTTCGTGCAAACGCCTGTTATCGCCGGGCGGATTTTTTGGTATACTATAAGTATATAAAAGAGAAAGGACGGGATACTATGGCGCGGATTTATAAGAGCATAGAAGAAATGATAGGGGGAACGCCCCTTTTGCAGCTTGGCAATTACGGGAAAAAGCATGGGCTGGGGGCGAACCTGCTGGCGAAGGTGGAGGCGATAAACCCAGGCGGCAGCGCGAAGGACAGAGTTGCGAAGCGCATGGTGGAGGACGCAGAACGGGCTGGCATACTCAGGGAGGGCGCAACTATCATAGAGCCGACCAGCGGAAATACAGGCATCGGGCTGGCGGTGATGGCGGCGGCAAGAGGATATCGGGCAATTATCGTTATGCCGGATACTATGAGCATGGAACGCCGTCTGCTGATGACGGCATTCGGCGCGGAGCTTGTGCTGACGGAAGGGCAGAAGGGCATGGCGGGGGCAATCGAAAAGGCGGAGGAACTGGCAAAGGAAATCCCCGATTCCTTTATTCCCGGGCAGTTTGATAACCCTTCCAATCCGGCGGCGCATTACGACAGCACCGGTCCGGAAATATATGAGGATACAGATGGGAAAGTGGATATTTTCGTAGCGGGAATTGGTACAGGCGGTACGATTACAGGCGTGGGGCGGTATTTGAAGGAGAAAAATCCCACTGTGAAAATTGTGGGCGTGGAGCCTGCTTCATCCCCCCTGCTGACAAAAGGAACGGCAGGACCGCATGGATTGCAGGGCATCGGTGCGAACTTTGTGCCGTCTATATTGGACCGCTCTGTGATTGACGAAATCATGACTGTGACGGACGAGGAGGCTTATGAAACGGGACGCGAGCTGGCGCGGACAGAAGGACTTCTGGCTGGAATTTCTGCGGGAGCGGCTGCATTTGCCGCGGCGGAACTGGCAAAACGCCCCGAAAATGCAGGGAAAAACATTGTTGTGCTTCTGCCGGATACAGGGGACAGGTATTTGTCTACGGAGATGTTCCGGAAGTGATGACGCAGGAACAGCGGACGCTGGTGCAGATTTTTGCCGCGCTTACCATGCTGGTTGACCATATCGGGTTGATTTTCTTTCCGGACAGGATTTGGCTGCGGGCAGTCGGGCGGCTTTCGTTTCCGCTGTTCGCTTTTGGCATTGCGGAGGGCGTGGCGCATACGCGCAGTTTTCCGCGGTATCTCGGGCGTATTCTGCTTGCGGCTTTGGTTTCTCAGCCGGTTTATCAGCTGGCATTTGGGCGGACGGACGGAAATCCTCTGTTTATGCTGGCATGGGGCGCGTTGGCGGTCTTGTGCTGGCGGCAGGAAACGGCGGCAGGGCGGACTGCCGCAGGGTTACTGTTTTTTGCGGCATTCTGGGGCAGGATTTCCTACGGCTGGTATGGCGTATGGACAGTATTCCTGTTCTCTGTTTACCACCAGCGGCGCGCTGTCTGTTTTTACGGGCAGGCGGCGATAACAGTTCTTTACTGTTTTAAGGCGCACAGCACGCTGCAAATGCTGTCGCTGTTTGCCTTTGGAATATTGGGCAGCGGGCGCGGGATGCGGCTGAGGCTTCCGCGCTATGCGCTTTATGTATTCTATCCCCTGCATCTGCTTGCGCTTTGGGGGATACGGCTTGCAGTATAGCAGATTTACGGCACAGAAAAAGGCTCAGGGGAAACAAGGCGGCTTGACTTAGAACTTATCCGTAAATAAGATACATGCAGATTGCGCAGCCGGATTTTTCGGCAGGCAGGGAGCTTTTTTGCAGGCGTACCGGGTGGTACGGCAGGGAAAAGCGACAAAGACTGCCGGAAAAATGAAGCCGAATGTGCGCAGATAATTTACGGATAGGTTCTTAAGAAAACATATCGTTTTTGACTGGCTTCTTAAGCCAAGTGCCGGCGGACGGTGCCTGAGAAAATTTCTTCCAAAATGGAAACTGCCCTGAAGAATCTTGATGATTCAGGCATTTCATAGAATGAAATTTTCTTATGGCAACGCCCGTTATCCCATGAGCCTTTTTGCTGTTATTGAATATCCACAACTTCATATCCTGCGTCCGCAACGGTTTTGATCAACGCATCATCACTGATATCTTTGGAAAGCGTTACATCTGCGCTCTTGCCTTTCAGACTGACAGTTGCGGTTACGCCGTCCATCTCATTCAGAGCCTTTTCCACGCGTCCTGTGCAGTGACCACACATCATGCCTTCAATTTTCAGTACCTTTTTCATGTTGATTGCCTCCTTATTTGTATCATTTTTGTTGGATAAATGGGTTTCTGTTATCATTTTATGCTCCGGCGCGCCTGTATTTTCCGGCTTGAACAGCTTCAGGCGCAGCGCATTGCCGACAACGAACGCCGAGCTGAAACTCATTGCCGCCGCCGCAAACATCGGGTTCAGCTTCCATTCCAGAGCGTGGTAGAACACGCCTGCCGCAAGCGGAATCCCGAGGACGTTATAGAAAAATGCCCAGAACAGGTTTTGCTTGATATTGCGTATGGTAGCATGGCTCAGCTGGATCGCCGTTACTGCGTCCATCAAATCGCTTTTCATCAGTATGATATCGGCGGATTCCATAGCGACATCTGTTCCTGCGCCGATGGCGATGCCTACGTCGGCACGCGTCAGGGCGGGGGCATCGTTGATGCCATCGCCAATCATTGCGACTTTTTTCCCTTCCTCCTGCAAACGGCGCACCTCCTGCTCCTTATCCTGCGGAAGCACCTCCGCAACGGCACGTATGCCCAGCTTTCCGGCAATCGCGTCGGCTGTACGTTTATTATCGCCTGTGAGCATGACAACGTCAACTCCCATGCGGTGGAAAGCGTCCACAGCGGCTTTGCTGGTAGGCTTGAGCGTATCCGCAAGGGCAAGCACGCCGAGCAGTTTGTTTTCTTCTGCGAAAAACAGGGGCGTTTTGCCCTCTGCCGCAAGCGTTTCTGCTTTTTCGGCAAATCCGCCCAAGTCAATGCCGCGTTCCTGCATCATTTTCAGGTTGCCTCCGAATATTTTTTTGCCGGAAACATCGGCTTCTATGCCCTGTCCGGCAGTGGCGCGCAGGTTCTGAGCCGCATCTGGTTCAATTTCCATACCTTTGGCATAATGGACAATGGCCTCCGCAAGCGGGTGTTCGGAGAGCGATTCCAGAGAAGCGGCGGCGCGCAGGAAAGGGTTGCGCAGTACGCCGGAGGCGGGGAGTACGTCCGTCACGACAGGTTTCCCTTCCGTCAGCGTTCCCGTCTTATCCAGCACAACGGCGTTGACCTGGTGGGCAATTTCCAGACTTTCCGCCGATTTTATCAAAACGCCGTATTCTGCGCCCTTGCCCGTGCCGACCATGATGGCGGTCGGTGTGGCAAGCCCCAGCGCACAGGGGCAGGAAATGACGAGTACGGCAATACCGATGGAAAGCGCAAATGCAAAGGGCTGCCCCAGCACCAGCCAGACGATGGCGGCAAGCACTGCGATGCAGATGACAACGGGCACGAACACGCCGCTGACCTTATCCGCCAGCTTCGCAATGGGGGCTTTGGACGCGCCGGCTTCTTCCACAAGCGTGATAATCTGCGAAAGTGTCGTATCATTCCCGACGCGCGTTGCCTCCATTTTGAAATAACCACTTTTGTTTACAGTCGCGCCAATGACGGTATCGCCGGGCTGTTTTTCCACGGGAATGGATTCGCCTGTGATTGCGCTTTCATCCACAGCGGAAAAGCCCTCTAAAAGCCTGCCGTCTACGGGAATACTCTGCCCCGGGCGCACGATAACGATATCCCCGGCAATGACCTGTTCTACGGGAATCTCGGTTTCATTTCCGTTGCGCAGTACAGTTGCCATTTTTGGCGCGAGATCCATCAGCTTGCTGATAGCTTCGGAGGTTTTGCCCTTGGAGCGCGTTTCCATATATTTGCCAACGGTAATCAGCGTCAGTATCATTGCGGCGGATTCAAAATACAGCTCCATGCTGTAATGGTGTGCCTGCATGATATTCCCGCGCCCCAGATGCCAGCCCATAGCGTATATGGCGAAAATACTGTACAGATAGGACGCGGAGGAGCCGAGCGCGATGAGGGAATCCATATTCGGCGCGCGGTTCCAAAGGGCTTTGAAGCCGACAGTAAAATATTTCTTGTTGATGATGAGTACGGGCGTTGTCAGCAGAAGCTGCGTCAGGGCGAAACTCATAATGTTTTCATTGCCCAGCAGGACCGCGGGCAGGGGTGCGCCCATCATATGCCCCATGGAGATATAAAACAGCGGAATAAGGAAACAGAAAGACGCAATCAGCCGCTTTTTCATGGAATGCATTTCCTCCGCCGCGACATTGCGCGGGGCTTCGCTGGCGGCGTCTGCCTGTTTTGCGCCCTGTGGGAATGCGCCGTAACCGCCGCTTTCTACGGCATGGATAATGTCGTCCGTTTTCAGGACGGCTTCATCGTATTCTACGGTCATGGAATTCTGGAGAAGGTTGACGTTAACTGCGGCGATGCCCTCCAGCTTGCAGACGCTTTTTTCCACATGCGCGGAACAGGCGGAGCAGGTCATGCCTGTAACGTCGAATTTTTGTTTCATGAAGAAAAACACCTCCCGATGGTTTTTGGTATATGGTAAATGGCTGCCTTCGCTTGAAAAGGGGATATCCGCTTTTCAAGCGAAGGTATGGTTAGTTACGGAAAACTTTCTTTTTCTGCTTTGAGTGTAATCTATTTTCCTTTTCCTGTCAACAGCCTTTGTGACTGTGTCACAGATTAAGAACCTATCCGTAAATTATCTATGCACATCTTGCTTCATCTTTTCCGGCAGTCTTTGTCGCTTTTCCTTGCCGTACCACTCGGTACGCCTGCAAAAAAGCTCCTTGCCTGCCGAAAAATCTGACTGCGCAATCTGCACGTATCTTATTTACGGATAAGTTCTAAAGCTGTAAGGCTTGTGGGAGTTTGAGGCGAAGCCCTCCATATATTCTGCATGGAAAAAAGAAAAAAACACTTCCGCCGCAGTGAAAGTTTGTGTTAAACTATGGAAAAAGCAAACGGAGGGGAAAAACATGAAAGAAGGAAGGCCGATGCGCCGGAAAGACCGGCTTGCATCTGAAGAAAAAGCGCGGGAGATCATTGCGCGCGCGGAATATGGCACGTTTATGACGGCAGACAAAGCAGGCATACCATACGGTGTGGCAGTTTCGCATGCTGTGGAGGGCGATAAAATCTATTTCCACTGCGCGCCGGAGGGCCGCAAGCTGGATAACCTGCGGGAAAATCCAAGGGTCTGCATGAGCTTTGTTTCTTCGGTATACCGAGATGAGGAGGCGCATACTCACCGCTTTGAAAGCGCGATTGCAGAGGGGACGGCGGTTATTGTGGAGGGGCAGGAGGAGCAGGTGCATGCCCTGCGGCTGATTTGCGGGAAATACGCGCCGGGCTCATTCAAGGACACAGACGGGTATATCTTAGGGCGGCTGAGTGTGACAACGGTCTGCCGCATGGATATGGAAACGCTGTGCGGAAAGGTGAATGAAAGGCCGGAAAATTAAAGCAGTGCCGGGCTTAGACTGCCAAAAACCTGTTTGAATTACTGCGGAAGGGTTCGGGAAAGCATGAGCCTGCCTTGACACGCTGGAGGCGGCACAGCTGGAAAGCCGTGCCGCTCTTAAAATTGTTGATTTTTATGTATCCTGTTCAAGGTTCTCCAGATAGCGGCAGATTGCCCGATAATATGCCGCGGCAGCTTTTTTACAACCGTCCTCCGTTCCGAAGCCCTCGACATCAGCCGCGTTTGTGATAAAGCACTGCTCAGCAAGCACAGCAGGGCATTCCATGTGCTTCAGTATGCCGAAGGTATCATAATCGTACACCGTTGTATCGGTGGAATCCAGCAGTACCTTTTCGTCATTTTCATCATAATAGCCGAAACGCACGCCGTCCGTCCCGCGCAGACGCGCGCCGACCGTCTGAAATTCCCCTGCAATCAGCTGTGCAAAAACCATGCTGGCATCATGGTTGGCGTATCCGGGCGGGGAAGGGTAACACTCAAAGCCGTTTGCACTGGGGTCATCGCTGGCGTTGCCATGTATGGATAGGAGGATATCCGGTTCCCGCTTGCGCAGCTTTTCATTTCGCTCGGTGATGCTTTTACCCTCACCCTCTTTCCGCGAAAGGACAATTCGGAACCGTCCGTCCGCCTCAAGCAGTTCTTTCAGCTCCATGGTGGTGCGTTCGGTCAGCTCGATTTCCTGTATTATGCCTTCCGCGCCGACATCTTCGCCGCCATGCCCCGCGTCCAGCGCAATGGTATAGGGTCTGGCTGTGCTGTAATACACCAGAAATCCGCAATAGCCAATGGCAAAAAGCACTGCTGTCAGCAGTATCCTACGCAGGATACCGCCGCGGCGTCTGCGTTTCCGCCTGTGTTTCTCCGGTTTTTCGTGCCTGCCGCGCTTTGGCGGCTCATATTCCCGCCAGTTTTTTCCCTTCATGCTACCGCCTCTTTCGTACTTTTTGGGCATTTTACAAAACCCGTCTGTTGAATCTGTTTATTATGTATAGATATGTTTTCCAAATTCATATGCCCGTTGCAGATGGGGCGTTTTGTCGATCTGCGGTTTGCCGTTTGTATCCCCGCAACCGCCGGCAAGGAGCATACCTTTATCCTGAAATCCAATGTAATTGACAATAGCAAAGCGATAATAGGAAACGGCCTGTTCGAATGTCCAGAAAAAATCATCTGCCGCAGTCATCAGCAGGGCGCAGTCCCGAACGGGATACCGCTCATACCTGCCAAGCGGAGGGTTGTTATCTGGTTCCGCAATACAGTAAAAACGCTCTGTAAACGCCTTAATACGCGATGAAAATGTCCAGAAATAAAGCGGGGAGGCGAACACAATGCAGTCCGCAGCCTTGATTTTGGGAACAAGGCCATTGAAAGAATCCTTTTGGACGCAGGGCTTTCCGAAGCGGCACGCATTGCAGCCCAGACAGCCCTTTACTTCATGTTTTATCAGGGAAATGATTTCGACTTCGTGGCCGCTTTCCACCGCGCCGCGGGCAAAGCTCTGCACCAGCCGGGCGGTGTTACCGTTTGCTCTGCCGCCGCCTTGTATAACAAGAAATTTTTTCATCTTCATTCCTCCAATTTCAACGGATTCTGGCAGTTCAGTCCTTGATTTCCTCCCATATCCCGGCTTTTTCGTAAAGTTCATAGAAATGGTTCGTAGGGCCAACGCCCTTGCCGATATCCAATGCGTGCGCGATGGCGGTGGTGATATAGTCCTTTGCCGTCCGGACAGACGCCTCTACGCTTTTGCCTTTGGCAAGGTTTGCGGCGATACAGGAGGACAGTGTGCAGCCTGTGCCATGGGTATTTTTTGTGGCAATGCGGCCGGAGTGGAGAAGGGTAATTTTTTCCCCGTCAAACAACAGGTCAGTCGCGTCGTTTTCCAGATGACCGCCTTTTATCAGTACGTTTTTCGCGCCCATTGCATGAATGGCACGCGCCGCCTGTTCCATTGCCGGAAGGTCCGCGATTTTCAGCCCTGTAATGACTTCCGCCTCCGGCAGGTTGGGTGTTACGACATACGCCAGCGGCAGGAGCCGTTTGATAAGCGTTTCTTTTGCTTCCGGCTGCATGAGGTCGAACCCGCTTTTGGAAATCATTACGGGGTCTACCACGATGTTATCGGGGCGGTACTGTTCCAGTTTATCCGCAATGGCGTTTATGGTTTCAATCTGGGAAACCATGCCGATTTTGACCGCGCTGACCGGGATATCCGTAAAAATTGCGTCAATCTGCCCGCGAATGATTTCCGGTGCGATATCCTGACAGCCGAATACGCCCTGTGTATTCTGTACGGTAACGGCGGTTATGACGCTCATGCCGTATGTCCCCTGTGCGGAAAATGTTTTCAGGTCTGCCTGTATGCCCGCGCCGCCGCAGGAATCCGAACCGGCGATTGTCAGTACATGTTTCATGTGTAATCCCTCCTGATATGGTTGATTTTTTACATTTATCAAAGAAGGCACAACAGCTGCCGGAGCCTGTTGTGCCTGTTCTGCAAGTGAAGTGGCGTGCTTCCCTACGCTGGCATGACCCAGATCAGGTAAAAGGGTAACGGCGTGCATGACAAAAAAATCCCGTTTCTCAGCCGCAGGCGCGGCACCCCCAGCAATGCTTATTATGGTAACGATAACACGTTTCCCTGCCGCTGTCAATGGGGAAAGGAGGGGCATTGCGGCGCGGCGGGCGTTGTGATACAATAAATAAAAGAAGGGGGGCAGGATATGGATTATCAGAAAAGTTTTAAGATATTGAAAAATGGGGTGCTTTGGGGGGCGTTTATTTTTATGCCTGGCCTGGGGGCTGGGCGTCTGTGAGCATACGGTTCCGGCAGTTATTGCTACGGTTCTGGGGCCGGGGCTTATGCCGGGCGCGGCTTTACTGCCACTGTCCCCATTGCGATTATCATTTTGGTGTTCTAAAAATGATTCGGGGCATCACAGGCGGCAAAGATCTGCCGCGGCATTGCCCGGAATGCGGCGGGAAGCTGGAAAACGGGGAGGAGGAAAAGAATGGGCTATAAAAGAAGCTATGCGGTTTTGCATCTTGGCATGCTGTGGGCTGTTTTGCTGGTGCTGTGTGCAATATCGTTCCATGCTCCTTTGGCTGCGGCTGGGGGCGTTGCCATCGGGCTGGTAAGCATTTTGCAGGCGGATATTTACTATAAATGTCCGGAATGTGGAAAAAAACTGCCGCTTTGGGCAGTTATGCCGCATTTCTGCCCCGGATGCGGGAGGAATCTGCGAGATGCAAAAGTGTGAAGAATGAAACGGGCGGCGGTTCTGTGTGATGCTGACAGAGCCGCCGTCTGTTATGATTTTACGGGTTAGATTTTTTCTACTTTTTCCTCAATATCCGTCTTCATTGCCTTGATTTTTTCTTCGGCGGCGGCAAGGCTGTCCGCTTTTACGCCGAAATAGAATTTCAGCTTCGGCTCTGTGCCGGAGGGGCGAATGCAAATCCATGCGCCGTCATCAAGGATATACTGCAAAACATCAGAAACCGGAAGGGGGCTGGCGATTTCTGTCCCTGCTGCGATATCGCGGAAAATCTGCGTTTTATAATCCCTTGCGGAAGCAACCTTCACTCCGGCGAATGCTTCCGGCGTATTTTCGCGGAAACCCTTCATGATTGCCGCGATGCGCGCAACGCCGTCCAGACCTTTCAGCGTCAGGGACATTACGTCCTCGCGGTAGCAGCCATATTTCTCATAGAGGGCAAGCAGGGCGTCATAAAGCGTCATGCCTTTTTCCTTGTAATATGCCGCCATTTCGCAGATGAGCAGGCTTGCAACGACTGCGTCCTTATCCCGCGCGTATGTTCCGGCAAGACAGCCGTAGCTTTCTTCAAAGCCAAACAGGTAGGTGTGACTGCCGGTTTCCTCGAAGCCCTTTATTTTTTCGCCAATGAACTTGAAGCCTGTCAGTACGTCCATTTTTTCCACGCCGTACGCTTCACAGATAGGCGTGATGAGCTCCGTTGTTACGATGGTTTTTACGACTGCGCCGTTCGCGGGCAGTCTGCCCTGCTCATGCTTTCTGGCAAGGATATATTCCGTCAGGAGCGCGCCGACCATGTTGCCCGTCAGTACGACGAATTCTCCCTTATCGTTGCGCACAACTGCGCCTACGCGGTCACAGTCGGGGTCTGTGCCGATTATGACGTCAGCATGTTTTTCCTCCGCCAGCTTTTCCGCCAGTACGAATACTTTTGCGTCCTCGGGATTCGGGTAGCCGACTGTTGTAAATTCAGGGTCGGGCATTTCCTGTTCCGGAACAACGAAAACATTTTGGAAGCCCGCCTCTGCCAGCACGCGGCGCACAGGCAGATTGCCGGAGCCATGCAGGGGCGTATAAACAATGTTCAGCTTGTCCGCCATGCGGGCAATCATATCGGGGCAGAGCACCTGTGCCAGCACGTTTTTGTCAAACGCCCTGTCGACTTCTTCGCCAATAACACGGTACAGCTCCTTTTCCATGGCTTCTTTCTTTTCCATGCGGAGAATCTGGCCGTAATCCGTTACGGCGTTGACCTCGGCAATGATGTCTTTATCCCTCGGAGCAACTACCTGCGCGCCGTCCGCCCAATAGACTTTATAGCCGTTGTATTCGGGGGGGTTATGGCTCGCTGTGATTACGATGCCCGCTGTGCAACCCAGCTCCCTTACGGCAAAGGAAAGCATGGGAGTGGGGCGGAGGGAAGGATAGACATAGGCGGGGATACCGTTTGCCGCCAGTACAAGCCCTGCCGTTTCCGCAAATTCAGGGGACATATGGCGGGAATCAAAGGCGATTGCTACGCCCTGTGCCTGTGTGCCTTCTTTTTTGATGTAATTCGCCAGACCCTGCGTTGCTTTGCCAACGGTATAAATGTTCAGGCGGTTGCTGCCCGCGCCGATGATACCGCGGAGGCCGCCTGTGCCAAATTCCAGCTCTTTATAGAACCTTTCCTTGATTTCCGCGTCGTTTCCGGCAATGCTTTTCAATTCCGCCTTGGTTTCTTCGTCAATGGAGGGGTCTGCCAGCCACTGACTGTATCTCTCCTGATATTCCATAAAATTGCCTCCTTTGTTTCTTTAATTTGTGTAAGACCGCAGGACTCTGCCCCGCACCCCGCAAGGGACGTTTTCTCCGCTCTGCTCCGGTCGGCGCTGAACGAGCGTCCCCTGCCCCTTCGCCTGCCGCGCAGATGTGCGGCGGAATACAAAATACAGAACAGGGCCTGCAAGAAGTTAAGGATAGAGTTCCCGAGGTTTTCGTCTTTTTCCATCCATCGCACAAAGTGCGGTGGCAAACTTTGCGCCGGCCGAAGCGGAGTGGGGAGGAAAGCCCCTGTGGGGTGAACCCCCGTGGCCTTTTACTCCAAAACTGCGCTGACGTGCGCGGCGGGGCCATTTATGGCAATGGCCTGTTCGTATGTGTCGTAGCCGTCCTTTTCTACCCGTACGTTGTAAATGCCATAAGGCAGGTTTATCTGCATGGGTGCAATGCCTGTTTCTTCGTTGTTGATATAGACTGTCGCGCCGTCACAGTCCGCTGTGACGGTCAGCGTGCCGTATTGGATTTCTTTTTGCAGCTCGGCATTCACAGTGAGCGTTGCCTGATTCAGCGTGACATGGCTGTTCCATTCCAGATAGCCGTTTTTCAGGATAACCAAATCATATTCCCCAAGCGGAAGGACTGCGGGAGAACTGCTGTCCACAAGTGTGCCGTTGATATACAGCTTATAATCGCTGACGTTTGCGTTAATCAGTATGACGCCGACCTTTTCCTGTGCTTTGGAAAGATCGCAGAGGTATTCCTCGCCCGTTTCTACAAAAATATTGTCCGTTCGGGTTTCGATATTGTCGCCGGTTACGGTGATCGTATGCGTACCCTCGCTTACGGCAATGCGTTCTATTTCTTCAAGGGGGATTTCCTCCTCCTCGTCCAGCCGGAACTTGCCGTTTTTGATATTCTCTCTGTGTTCCACAACGATATACCCATGATATTCCAGCACTTCGACCGACCAGACGAGGTCCTCCACGCCTTTCAGCCGCAGAATATCACAGGGCTCTAAATCCTTCGGGGAGATTTCCTCACCCTTATAAAAAAACTTCGCTTTTTTTCCGTACTCAAACGATTCATCTTCGCCGGAAAGCGTACGTTTTGCCGCGTCAACGGTCAGCCCGGTGATTTCCTGACTGTGTATGCCATTGCCGTAATCCATGGAAAGCGCATGTTCGCCGGTGCTGTCCAGCTTAACCATCAGCAGGTCGCCTTCCAACGGCAGGCTGCCATAAGCGATGTTCCGCCCCTGAGCATCTGTCAGGACAGTATCCTCGTTGAGTGTGATGGTTTTACTGCGGTCGGCTTTGATATCGTAAACAACAAGCTCGCCTCCGTCCAAAAGGCCTTCGACCAGCATGGGTACGGCGTCCATTTCCTGCGGCTCCGGCCCGGCAGGGCTGCGGAACCCGCCCTTTGCCAGAAAAAAGAACAGGATGCAGGTTACAACTGCCGCCGCCGTTGCCAGCCCGATGAGTTTTTTTGTGCGGTCAGGCTTGTCCGCGTCATCGTCCCTGTTTCCGTTATCCATATGGCGGCTGGGCCGGGGCGTTTCCTGCGTTTCAAAGATTTCCCCGTCCGGCTCTGGTTCATCAGGGTCTTCCGCGGGTTCGGGCGGTTCGTCGAACCGTTCGGATTCAAAGGCGTTCAGAAATTCGTTTTTATCGCCCAGTTCATCATCCGGTTCGGATTCCAGTTCCTTTAGTTTCTCGTTTATATCGTCCAGACGAATGGTTTCGTCGAGATTTCTGTCCTCTCTCTCAAAATGATAGTCCTTCACAGGTTTCCCTCCTTCAGAGAAAATTAAGAACTTTTCTCTATTTTATACGTTTCCCTGTGAAGTTGCAAGGGAAAATGCGCCAAACCTGCAAAAGCTGAAAGATTCCCCGGGATTTCTGGAACGGGACGCTGGCCTGCACGCCTAAAACCCTGCTCCCTTTTCTCAAAGCAAGTCACAGGCGTATCCTCCGGTTTATAAAAACTCAGCCGCATGAATATGCGGTTGATAGACTGTCAAAGGATCTATTTTTGTATCGCGGAAGGGTCCGGGAAACGAAGCATTTCCCGAATGGAATCCGCAGGACGGGCTTTGCCCGCTGAGGAAAAGGGTGAGTTTCAAGGCTTTCTGCGATTTTTCAGAAAGCCATAGCATTGCGCAGCAGCTTCGGGGAAGCTTCGCTTTGCGCCGACCGGAGCGGAGAAGATGCCCCCTTGTGGGGGCTTGGGGGCAAAGCCCCCAAGATTTTAAGAACTTATCCGTAAATAAGATACATGCAGACTGCACAGTCAGATTTTTCGGCAGGCAGGGAGCTTTTTTGCAGGCGTACCGGGTGGTACGGCAGGGAAAAGCGACAAAGTCTGCCGGAAAAGGTGGGGCAGGATGTGCGCAGATAATTTACGGATAGGTTCTAAATCCCCTGTAGAATTTCACGCAGACGCCTGCCGTTCTCCTGTTCCCCTGCGGCGGCAGTCAGGCGTTCCTGCATTGCAGGGGATACGCATGCGCGCCGCTTGTTGTAATACTGGTTTACAAGCCGCAGGAATTTCTCCGGATACAGATTCATGCCCTCCAGCAATATGATATCAGAAGCAGAGAGCGGGCAGTGCCTGCTGTAAGCAGCAAGCATTTTTTCCGCGCCGCCGCCGTTTCCGTCCGTTTTTTTCATGTACCGCCGCAGATATGCCGCCAAATCCGCTAATGGTATCTCGGATATGCAGCGGTCAAAGCCCGCCACAAAAATACTGCCGGAATCGTCCAGCCGCAGATTTTCCCCTTTGTACGCATTGTGGCAAAAGCCGCCGTTCTGCTCTGTCTGTTCTGCCAGCGCGGTATAGCCTCCGCGTTCCAGCAATTCTTCCGCCTCCGCCGTCTGCTCCATGCAGGGCTTGTAGTACCCTAAAATCAACAGGTCAATCGGGTCATAGCCCGATTTATGGTCAATCCTCCGCTTGATTTTTGCCAGCTCCCCCCTGCGCCTTGCGTAAAGCCCTGGCAGGCGGTCTTTTTCCCAGCGCGCGTGCGGGCTTTGCAGCCCCTTTGCCGCGGCATGCAGACGCCCCAGCGTTTCTGCACCCTTTACGAAATCCGCCGCGCTTTCCTCAGCCAGCGGAGCAGAAGGCATGGGGTCCTCCAGTGTGTAAAGGATACCATCTTTTCTATAAAACGGCTCGCCGTCCTGCGCGGGGTAAAGCCGGCTGACAGAAGGAAAACCGTTCTGCCTGAGCCGCGCTTTTACATCATAAGCAAGCCGGAGGTTCTCCGCGTTTCCCCTGGGCTTTTTCAGCTCCCGAAGGCCCGCGTCTGTACGGCAGACCAGGCCGGAGCGGGTGCGGCTGCCGCCCCGATAGCGCAGTCCATAGCCGTCCCATAATATTTTTTCGTAAATATCTTCCATCGTTCATTCCCCCTGCTGCCTTGGAGCCTATCCCGAAACCATCCGCCCATGTTTGTCTGCGGGCAGGCTCCTAACGAAAAACTGTGTCTTTATCATTCTATGGGGCGGGCATTGGAAAAAGAACCGACATGCTTATCTTTGGAAACAAGGTTTTTACAGACGTTTGGAGAGATACCGGAATGCCGCAATGCCGAACAGGTACTGTATGATGAGCAGTACGCCCAGCCCTGAAATGGCATAGCGCGCAAACGGCATGAACCAGCCCAAAGATGCGCATACGCCAAACGCCATGATGAGCAGGCAGTAAAGCAGCAGCATAAAAATGTAGGTAATCCTGCCGCTTTTATCCCGCAGCATGATTTTGCGTTCGTCCCGCAGCTCGATGCACTCTTTTTGCAGACGTTTTTCGTATTCCTCCCTGTTTTTCGGATTTGTCCAGTGGAAATATTTCCACAGCATCATCATTCCGGAGCCGGTTCCCGCGCCGCCAAAGCCCCAGAGCAGGCTTTCGGCTTTCCATTCAGACAGTATGGCAAGCATAAAACAGGCAATACCGAACGCCGCATAGGCAATTCCTGTATACAGCATTGATTTTTTCATCGCTTCTCCTCCTCGTAAATAAATATATCTTCAATACTCATACCGAAATACCGCGCGATTTGGAACGCCAGCAGTATGGAAGGGTTATACCGCCCATTTTCCAAAGAGCCTATCGTCTGGCGCGAAACCTCTAACGCCGCTGCCAGCTCCTCCTGTTTCAGTCCGCGCGCTTTTCGCAGTTCTTCCAATCGGTTTTTCACAATGCACCTCCTTTGCGTGGAAAGTTTGCTTTCCGTATTTATATTTTAGCATAGTTTCGTAAAATGTCAAGCTGGCTTTCCATTTTTTGTTTTTGAAAGATACTGAGGTTTTTGAGAGAGAAGCAGGGCGAATTTTTACAGAGAAAAAAACGGCATACGATACAGTCTGTGTATGTCTTTCTTGACATTCCCGCGCCCGCGCCGTACAATGGAATCAGAATAAAACAGTACATGAGCCAGTGCGCGGAAAAGGCGGTTCTGTGCCTGCCTGCCCGTATCCATGAAAGGGGTTTTGATTGATGAGCTTATACCATAACGCGATGGAAGACCTTGTTGAAGAATTGTATGAAGAGATGTATCAGGGGTTTGACTGCTGCCACTGTGAACAGTGCCATGCCGATATTGTCGCATATACGCTGAACCAGCTGCCGGGGAAATATGTCGTAACGAAGGCCGGCGGCGCAATCAGCAAGGCCGACAGCCTGCGGTTCCAGCATATTACGGATATTCGCGCCGCTATGATTCGCGCGGTGCAGGTTGTAAAGGATTATCCAAGACATTGAGTTGTTTGGAAATGCGTCCCCTGTTTCTGAGAGCAGGGGACTTTTTTTGCGAATTTTTCGGACAAAAAAACAGCGTCCCCCGACACGAAGTCAAAAAACGCTGCCTTTATCTGCGCCCTCAGGGACTCGAACCCTGGACCCACTGATTAAGAGTCAGTTGCTCTACCAACTGAGCTAAGGGCGCATATTTTATAGTACTTGCTGATTGCAGTAGTTATCATATCACTTACTTGTCCGTCTGTCAACCATTTTTTTTCAAATTTTTTTGAAAATTCTGTCCGTTTTTTTTATTCTGTGCTATACTGGGGGAAGAATATGGGTGGAAAATGCCCGTTTTATCTCAGATTTTCGCTCCCGAAAGGAGGAGTTTTTTTGAAAAAACCAATACTGCCAGCAGATGTGGGGTTCCTTCTGCAAACGCTGAATGAAAATGGATATGAAGCCTATATTGTTGGCGGCTGTGTGCGGGATTCCATACTGCGGCGCACCCCGCAGGACTGGGATGTCACCACGTCCGCGCTGCCGGAGGAAACAGCGGCGTTATTTCCGCGCACGTTTGACACAGGCATTCAGCATGGCACGATTACGGTCGTACTGCATAAGACAAATTACGAAATCACAACGTACCGGATTGACGGAAAATACGCGGACTGCCGCCATCCGGACAGCGTTTCCTTTACCCGCGATTTGACGGAGGACCTGCTCCGGCGGGATTTCACGATGAATGCCATTGCTTACCACCCGGACGAAGGATTCCGCGACCCGTTCGGCGGGCAGGAAGATATTGCCGCTGGGCTGATACGCGGCGTTGGGGACCCTGCCCTGCGTTTTCAGGAGGACGCGCTTCGTATGCTGCGGTGTGTGCGTTTTGCCGCCCAGCTTGGGTTTCAAGTGGAAGAAAATACCTATGCCGCGCTCTGCGCCAATACCGCGCTGATACAGAAAATCAGCGTGGAGCGTATCCGTGAGGAACTGGAAAAGCTCTGGCGCGCGCCTTACTGTGACAAAATGTCCCTGCTTTGGGAAAGCGGGCTTCTGGCGCAGATAGACCCCGCGCTCTCCCGCCGGCTGACTGCCCGCGCGGGGAAATTGCCGGAGGAGTTTGTGCAGTGCGGGCAGGATTCCGTACTGCGGTGGTGCGTTGTTTTGCAGGATTATACGCCGAAAGAGGCGGAAAAGTTTTTGAACGGCATGAAATTTGACCGCGCGACGCTTAAGCGCGTCTGTCTGCTTTTGGAGAGAATTGCGGAGGATGCGCCTGTGGAGCCGTATCCCATGCGGAAGCTGGCGGGGGAAACCGGGGAAGAAGCGGTGTTCCAGTTTCTGGCCTTGCAGGGAATACTGCGTCCGGATTCTGGGCATGAGGAAAGCAGGAGGATACTACGGGAAATCCTTGCGGCGGGGGACTGCCTGACGCTGAAAACACTGGCGTTTACGGGAAAAGACCTGATGGAAATGGGCGTGCCGGCGGGAAAGGAAATCGGGCGGATACTGGGTGCGCTGCTGGATGCCGTGCAGCGGGAGCCTGCCCGCAACACCCGGGAGGCGCTGGCAGCGGAGGCGGAGAGGCTGATAAAAGACCTTGGAGGCTCTGCCTCCAAACCTCCGCAAGCCTAGGTCAGTACTTTGCTTCGCAAAGCCACGCGCTGCGTGTCCGGATTTCTTTCCGGTACTTTATGAAAAGAGCCTGACCCCGAACTTTATTGCGGAAAACTGCGTTTTCCAAACACAAAATTTTCATTTGGTATGCCATCGCATGAAAGGCGATGGAAAAATGGGTCAGGGGGCGCAGAACGGTGTCCTGCGGACTTTACTGGGGGGATTGAAATGAAAAGACGATTTGCAATGTTTACGATGGGGATAATGCTTTCTGCTTCGCTGGTGGTTCCGGCATACGCAAATGCGCCGTTTGAATCACCAGATGGCGGTGGTGATGGGGAAGCATTGGAAAACGCTGACATTTGAAAGAACAAAACCTCCTGCTTGCACTACATTTTGCAGTACAGCAGGAATCCTAGGCGGAGCAGGGGCAGATGGAACTGAAACTGCGCAGAAAAAAGAAAGAACAGGAGGCGGAGCCATGAGGCGGTGCATTGCATAAACCGGAATAGCCGAATACGCAGACAGAAAGAAAAGGAGGACTTTGCATGACTATTCCGGAAAAAAATATTTACCCCAGAACGGGGGACAGACAGACGGTTTATTTGAAAAACACCATTACCAACCCTGCCATTATCGTAGGGGAGTATACGATGTATAACGATTTCGTGAACGACCCTGCACAGTTTGAACGGAACAATGTGCTTTATCACTATCCCGTCAACCATGACAGGCTGATGATTGGGAAGTTTTGTTCCATTGCCTGCGGTGCAAAATTTCTGTTTAACAGCGCGAATCATTCGCTTTCGTCACTGTCCACGTATCCATTCCCGATTTTCTATGAAGAATGGGGGCTGGACAGGAAAAATGTGGCGGAGGCATGGGACAACAAAGGTGATATTGTCATTGGAAACGATGTGTGGATTGGATACGAGGCGGTCATTCTGGCGGGCGTTACTGTTGGCGATGGCGCGGTTATCGGCGCGCGTGCGATGGTAACGAAGGACGTACCGCCGTATACGATTGTCGGCGGGGTTCCGGCAAAGCCAATTCGGAAACGTTTTTCAGAGGAAACGATTTCGGAGATGCTTGCGCTGAAATGGTGGGACTGGCCGAAAGAGCGCATCGCGCGGAACATTCCGGCGATACAGTCCGGAAGACTGGATTTGCTGGTATAAGATTGGGTTGTTTATAAATAAATTTCCCTTTGCGGAACGGCGGGGAATGAAAAAAGCCGCAGGCGCGGACTCCAAAGGAGTACGTCTTGCGGCTCTTTTATTTCTCAAATTTTATGGTGCGGGTGCGCATCGACCTCAAAGCAAGCTTTTGTCAGCTCCGTCATGATGGCGACTTCAAATTTATGCTCATACAGGCTCAGAAGCGGCTCCACATTGCTGAAATCCGTTACGATATATTTGGAAGGCAGATTCGTCAGCGCAAGCGCTGTGGTGTCTGCCACACAGCGGCTGCACGTGCAGACGCCGAACCGTTCCAGATACTCCAATACACAGCCTTTTATGATGCGTTCATAAACATTTGTGTAGCAGAACTGCTTGTTTTCGGCGGGTTCGCCATCATCTTCCGGTTCTTCCGGTACAGGTTCGCTCTCAGCTGGCATTTCCTCGACCGTCTTCTCCGGCTTATCATGGGCCACAGGAATAACAGGCTCATCAAGCGGCTCCTGAGCCACAGGAAGAATGGGCTCGTCAAGCGGCTCCTGAGCCACAGGAAGAATGGGCTCGTCAAGCGGCTCCTGAGCCGCAGGAAGAATGGGCTCATCAAGCGGTTCCTGAGCCACAGGAAGAATGGGCTCGTCAAGCGGCTCCTGAGCGACGGGAAGAATGGGCTCGTCAAGCGGTTCCTGTGCAACAGGAAGAATGGGCTCGTCAAGCGGCTCCTGAGCGACGGGAATAACAGGCTCGTCAAGCGGCTCCTGTGCAGCAGGCAGAGTTTCCGAAATGTCAGGCTCTGCCGGAAGGAAAGGTGTTTCCGGCAGGGGGGATTCTGCCGCAAAAGCGGGTTCAGGCTCCGGTTCTGCTGTCAGAGGCTCCGGCAAGGGCGTATTCGAGGGAGCAACCTCTTTTATAACGGCATGGGGATTTTCCGCAATGGGAACACCCTCACCGCCCCAGAAGGGCTGCGGCGGAGGATTCTGCAAAGAAAATTCCTTCTCCAGGTTATCGCGTATCAGAAGGGAAAGGTTTTCTGTATTTTCGGAAAGATGCAGGATTCCCTCCATGGTTTCCGCTTTCGGTTTGCTTTTGGGCGGCTCCTGCGGTTTTTCTGCCGTAGAAACAGGTGTCGGAGCCGGTGCATCTTGTACAGCGGGTGCCTGCTGCACAGCCGGTGCATCCGGTACAGCTGATGCCTGCTGCACAACGGCTGTATCCTGTGCGGCAGGAGATGCATCTGAGGCGGTATTCTGAACGGCAGGAGTTTCCAGCGCGGGTTCTTCTGCTTTGGACGGCGAGATCAGGTTCAGCACATGCGCCGTCTTACTGCTTTTTTTTGCCATAGTCTAGTTTCCTCCTAAAAGGTTTTCCCGGAAGTAAGGGAAAGAATTTCGTCAATAAATTCCTGATAATCCAAAGCGGGATTGGATTTCGGCGCGTAATCCAGTATGCTCTGGCAGTGCGCCGGAGCCTCTGCAACAGCAACGCTCTGCCGTATTTTTGCCTTGAATACGCGGCTGCCCAGCTGTTCGGCGATGGATTCCGCCAATTCCAGGACTTCTTTTGAAAGGTTCAGCTGTTTATTGAATTTCGTCAGAAGTATGCCCAGTACAGTCAGGTTTTTATTATAAAATTTAGTGACGGTGTCAACCGTTTCTTTCAGCTGTGTTACGCCGAGCAGGCTGAGGATTTCCGGCACCATGGGGATAATCAGGCAGTTTGACGCCACATAGGCGTTTACGGTCAGGATGTTCAGCGCGGGGGGCGTATCAACGATGATGTAATCATACAGGTGCTGGATATCTGCAAGCGCGTCCCGCAGAAGAAATTCGCGCCCGGGGCGGCTGAATTCCAGTTCCGCACCGCTCAAAAGAATATTGGAGGGGATTACGTCCCCGGAATCTGTGCGGGCGATTGCCCGTGTTACGCCGACATTTTCTTTGAAAACATCATATATGGTGGCAGTATCTTCGATTTCTATGCCGAGGCTGAAGCCAAGATTTCCCTGAGGGTCCAAATCTACGCCCAGCACTTTTTTCCCGCGGGAGGTGAGCCCGCTGATGAGTGTGCCTGAGGTCGTAGTTTTGCCAATACCGCCTTTTTGATTTGTAACTGTGATAACGATAGCCAAAATGGGTTCCTCCTATCAAAAATAAGCGTTTCAGAAAAACGCCCGCAGCCGGTTTCACACCGGACGGCGAAGTATGCGCAACGCTTTTTCCTTCCAGAACTATTAAGTAAAGTATACTATATGTCGATAGATAAGTATAGCAGAAAATCATTTTTTTGGAAAACAAAGTTACAGTAGTATAAAGAAATGAAAGTAAGGGTGATGATATGGCATCGATTACAGGTATGACCGCTGGTTCCCTTTATGCGGCGGCAAGCGGCAAAAGAATGGGCGGACTTGCCAGCGGCTTGAACACGGATGAGCTCGTTGAGAGCATGACCGCCGGAACGCGGGCAAAAATCGCAAAAGCAGAACAGAACAAAACAAAGGCACGATGGAAAATGGACGCGTACCGCTCTATCAGCTCAAAGCTGATTGCGTTCCAGAACAAATTTACATCTTACAGTTCCGCGTCCAACCTGCGCGGCAGTTCTATTTTCAGCAGGAGCATTATTACGGCTTCGGGCGAATTCAGCAAATATGTAAAGGCGAGCGGCAACGGCAATAACACCGGAAAAGTGACCATTGCGGGCGTGGCGCAGCTTGCGCGTCCGACAAGTTATGTTTCCAGCAACAGGGTATCCGTTTCTACGCTGGACAGCGGGGAAATTCCGGATACAACAGATGTGAGCAAGCTGGCGGGCCAGAGCATCAGCTTCAAATACAACAACAAAAGTTTCAGCATCACGCTGGATTCGTCCAAAGATTACCAGTCTATGGACGATGTTGTGAACGAGATTAACCTGAAGCTTTCCAAAACGGACTACAACAGCGAAGGGAAGCTGGACAGCCAGATTAAGGCTTCTTATGAAGGCGGCAAGCTGAAGCTGGACTTTGCAAGCGACAGCGTACGCAATACCGGCAACATACTGGAAGTCACAGCTGTCAGCGATGGCATCAAAAGCACGCTGGGCATCAACAAGGGCGCCAAGCTGACAAAAACAAGTGCGCTGACGGGCAAAGCTGTTACAGACAGTGATATCAAAAACGCGTATGTAAAAAAGAATATGACCGAAGTGCTGGCAGGAAAGAAATTTTCTTTCTCTTATAACGGCAAGACGGCAAGCGTTACGCTGGGCAAGGCGGAAGAACTGGCAGCGCTGGGAGAGGACGGCAAACCCGATTTATCCAAACTGGATATGGAGAAGGTGCGGGAAGCCATGCAGAAAGAACTGGACGATGCTTATGGCTCTGGACGTGTGAAGGTTTCCCTGAATGACAATAAACTTTCCTTCAGCACGATTACGCCGAACGGAAAACCTGACGATACTTCTGTCCTGACGCTGACAAGCGGCGACGCTACGGCATTGAAGGCTATGGGAATGACAAGCGGCGCTTCTAACCGCCTGAACCAGAATGCGGCAATCGGTAAATCTGGCTTTGACTTTGGCAAGACGATGGGCGAAGGCAAAACAGCAGCGGATATCAACGAATATGCGGTGCGCATCAAAGATAATATCAGCGGTCAGGAATATGTGATCGACAAGACTGTAGACGGCAGAGCGTTTGACGAAAACACGACGATGGATGAAATCATCCGCGCCATCAACAGCAGTGACGCAAAGGTTGAGGTTTCTTATCTTTCCACAACGGATAAGCTGAGCATTACATCCAAACAGGACGGCGCAAGCGGTGACTTCTCTATCGTGGGAAATGGGAAAGACAACGAATTCAACCTGGGCGAAGCGATATTCGGGAAAAACGCTATCAACGGTGTCGGCAAAGAAAACAATGGCTATGCAGTGACGGAAGGGCAGGACGCGATTGTACTGGTAGACTTCGACGGCGAGGGCGGCGAGCCCCCTGTGCAGATCAGCAGAAGCTCAAATACATTTGACTTGAACGGTATGACTGTTACGGTTTCCGGCGTATTCAATACAAAACCGAAAGACGGCGTTCCGGGTGAATTCGAGGTTGAGGAGCCGAATGAAAAAGTAACGTTTGAGGCGAAGCCTGATACGGATAAGCTGACAGATGCCGTAAAAGAAATGGTTGAGCTGTACAACGAGATTATTGAGCTTTCGAACAAGATGGTAAGCGAAAAGCCTAACCGGGGTTATGCGCCGCTGACAGCGGAACAGAAAGCCGAGATGAGCGAGGATGACATTAAGAACTGGAACGAGAAGGCGCAGGAAGGTATGCTGTTTAACGATATTGACCTGCGGAACTTCACGCAGGAAATCCGGTTCCTGTTCGGCTCGGATTCCGAATCCATCGCGGCATGGGAGAAACTCGGCATCAAGGCTTCCTCCTCCTATACAGACCACGGCAAGCTGACATTTGACGAAAGCGCGTTCCGTGCGGCTGTGGAAAGTGATTTGGACGGCGTAAAGGATATGTTTACGGCACTGGAGGTTTCCCATGTGGACGAAAACGGCAAAAAGGTTGTTACCCAGAAGGGCGGCGTTATGACGAATATCAAAACCATTTTTGATAAATATGCCGGCACAGAGGGTGCGACAAAGGGTCTTTTCGTACAGCAGGCAGGAGCGAAGGAATCCCCGCTTTCCATGCTGGACAACGTTTTGCAGAAACAGATGGACAGCTATGACGATTTGATTGACAGCCTGAATGACAAGCTGGAAGACGAGATTGAGAAATATTATAACAAATTCTCCAAATTGGAAACATATATCAGTAATATGAACTCACAGAGCAGCTGGCTGTCGCAGCAGTTCGGCGGCACGAATGGATAATCCGGGAGAGAATGTTTATGATTATGAATGGATACCAGCAGTATAAACAGCAGTCCGTGGATACGATGACCAGCGGGGAAATGCTGATTCTCCTGTTTGACGGGGCGGTGCGGAATGTGACTTCCGCAGGGCTGGCCCTGGACCGGCAGGATTATGATACATTTGAAACAGCAGTTGAGAAAACGGATAAGATTATCCGTTACCTGAGTGCGACACTGAATATGGATTATGAAATCAGCAAGGATTTGTACCGCCTGTATGATTATTTTCTGTACCAGCTGAGCAGGCTGCGTGCGGGGCGGAACAAGGAAATTACGCAGGAACTGCGGAAAATGCTGATGGAGTTGCGTGATACCTTTAAGGAGGCTGACCGCATTGCGGCGAACCATGGTGCGGCTGCCGGGCAGAACGTGGCGGCAAGCGGCGCGGCTGCGAAATGATGCCGGAGGAGAAGCGTATGGACGAAAAAGAAACGCTGCAAAGCATAGCGGTCTGTTTCCAGAAGAAATATAACGGCTTTGTCGAGATGGAGAGCATTACGAAGCAGCTTCAGGACGCGCTGAATTATGACGATGTTGTGACAATCCGAATGCTGGTGCGCATGCGCCAGCAGGAGATTGATAACATTGACATGACAGACAGACAGTGGGCGGAAATTGCCGATAAGCTGAGCAAGGCGCAGCAGGACGCGCTGAAAAAGGGCGATGACAGCCTGTTTGCGCCGGAGAACGCGCCGCTGGTGCGCAGGATTGGCGAGATTGTGCAAAACAGCCACCGGCTTTTGGGGCGGCTGATTGAGGAAGACAAGAAGGTGAACCGCAAGCTGGCTGGCGACAAGACGTTTTACAAGGATTAAAAAAGACTGCGGGGACGCTGTCCCCGAACCCCTGTAAGCCCTTTGAAAAGGGCTTAACCCCAAACTTTGCCGCGGAAAACCGCGTTTTCCGATGGGAAAATCTTAATTTTGTAAAATATGATACAAACACAAAAAAGTCCGGTTCATTTGAACTGGACTTTACTTTTCTGCGTTCGTATGAAATGCGGCTGAGGGTCAGGGGGTTTCGGTTTCGTCAGTTTCAGGCGTCACGCTGGGCGGAGGCAGCCCGACGCTCCATGCAGGCCCGCCGGCGTCATAAGTACGCTTTAATTCGCTGACAATGGTTTCATAATCCCACGGTATCTGTGTATTTTCCAGGCTGTTCGGGTCGGCAATCAGCAGCTGGCCCTCCAGCGTTACGCTTCGTATGATGATAAAATGCCCACTGGACGTAAAATGCCCGCTGCCCATAAGCATAACGACAATCTTGCCTTCATATAATTCCTGTATGATGGATTTATAGGACAAGTCTGTCATACTCTCCGCAACCAGCCCCCATGCCGCCGCGCCCTCCGGTATGATGGAATGATAGGAACCGCTGTTCTGCGAAAAAAAGCCGTTCCGGTAGCACCATGCCGCCATCTGGTCCGGCGGTACGGAGGATTCCGTCAGGCTGGATACCAGTATGGAGAGCACTGTCGGGCCGCAACCGTAGGACGATATAGAGTTATGCGGGCCGTAATTTTTTGTTGCCCAGCGCACATCATGCTGATTATAATAAATCAGCGTATGCCCTGCGGCAGGCAGGAGCAGGTCGCCGGTTGGTTCGGCAGGCTCGGGCGTTTCAAATTCTACGCTTGCGACAGGCGGGGGCGGCGGTTCCGAGGGGCGGAACAGGAATGCCGGAGGCTCAAACAGGGGTACAAATTCCCGGAAAGCTATGCACGAAAAAAAACAAAACAGGAACAGAAAGCCTGCTGCGTGCATCATCTTTTTGATTGCTTTTGACATTGGGACGCCCCCCTTTCTGCAAAATGCAAAGCCTGTGTCCTGCGCGCCGTTTACGCTTGCGTTTTCGGCGGTGTGGGAGTATGATAAATAAAACCAGTCCTTCTATTATAGCATGAAAAAGAATATTTAGGAACAGGGAGTGCGAAAAATGCCTATACCGGAGAAAACAGGAAAAAAAGTACCGATACTGACGTTTACGGACGTATCCAAAATATTTGATTATGGCACACATTCTCTGCGGGGAATCAACCTGAGCATCAGCCAGGGCGAATTTGTTTTTGTCTGTGGGCGGACGGGCTCGGGCAAGAGCACGCTTCTGCGGCTGGTTACGCGGGAGCTGGAGCCGACAAGCGGCAGGATTGAATTTCTGGGGCAGGACATTGCGGGGATACGCTACGGGGAGATGCCGTTTTACCGGCGGCAGGTGGGCGTAATCCGGCAGGGCTTCGGGCTTTTTTTGGAGGACAAAACAGCGGCGGAAAATCTGGAGTTTGTCATGCGGGCAACGGGGCATGAGGAGGAGACCCTTCAGGAGCGGGCACAGCGCGCGCTTTCCATGGTTGGGCTGGGGAAGAAAACCGGTTTTCTGGTGACGGATTTATCCGTCGGGGAGCGGAAGCGCGTGGAGATTGCGCGGGCGTTGGTGAACAGCCCGAAAATGATAATCGCGGACGAGCCGACTTCCAGCCTTGACCGCGACCTTGCGTGGGATATAATGAGTTTATTTGATGATATCAACCGGCTGGGCGTGACGATACTGGTCGTGACGCACGACAGGGAAATGGTGAACCTCATGCGCAAGCGTGTGCTGACGTTTGCGAATGGGAAGATACTGGGCGACGTGAAGGGCGGCCGGTATGGGGATTTGGTGTAAATGTGTAAAGGAGTAAAGGGAGATGCCCTGCCGGACAGAGGAATGTCCGGCGGGGTGTTTTTTATGGGGGGTGCGTAATATATTATGTGTTTCGCAAGTCGCGGGTATCCCTTCGGGGAGCTACTTTTGCAACAAAAGTAGCCAAAACTGGGGGGATTTCCGGATATCCCCCCAAGCCCCCCTCAACGGCCGAGGGATAAACTATCCCTCGGACTCCCCGCAAAAAACGAAGCCTTTTCTGCAAAAAGTCTTGTTTTTTGCGGTAAATCGGCAGGGTTTAGGGTGGTCAAAGCGCGACAGTTTCAAATAGTGTGGTTTTTGTAGGTTTGTTTTGCCCGAAAGGGCTCTGCCGCCGTATAGCGGCGGCGTGAGGAGGGGATTAACAAGGGGAACGCAGTGCCCCTTGTTTCGTCTGGAGGGGGTGTGGGGGAACCATTTCGAAACGGTTCCCCCACGTTTTGGGTACTTTTGCGCCAAAAGTACCTCCCCGAGGGGATAATCGCGATGCCGAAAGCCAAAATAATTTAAGTTTTCCTTTCGATTTTTGCTGGAAATCCCTCATACGGCGGTTCGTCAAACTCAAATAAATCATTTGGCGTACATTCAAAAAGCTGGCATAGTGTTTCAATTACTTCATATCGGATAGATTTTGTTTCGTTATTCAACATTCTGTTCAAATTCTGCCAACTTGTATCTAATTGCTTGCCTAACCAATATTTTGAATGCCCAGATTTATCCAGAAGTTCCAACACGCGCAAGCGTACCAACCTAATCACTCCAATATAGTATATTTTTATACCATATTATTAAATAATACCTATTGAAATGCAGAAGAATATGTTGTATAATACATATATACCCTATTTTTATATACCATATTCAAGAATGGTGTTTATAAAGAAATGGTTATATTACAGCGTAATAATGGCGGTTTTGCAAGCCGGGAATCTCCCTACCTCCTTTTTTGGTCCCACTTGAGTGTCGCATAGACAGGCTTTATCACGCGGTTCGACCCTGGCATATTTGTTTTATGTTTGGCTATTAGGAAAATCACCTTGACCATAAAACACCCCGCAGTGAGGGCCCCCTTTTCAAGTGGTAAAGCGGAGATTCCCGGCCCGCAAAGCCGCCATTAAAAACAGCCCGCATAACGGCTCTTCTGCCGCCCTGCGGGCTGTTTTCTGCTTCTCTTAAAATTTCAAATCGTCCAAATCAACCGTTCCCATGGGAATCGCGTTCCCGCAGTTCGGGCAGTTGATTTCTTCCACACTTTCCATCGTTTCACCGTCAACGTCGATTTCCTGCTCACAGTTCGGGCAGATGAACGAAAAGAAATAAACCGGCTCGTCCTCCAAATCGCCCTCGTCCTCATCCAGCATCTCCATGTCCTCATCATCCATGAAGGTTTCCAGCATAAAAGCCATGTCGTCCAGAATATCGAGCATACCGTGAAAAATCTTTCCCTCGGGGCTTTCCTCGGGGAAACCGCTCCCATCGCAGAGTCCCCTCAAATATGTTATCTTTTTTTCAAAATATTCCATGACAGCAGCCTCCTTCGCTTCCGCCGGACAGGGCGTTTGCCGTCCTGCCGGAACAATTATCAGCCGTTTACTCTGCCCAGATATTCGCCTGTACGTGTGTCGATTTTGATAATCTCACCCTGGTTGATGAACAGAGGTACCTGAATCTGCGCGCCTGTTTCCACGATGGCAGGCTTTGTTGCGCCCTGTGCGGTATTGCCGGCAAAGCCGGGTTCTGTTTCCGTGATTTCCAGTTCCACGAAAAGCGGAGGCTCGATGCCGAATACCTGTCCATCGTATGCAAGAATTTTGACAACTTCGTTTTCTTTTACAAACTTCAGAGAATCGCCGACGTCTGCCGAATTTACGGCAATCTGGTCGAAGGTTTCCGCGTTCATGAAGTGGAACAGGTCGCCATCGCTGTAAAGGTACTGCATATCCTGTCTGTCAATGTGCGCCCTGGGCATTTTTTCCGTCGGGCGGAATGTTTTTTCCAGAACTGCGCCTGTTTTCAGGTTTTTGATTTTTGTGCGGACAAAAGCCGCGCCCTTGCCGGGTTTTACATGCTGGAATTCCAGAACCACATACGGGTCGCCCTCAAATTCCATTGTTACGCCATTTCTAAATTCACCTGCAGAAATCATGTAGTTTCCTCCTCAAATATCGTTGCTTCGTATCATGCTGCCTTTTCAAAAAAGGCTCAGGCTTCGCCTTCCGTGCAGCCGCTTTGCCGACCGTACGGCGGATTCCATTCAGGAAATGCTTCGTTTCCCGAAACCTTCCGCGGCACAAAAAATTTTGACAGCCTAACGCCTTTTCGTAAAAAGTGCATATCCTTCTTTATTTTACCGGAAAAATGTTGATTTTTCAATATCTATTTGAAATTTTTTCAGAACATTGGGAACATCGGTGCGGCTTGCCTGCTTTATTTTCCCCTATATTTCCGGAAGTATACCTTCATCACCTGCCGCTCCGCGCCGCGCTTTACCTTCGTCACCAGCTGGTCCCTTGCGCAGATGGGCGCGGTCATAATGCAGAGCAGACCTGCCCTGTGCCCACACCACATATCCGTAAATACCTGGTCACCAATCATGGCTGTTGTTTCGGGCGTTGTGCCCATTTTTTCCATCGCGCGCCGCAGCTTGCGGATACCGGGCTTGCCCGCCTTATGCACCGCCAGCGTGCGCAGGCGGGTATTGAACAAATGCACGCGTTCCCTGTTGTTGTTGGAGAGGATACACAGCCGGAACCCCTCCCGCCGCAAATACGCGAACAGCTCGACAATGCTTTCTTCCGGCTCTGCAACGTCAAACGGCGCGACCGTATTGTCAATGTCGAATACCAGCCCGCGGATTCCGCGCGCTTTCAGCTCCTCCAGCGGCAGTTCAAATACGGACCTGATGTAAATATCTGGAAAAAAACGCTCTAAAATCATAGGATTTCCGCACTCCCTTCTTCCTGTTCCATGCGCCAGTGGGCGTTTTCCTCAATGTCGCCCAGCCGCTCCCCGCTCAGGTAGCGAATCATGACATCGTCCGTTTCTCCGACTACGCCGTAGGTCAGTTCGATTCGCTTCGTCCTCAGGACGTTCCGCGCCGAGGAATGGATGCTGCCGCAGATTACAACGTTGATTTCCTGTTCTGTCAGAAAATCTGCGATAGTCGTTTTGCCAAGGGGAATGATTTCCTTCTTTTTTACCAGCTCGATTTCCACTTCGTATACCGTAAATTCCCGCGCGCGGGTGTATTCCGGTGCAATTTTGCCGTCCTTTGTCGGTATGGCTACGCGCATCTGCGACCACTCCTTTGTGTTTTTCCGGCGGGGTTCTGCCGCCTTTCTAGTATTCTTCCACGAAATTTGGTATTTGTCAATTTTTCTCAGAATATTTTGCGTATTTTCCAAAAAAAGTGTAAAATACTATTTGCTGAGAATAATTTGAATGAAAAACCGTGGGACGCTGCCCCGCACTCCTTGACCCTTCTTCCGCCGCGCAAAATGCGCGGCTGGAAGTGAAGTTTAGGGTCAAGCCCTTTTCAAAGGGATTGTGGGAGTTTGAGGGCGAAGCCCTCAAGGTTTTTGGTCTTCTGGAAAGGAGTTATCTCTATGGACGAAAGAATCAAACAGCTTGCTTTTAACCTCGTGCATTATTCCTGCCGCCTGCAAAAGGGTGAAAAGGTCTGGATTTCCTGCAATGGCACGCATCCCCTGCCGCTTGTCAAGGCTATCATTAAGGAGGTTTACCGCGTGGAGGCGATGCCTTTTGTGCGCCTGATGACAAATTCGCTGGAGCGCGAAACGCTTTTGGGCGCGACGGAGGCACAGCAGAAACTGCTCGCCGAAACGGACGCCGCCCTGATGTCACAGATGGACGCGTTTATCGGTGTGCGCGGCGAAGATAACCTGACCGAGCAGTATGACGTGCCTTCCGAAAAGCTGGATTTGCAAAATAAGTTTTATGATGACCCGGTACACCACCAGATACGTGTGCCTAAGACGAAATGGGTCGTTCTGCGCTATCCTACCAATTCTATGGCACAGTCGGCTCATACCTCTTTAGAGAATTTCGAGGATTTTTATTTTGACGTCTGCAATCTGGATTACGGAAAAATGAGCCGCGCAATGGACAGCCTTGTTGATTTGATGAATCAGACGGACAAGGTGCGCCTTGTGGCAAAGAATACAGATATTTCTTTTTCCATTCAGGGGATTCCTGCCGTCAAATGCGCCGGTTCCTGCAATATTCCGGACGGGGAGGTCTATACTGCGCCTGTGCGGGATTCTATCAATGGCGTGATTACCTACAATACACCATCGGAATACAACGGCTTTACGTTTGAAAATGTGAAGCTGACCTTTGAAAACGGAAAAATCATCGCCTGTGATGGGAATGATAAGGAGCGGCTGGAAAAAGTATTCAATACGGACGAAGGCGCGCGGTATGTCGGGGAATTTGCCATTGGCGTCAATCCATATATCACGAAGCCTATGAATAATATCTTATTTGACGAAAAAATCGCGGGGAGCATCCATTTTACGCCCGGCAACTGCTACGATGACGCGCCAAACGGCAATAAATCGGCAATCCATTGGGACTTGGTGCTGATTATGACGCCGGAATACGGCGGAGGGGAAATCTGGTTCGATGATAAGCTGATTCGGAAGGACGGCAGATTCGTTATTCCGGAACTGGAATGCCTGAACCCCGAAAACCTGAAATAAAAAAGCCGCAGAAGCTTTGTCCCATGCTTTCCCGCTTTCTTCTTAAAGAAAGCGGGCGGGCAGAGTTCTGCGGCTTTAGAACCTATCCGTAAATTATCTGCGCACATCCTGCTTCATCTTTTCCGGCAGTCTTTGCCGCTTTTCCCTGCCGTACCACCCGGTACGCCTGCAAAAAAAGCTCCATGCCTGCCGAAAAATATGACCTTGCAGTCTGCACGTATCTTATTTACGGATAAGTTCTTATTCCGCTTTGTTTTCTGCTTCAAAATGGATACTTCCTTTTTCCTGCGCTAAGTCCCGCAGGACGCCCATGACCTTCTCTGCAAAATAAGCCCGCAGTTCCGCCGGAAGCGTGTCCGCGCCTTTTATCACTACCCGTTCCATCTCTCCATCCGTTGACCCGATGTAGTCCCTTCCCATGTCCCAGAGTGCGTCCAGATTTGCCCCGTAATGCGTCGGAAAATCAAACGCCTGCCGTATCCGCCCATGCAGTTCCAACAGTCCTTCACAGCCCGTAATGTCCAAAACAGTTTCCTTCATGTCCTCCATACCTCCCGTTGCTTTCTTACAGTTTACATGCTCCCGCGCCCCTTTGCAGCATCTGGCTGAAAAAAAACGGCAAAAGCCTGTCTGACTCCTGCCGTTTTTCTGTCTATCAGAATAAATTCTTGCCCCTGCCGTACAGGGACGGTACGGCAAAACGGGTCAAGGGGTAACGCCCCTTGCGGGGTGTGGGGCAGAGCCCCGCGGTTTTTATCATTTTTTCAAATATTTGTCGATAGCTTCTGCCGCTTTTTTGCCCGCGCCCATGGCAAGGATAACCGTTGCCGCACCCGTCACAGCATCGCCGCCCGCGTAAACACCTTCGCGCGTGGTCTGGTTCGTTTCCTCGTTCACAACCAGACAGCCTTTACGATTTGTTTCCAAGCCCTTTGTTGTGCTGCGGATGAGCGGGTTCGGAGATGTACCGATGGACATAACTACCGTATCCACGTCAATTACATAGTTCGAGCCTTCCACTGGCACAGGGCTTCTTCTGCCGCTTGCGTCCGGTTCGCCCAGTTCCATTTTCAGGCATTCAATGCCACATGCCTGACCGTTCCCATCATCCAGAATACGAACAGGATTGCGCAGCAGATGGAACTCGATGCCTTCTTCCTTCGCGTGGTGGATTTCCTCCAGACGCGCAGGCATCTCCTTCTCGGAACGGCGGTACACGATATATACTTTTTCCGCCCCAAGGCGTTTCGCGCATCTTGCCGCGTCCATTGCAACGTTGCCGCCGCCCACAACAGCAACTGCTTTGCTCTTGCGGATAGGGGTATCGTATTCGGAAAGGTACGCTTTCATCAGGTTGATGCGCGTCAGGTACTCGTTTGCGGAATATACGCCTACCAGTGCTTCGCCGGGGATATTCATAAAGGAGGGCAGACCTGCGCCTGTGCCGATAAACACAGCGTTAAAGCCCATATCCTCGATGATTTCGTCCACAGAAAGCACTTTGCCGATAACCATATTTGTCATGATGTTTACGCCAAGCGCGGACAGCTTGTCAATTTCTTTCTGCACAATCGCTTTTGGCAGACGGAACTCCGGTATGCCGTAAACCAGCACGCCGCCAGCCTTATGGAAGGCTTCAAAAATTGTGACCTCATAGCCCGCCTTTGCCAAATCGCCGGCACAGGCAAGGGAGGACGGACCAGAGCCGACTACGGCAACTTTTTTGCCGTTAGATACAGGCTTTTCAGGCATTTCATCACAGTTTGCCATATACCAGTCTGCTACGAAACGCTCCAGACGGCCGATTGCCACAGCCTCGCCCTTCATGCCGCGCACGCATTTCGATTCACACTGGCTTTCCTGCGGACAGACGCGGCCGCAGACAGCGGGCAGTGCGTTTGTAGATGTAATCACACGGTACGCTGCCATAAAATCGCCCTTTGCTACCTCGGCGATAAATTCTGGTATGCGTACGTTAACAGGGCAGCCGCTGACACATGGCTTGTGTTTGCAGTTCAGGCATCTCTGCGCTTCTTCAACTGCCATTTCCGCTGTATAGCCCAGCGCGACTTCCTCGAAGTTTTTATTCCTGACGTCGGGCTTCTGCTCCGGCATCTTAATCTTTTCCAGACTCATGTTTGCCATTTCATTTCCTCCCTAAAAATATCTGTAAAACCGCGGGACGCTGTCCCGAACCCTGCAAGCCCGTCAGTACTTTGCCTGCGGCAAAGCTGCCTTCGGCGTCCGGACTTCTTTCCGGTACTTATTGAAAAGGGCTTGACCCCAAACTTTATTGCCGCCGCATTTCCATGCGGCGGAATCGCTCACCCGAAACTCTCTCCGCAAAACGCAGTTTTGCGGCAAGTGGGTCAAGGGACAGCGTCCCTTGCGGAGGTTTGGAGGCAGAGCCTCCAAGGTCTTTCTCTTTTATATCAACTCCTGCGCCAGCTTCTCCATGCGGCAGATGTGCGTTTCTGCAAGCTCCGCTTCGCGCGCCTTGTATACTGAATTCCGGTTCATCAGCTCGTCAAAATCAACTTCATGTCCGTCAAAGTCGGGGCCGTCTACACACGCGAACTTGATTTTTCCACCAACGGTTACGCGGCAGCCGCCGCACATACCCGTCCCGTCAATCATAATCGGGTTCAGACTGACGATTGTCTTGATTCCGTACGGTTTTGTCGTCAGGCTCACAAACTTCATCATGGGGATCGGCCCGATGGCTATTACCGTATCATAGCCCGCGCCGCCTTCAATCAGCGCCTTCAGCTTATCCGTTACAAAGCCCTTTTCGCCCTGTGTGCCGTCGTCTGTCATCAGGTGGAAATTACTGGAAACGGCTTTCATTTCGTCTTCCAGAATGACGATGTCCTTGCTGCGGAAGCCTGCAATAACGTCCACCTCGACACCCCGCGCGTGCAGCGCTTTCGCCTGCGGGTACGCGATGGCACAGCCAACACCGCCGCCGACAACCGCCACTTTTTTCATTCCTTCGTATTCCGTTGCCACACCCAGAGGGCCGACAAAATCCTGTATACTGTCGCCGATTTCCTTCGCGCCCAGCAGCTTCGTAGAAAGGCCGACTTTCTGGAAAATAATGGTCACTGTCCCTTTCTCTCTGTCATAATCCGCGATAGTCAGGGGGACGCGTTCGCTCATCTCGTCCACGCGGAAAATGATAAACTGCCCTGCCTGTGCCTTGCGTGCCACGAAGGGGGCTTCAATCTCCAGGAGCGTAACCGTGCTGTTGAGTTCTTTTTTATTCACGATACGAAACATAGCTGTTCTTCCTTTCTCATGCGAAAAGCTGGAATCGCGGCGGAAAAAAGGCTTTTTTTCCGTCTGCTTTTCTGATAATATAGTTTGGGGAAAGACCTTGGAAACAAAGTCTTCAAGATTTTCAGATCTTTATTCTTTCCCTTGCTGTGTTCCATCATAACACAAAAGCGTAACAGGGAACAAGGTGAAAAACGCCGTTTTTCCGGCGGCGTATTCCAAAATGTTTATCGAAATCAAACAAGAAACGGGACGTTTTTTGTCCCGAATATAGTTGGGGCGTTTCACGTCGGCATAAAAGGAGGCCATTGCATGAAAGAAAAATATACGCTGGAAGACCTGGCGGAAATCATAAGGACGCTGCGGGCGGAGGGCGGCTGCCCATGGGACAGGGAGCAGACGCATGAAACCCTGCGCGAAGCCATGCTTGAAGAAGCCTATGAAGCGGCTGACGCAATCGACAGGGGCGACATGGCGAACCTCTGTGAAGAAACGGGCGACGTCCTCCTGCAAGTGGTGTTCCATGCGCAGATTGAAGCCGAAAAAGGCGGCTACACGCTCGACGACGTGCTCAAGGGCGTATGCGAGAAAATGATTTACCGCCATCCTCACGTATTCAGTACAGGCGTTACCGCCGAAACGCCGGAGGAGGTTCTCGTTAACTGGGAAGCGCTCAAGAAGAAGGAAAAGCACCTTTCCAGCCAGACGGAAGCCATGCGGAACGTCCCTGATGCGCTTCCCGCCCTTCTGCGTGCAAAAAAAGTGCAGAAAAAGGCGGCAGATGTGGGTTTTGATTTCTACGAAAGCGGCGGTGCGATGGAAAAGGTTTTCGAGGAATGTCGGGAGCTGGAGGAGGCTGTCCGCCTGCGGGACGGCACGGAGGAGGAAGAATTTGGCGATTTGCTCTTTGCTTTGGTAAATATCTCCCGTTTTTTGAAAATAAATCCTGAGTTTGCCTTGACAAAAGCCATCAAAAAGTTTATAAATAGATTTGAGTATGTTGAGAATTCAGCCCTTTCGGAGGGAAAGCAGCTTTCCCAAATGACTCTGGAAGAAATGGATTTGCTCTGGGACAAAGCAAAACATGAGCTGCGTCCGAAACAGTGAAGCATCATAATTCATTAAAGGAGGAAAACAAAAATGAACAAATCTGACTTAGTAGCGGCAATCGCCGAAAAAGCTGAACTGAGCAAAAAAGATGCAGAAAAAGCCCTGACGGCTTTTGAAGATGTAGTAACAGAAGAACTGATGAACAACGGCAAGGTGCAGCTGGTAGGCTTTGGGACATTCGATGTTTCCGAGCGTGCGGCAAGAGAGGGCAGAAACCCTCAGACAGGCGCGGCTATGCCGATTCCTGCTTCTAAAGCTCCCCGCTTCAAAGCCGGCAAGAAACTGAAAGACGCTATCAATAAATAAATATGTAAAAGGAGCCGCTCCGGCCGCTGTCTGAAAGGGCAGCGGCGGGGCGTTTTTTTATTTTCTGCCAAAAGGCATGATATGATAATGGGGGGAATATTTAAGAGATGGTTTTGCGAGATACAATTCCCCCTAGCACCGCTTTGTGGCGGCCTTTTGGAGGTTTGGCGGGTTATTTTTAGGTGGGATTTTCAAAGGTGGTTTTCGCGAAACGCAATTATCCCTTCGGGGAGGCACTTTTGGCGCAAGTGTGGTCGGCTTCGCCGACTGCAACAGCGGCTACGCCGCTATTATAGTGCCCAAAACGTGGGGGAGCCGTTTCGGAATGGTTCCCAAGTATTTCAATGATTTGTAAAATGAAATTGGGGGGGGAGAGATTGTTTTTAGATAGGATTTTCAAAGGTGGTTTTCGCGAAACGCAATTATCCCTTCGGGGAGGCACTTTTGGCGCAAAAGTGCCCAAAACGTGGGGGAACCGTTTCGAAATGGTTCCCCCACGCCCCCTCCAGACGAGACAAGGGGCACTGCGTTCCCCTTGCCAATCCCCTCCTCACGTCGCCGCTTTGCGTCGACAAAGCCCGTTCGGGCAAAATGGTGTTTGGCAGGCAAAAGGTTTTTAGGCGAAAAAATATATAATTGTATTTACTTTGATATAGCCAAGTTACCTCAAAAAATGAGACTTTTTGCAGAAAAGGCTCTGTTTTTTGAGGGGGGTTCGGGGGATAATTTATCCCCCGACCGTTGAGGGGGGCTTGGGGGGATATCCGGAAATCCCCCCAGTTTTGGGTACTTTTGCAACAAAAGTACCTCCCCGAAGGGAAATTGAAACTAAAAAAATCCGTAATAAATTACGGATTCCAACAGCCGGCTCTTTATGGGCTATTTTTTGTCCCATAAAATCCGTATTATATTACGGATTATGTGGGACGTTTTTAGTCCCGTTCGACCCGTAATATATTACGGATTTCCAGATTTCCGCCCTGCGCAGAACAGTTTCAGTCCTCAAGCAGTGTTTCATAACTCACGTTCAGCACATGCGCCAGTGTCCGAAGCTCAATATCAGTTACGAATCTCTGTCCGCTCTCAATCCTCTGCACGGCATTTTTATCTAAATCCAGCCCAGCCAGCTGAAGCAGGTCTGCCAGCTTTTTCTGGGAAGTTTTCTCCGGCATTTTCTTACGGTATTCCGCAACCTTTTTGCCGCAAATATTATTTTTTCCCTCTGGGCTTCTGTTTTTATACATTTCGTTTCTCTCCATTGCGCGAAATATCGGCGTTAACCCTGCAACATATCGCAAAACAGGATTGCCTTTTTGTTTACTATATGCTAATGTAGAAACAGAATTGACACGCGTTGAATGTCAAGAATCAATTCAAGGGATATTTCTGTACCAAAATGGAGAGATTTATAACATGTTAGATAAGAATTTCTTTCTATAAACTCAAATCAGGAGGCGAATTATGAAATCCATCTTTGCACAAAGGCTGAAAGAAACGCGCATCGCAAACCACCTCACGCAGGAAAAACTTGCCGCCCGTCTGGATTACGGCTATACCGCCATCGCCAATTACGAAAGCGGGCGCAACGAACCCTCAATCAGCGATTTTGTGCGCCTCTGCGAAGCCCTCAACGCTTCCGCTGATTACCTCCTTGGGCTGTCGGATATCCGCCGCCCCTATGCCGTGGCGGACCGGCAGCTGCTGGAGGATTTGATGGAACGCGCCCATGCCCTCGAAATGCACTGCGCCGCTCTGCTGAAACCCTGAATGTTTGCCCAATAAGGACAGGCTTTTGCCCGTCCTTATTTTTTTGGAATCCATAGCTGTTTTATATATAATCAGGAAATATCTGGTAAAAATGTCTGTTTTTTGCCGTTTTTTTCCATTCTCATTCGTCAATTAAACAAATTATTTATATTTAACGAAAATTGTTGATTATTTTTTAAGGCAGTGTTATAATGTTTTCCAGAAAAGCACTTGGAAAGGAGGGAATGGAATGATTGCTGAAAAACAGGACCGACGTGTCAAACGGACGAAAAACCTGATGCGCAGTGCGCTGATGGACCTGATGAACGAAAAACCGTTCAGCGAGATTACAGCGAAGGATGTGACTGCAAAGGCTGATTTGAACCGTGCGACTTTTTACCTGCATTATACCAACGTGTTCGCCCTGCTGGACGAGATGGAAAATGAGGTTGTGGAAAAATTCGCGCAGATGCTGGATAAATTGGAGATTCGGCAGGGGGAGGCGTGGGAATACCCGCTTATCGGCCATATCTGCGATTATATAGTAGAAAACCCGAAGCTCTGCCGTTGCCTGCTTCTTCAGTCCCGAAGCGACCGTCTTGCGGGGAAACTTACGGAGATTATGAAGCAGAAAGGCAGGAAAGTGCGGCAGGAACGGGGCGTAAATCCGGAATCCCCTGAAGCGGAATATATCCACCAGTTTATCGCCTATGGTGCGATGGGCATGGTGAAGCAGTGGCTGGAGGAGGGCATGCCGCTTTCCCGCGAGGAAATGATGATGCTTGCCGAACGGCTGACCCGCCCGATTTTACAGATGCTGGTTGAAGGATAGGAAAACCCCTGGGACTGCCAGCCGCAGTTTAATTGAATAACACAGGTATTACACCGCAGACGCGCAGATGCGTGGCTGCAAAATAAAGTTTGGGATCAAACCCTTTTCAAAGGGTTTGCAGGGGGTTGGGGACAGCGTCCCCAAGGTCTTTATAATCTTTTTGGAGAAGGAGTAGAAAGCAATGAATAAAGGAAAAAGAATGTTTTTGGCATGTATCGCTGCTGGCTGTGTAGCTTTCAGCGGCTGTGCATCTCAGGAAAGCGGAGATGCCGCCGCTGTACCCCAGCCCAGGCTGGTTACCGGCACAGTGGAATGTAAGGAAGTCTATATCCGTGCGAAAATCCCCGGCTACCTGACGGATATCCCCATTGAGGAAGGGCAGGAGGTTGCGGCAGGGGATTTGCTGTTTGCTACGGACCGGCGAGATGTGGAAGTGAAACACACGCAGGCGGCGGCAACCGTCACTGCGGCGGCCTCCGCAGTCGAAGCCGCAAAGGCCCTTGTCGACAAAGCGCAGGCAAATGTTGACCTGCTGGAGGAAGAATACGGAAAATATCAGGAGCTTTACGAAATGGAGGCTGTTGCGCAGGATACCATGGATAAGCTGACAACGCAGCTTGAGGCGGCGAAGCTGGACGTACAGGCGGCAACAGGGCAGTATCAGGCCGCACAGGGGCAGTATCAGGCCGCACAGGGCGTGCTTTCCGAAGTCAACCTGAACCTGGACCAGACCGCGCAGTATGCCCCCTGCAATGGCACAGTGACGATGGTTTCCTCATCCGTTGGCGAACTTATCGGCACAGGAACCACTATCGTTACGCTTACGGATTACAGCGACCGCTGGATACTGGCGAATGTGGACGAATACGAAATCGGCAAACTACAGATCGGGCAGGAATTACCGCTGACCAGCAAGGCGTATCCCGATACTGTTTTTCATGGCAAGATTGTCAATGTCAGCAAAAACCCGGATTTCGCTATCAAGAAATCCACCAATGAGCTGAACGACCAGGATATTATGACATATGAAGTGAAAATCAAGCTTTCTGATGAAGACGACGTTATGCTCTACCCCGGTATGCTTGTCAGCGTGAATCTTGACGAAGCCACAGCCGCCGCACCGGAGGACGCGGAAAGCACAGAACCGGAAAATGAAACTGTGAATGAAAATGGCGACGCCCCGCAGAATACGGAGGGCGCAGACGAGATCATTGAGATAATCGAAATAGGTGACGAGTAATGGTGAAAACTTTTTTCAAAGGCTTTTTGCGGGAGCTGTTACTGCTCTGGAAGGATAAACGTATGCTGTTCATGTTCCTGATTGCGCCGCTCGCGCTGAATATCGTGGTCTGCGGCGCGTTCAGCAACGGCGTTGTCAATCATATCCCGTTGGCGGCGGTAGAAAACTCCTCCACTGCACAGACCCGCGCGCTTCTGCGGGCGTTTGACGAATCCGACCGCTTCGATGTGACCGCTGTGCTCCAAAGCCAGGAAGAAGCCAAACGTATGCTGGAAGCAGGGGAAGTACAGGGAATCATTGTAATTCCTGAAAATTATACAAGGAATTTGCAGCTGGGACAGCAGGCGGAGGTGCTTGTCGGCGTAAACAGCGCGAACAATATCGTCGGCAACAGCGCGGTTGTTTCTGTGATGCAGGTTGTCAAGACAGTATCTACTCAGGTTGCAGTCAAAAGCTATGTTGCAGCCGGCAGCAGTATTGCGGAAGGCACGGCAAAGGTTATGCCCGTTTCCAGCATACTGCGCCCATGGTTCAACCCGCAGTTCAGCTACCTGACGTATCTGGGGCTGGGACTTTCGGGGCTGGTGTTCCACCAGCTGTTTTTAATGACGATTGCAAGCGCGTTTGCAGAGGAAAAGGAAAACGGCGGCATATTGGCGGGCAGTATGGCCCGCAGGGAATGTATGATCCATTTTATCAATAAAATGTTTTTTTACGGCGCGGCGGGCTTTGCCCTGCTTGTGCTGAATATTGACGTTGTTATGCGGCTGTTCGGTTTCCCCATGCGCGGGAGCAGGGCAGACCTGTTGCTGCTCTGCGGCGCGTTTATATTCTGCCTGCTGGGCTTTGGCGCGCTCCTCGGCATATTAAGCCGGAACGTGCTCCACGCCATACAATGGCTGATGGCGCTGACCTACCCGTTTTTTATCCTGTCCGGTTTTTCATGGCCGCACAGCGAAATGCCCGGTTATCTGGTGCAGGCGGCACAGATCCTGCCCTCCACGCACTTTTTGAATCCTCTGCGGGAAATCGTGCTGATGGGCAGCGGCTTTGAGCGGACGGCGCTGGCACACAGCAGGGATATGCTCATACTGCTCGGCATTGCGGCGATGCTTTTGAGCGCGGCGGCGTTTGCATGGAAAATGCTGCGGGCAGAACGGAAGGAGGCGGCAGAGGCATGAAAGCAATCGCAAAACTTTTCCTGCGGGAATGGAAGTATCTGCTGAAACGTCCCCGCACGCTGATTCTGATGGTGCTGGTTCCGCTTTTTGTTACGTTTCTCTGCGGCGAAAGTTATTCGCAGGGATATTTTGAAAACCTGAAAATGGGCGTTGTGGATTACAGTTACAGCAAACAGACGCGGGAAGTTGTTGAAGCCTTCCGGCAGTCGCCGTATTTTGACATCGTGGGCTACTATAACAACGAGGAGGAAATCAGCGAAGCCATGAAGGACGGGGAGATCGTCGGCTGCCTGATATTCCCATCCGATTTTACAAAGAAACTCCAGCAGGGACAGCAGGCAGAAGTCCTGCTCGGCTCTAACGCTGTTAATATGGGCTACGGCAGTACCATCAACCTCAAAGGCTCGGAAGTTCTGGGAACTGTTTCAACGCAGATGGCAGTCAAAAGCCTTGTTGCAAAGGGCGATACCGTGCAGGACGCGCTTGCGGCAATGAACCCCGTTGGCTTTTATACCCGCCAGTGGTATAATCCTACGAATAACTTCAGCTATTTCCTGACATTTGGCTTTGTCGCGGCAACGATACAGCAAACGCTTGTTTATTTTGCGGCAATTTCACTGGCAAGAGAAAAAACAAGCGGGCATCTGGACGAAATCCGCGCCATTACGAAAAGCAGTATCATACAGGTACTTGTAAAAACGGTTGTATACCTGTTCATCTCCCTTGTGGCGTGGGCGGCGTGTTCGTTTGTTATTTACCGCGTTTATGGTATCCCTATGCGCGGGGAAATGACGGTCTGGCTGGCATACAGTACACTGTTCCTGCTGGCAGTCGTGGCGATGGGGCAGTTTTTTTCCGCCATTATGCCCAACCCGGTGCTGGCGACGTCGCTCTCCCTTGTGTTTACTTCGCCCTCCCTCGTGCTGAGCGGGTACACATGGCCGACGATGGCCCTGCCGGAACTGTATCAGGGATTGGCGCAGGTGTTCCCGCTGACGCATTTTGTCATTGGCTACCGCAATGTTGCGCTGACAGGCTGCGGGTTTGAAGCCATTGGGCAGGAAATGGCAGTTTTGGGCGGAATCAGCGCTGCCTGCCTGCTTTTAAGCATTGTCATATGGCATCTGAAAATGGCGCATTATGAAAAGAAAAAACAGTATGTGCAGACGGGAGAATCCCCTGGAACTGAATCCGCAATTACCGCGGAACAGGGAGAGCCTGCTGCCGCAGAACTTTGAACACAGGAGGGGAACGATATGAATGTGAAACGGTATAAAAAGATGTGCGCACTGCTTCTTGCGGGCGCAATGACAGCCGGCATGACGGTGCCGGCATATGCCGCACAAAGCAAAAATGTTGTCGTACAGCCGGAAAAGGCCCCTGATGAGCCGATGACGCTGGAAGAAATCCAGAAAGAGGTTCAGCGGAGCAACCGCCTGAATAAAACGCTGGAACTGAATTTCAAAAAGGTGGAGGCGGGACTGCGCGCCGTTGACGATGGGCTGACGGATTTGACCGATATGCAGAATGACGCGGCGCATTCCAGAAGGCAGGCGAGTAATGCTTCCGGACAGGGGCAAAGTGCGTTAGGGCAAATTACAGATAAAACAGGACAGCTCGGGTCGCAGCTGGGCGGAGTTTTGGGCAAGCCAGGGGAAGCCTTGGGTGAAGGATTAGGCAATGCCTTTGGCGGCCTTGCGCAGATTGAGAGCGGGCTGCTTTCCGCCGCATCCCGCACAGCGGGCGCGATGGAAACTATGGTAGACACCATTGCGGAACAGCAGAGGGATACCCTTGAAGACCAGCAGACCGGCCTGAAAAATACGCGCCTGGATCTGAAACAGACACAGCAGGACTGGAAAGAGGAATCCCAGCTTGTAACGCAGCTGCTTGTTACGAAAACGGTGCAGGTAGAAGCGGGTATTGCCCTGCTTGCGGAAAAACAGGAGCTTTTGGAGCGTGTCTGTGAAATTGAAGGGAAAAAGGCGGAATTGGGGTTCAGCACAAATGTTGACCTCGAAGGGAAAAAGCTGGAGGTTGCGCAGGGTGCAAAGGATTTGCAGGATGCGGCTGACGGCCTGACGCTTCTGAAACGCCAGCTGAACGACCTGATGGGGCGCGATCTGGACGAAACGCTCGTCATTACGCCGCCTGAATTTACGCGGGATATTGAAACCGCACCGGAATACAGTGAAGAACTTTTGAAACAGGCAACAGACAAAAGCTATAAGCTGAAAACCCTCCGGCGTGATAAACAGCAGGCGGAGGAAAAAACAAATAATAATTCTCTGTATGATGGGCAGATTCGCGCAAGTGAGCTGGATATGGATATCGCGGACGTTGCAATGGAAGATGAAAAAGCCTCTATCGCCAACGACCTGAAAAAGAAACTCGATGCCATTAATGCGGCGGCGGCAGCTTACCAGAACCAGAAAGACACATTGAAAAAGGCAAAAACAGAATGGGAACACCAGCAGGCTTCGGCAAAGCTGGGCATTGTTTCCCCTGTGGAATTGCAGGCATTGCAGCTGCAGTATGAACAGACGGAGCTTGCGCTGATGAATGCGGCTTATGCATATGATATTGCCTGGGGCGAATATACTATGATGATGGAAGGCACTTCCTCCGATATTTATAATACCTATAAGGCACAGCTTGGGTAATGCCCGCTGTCCCCTGAAAAACAGCCTTTGCAATGCTCAAAATGCTGAGGCTGTTTTCATTTGGAATTTCTTGTCTTATACTATATATGGATTCTTGTTGCCTTTTCATACAAGATGTGGTAAGATATAAGAACATTGAATCCCGCGCGGCGGGATTCCATTTTTCTGGCAGGAGGGAACACCATGTATGTAATTAAAAAGGACAATACCCATGAGGCGTGGAATGTGCAGAAAGTTGTGGTCGCGGTCAATAAATCCGCTTACCGCGCACTGGTTAAATTTACGCCGGAGGAGCTGGATTTCATCTGCCGGTTCGTAGAAGAAAAGGCGCGTTCATTAGGCAAGGAGGGCATCCCCATTGCCGAGATGCACAACATCGTGGAGGGCGCGTTGGAGCAGGTAAAGCCGGAGGTTGCGAAAAGTTACCGCGATTACCGCAATTATAAGCAGGATTTTGTCAGGATGCTGGACGAGGTTTACAAAAAAAGCCAGTCTATCATGTATATTGGGGATAAGGAAAACAGCAATACCGACAGCGCGCTCGTTTCTACGAAACGCAGCCTTGTGTTTAACCAGCTGAACAAAGAGCTTTACCAGAAATTCTTCATGACGACGGAGGAATTGCAGGCGTGCAGGGACGGGTACCTCTATATTCACGATATGTCTGCGCGGCGGGATACCATGAACTGCTGTTTGTTTGACGTGAAATCTGTACTGACGGGCGGCTTTGAGATGGGCAACCTCTGGTACAATGAGCCTAAAACGCTGGAAGTGGCGTTCGATGTTATCGGGGATATCGTGCTTTCCGCCGCAAGCCAGCAGTACGGCGGGTTTACGGTGCCTTCTGTTGACCAGCTTTTGGAACCGTTTGCGGAGCGCAGCTATGAAAAGTTTTACCGCCGCTATATTGACCTCGGCCTGACGCCGAAAGCGGCGGACAGGGAGGCCATTAAAGATATACGCAAGGACTTTGAACAGGGCTTCCAGGGCTGGGAATATAAATTCAACACCGTTGCATCCAGCAGGGGCGATTATCCGTTTATTACAATGACGTTCGGCATTGGTACGGGGAAATTTGCGAAAATGGCGGCAACGCTTATGCTGGAGGTCCGCCGGAAAGGGCAGGGGAAAAAGAACTGCAAAAAGCCTGTGCTTTTTCCGAAGCTGGTGTTTTTATACGACGAAAAGCTGCATGGCCCCGGCGGGGAGCTGGAGGACGTTTTTGAGGCGGGGATTCTCTGTTCCTCCAAAACGATGTATCCCGACTGGCTTTCTCTTTCGGGCGAAGGCTATGTAGCAGAGATGTACCAGAAATATGGCGCGGTTGTCAGCCCCATGGGGTGCAGGGCGTTCCTTTCGCCGTGGTTTGAGCGGGGCGGCATGGAGCCGGCTGACGCGGCGGACAAGCCCGTATTTGTTGGGCGTTTCAATATTGGCGTTGTCAGCCTGCATTTGCCGATGATTTACGCGAGGGCAAAACAGGAGAGCCGGCCGTTTTATGAGGTTCTGGACTATTATCTGGAACTGATACGGCAGCTGCATATCCGTACCTATGCCTATTTGGGGGAGATGCGCGCGTCTACAAACCCGCTGGCTTACTGCGAGGGTGGTTTCTACGGCGGGCATCTGGGGATACATGACAAAATCAAGCCCCTGCTGAAAGCGGCAACGGCCTCTTTCGGCATTACTGCGCTGAATGAATTGCAGGAGCTGCACAATGGAAAATCGCTTGTGGAGGACGGGCAGTTTGCCATTGACACATTGCAGCACATCAATGATAAAATAAACGAATACAAGCAGGCGGATGGCAACCTTTATGCCATTTACGGCACGCCCGCCGAAAGCCTCTGCGGTTTGCAGGTGACGCAGTTCCGCAAAAAATACGGCATTGTGGAGAATGTTTCTGACCGACCGTATGTCAGCAACAGCTTTCACTGCCATGTGACGGAGGATATTTCACCGATTGAAAAACAGGATTTGGAAAAACGCTTCTGGGATTTATCCAACGGCGGAAAAATACAGTATGTCAAATACCCGATAGATTATAATTTGGACGCGATACGCACGCTGGTGCGTCGGGCGATGAAGATGGGCTTTTACGAAGGTGTGAACCTTTCCCTTGCCTACTGCGATGACTGCGGACATCAGGAGCTGGAAATGGATGTCTGCCCGAAATGCGGGAGCAAAAACCTGACGAAAATCGAGCGCATGAACGGCTATCTTTCGTATTCACGGGTGAAGGGCGATACGCGGCTGAATGACGCAAAAATGGCGGAGATTGCGGAAAGGAAAAGTATGTGATGCGGTACCATAATATTACAACGGACGATATGCTCAATGGCGAAGGGCTGCGGACGGTACTCTGGACGGCGGGCTGCGGGCACCAGTGCAAAGGCTGTCAGAACCCTGTGACATGGGACCCGGAGGGGGGGCTGCTGTTTGACGAAGCCGCTGAAACGGAGCTTTTTGCGAAGCTGGGAAAGGATTATATCAGCGGGCTGACGTTCAGCGGCGGCGACCCGCTTTTTCCTGCCAGCCGCGCGGAAGTGGAACGGCTGGCGGAAAAGGCGAAACGGCTCTTTCCGGAAAAGGATATCTGGCTTTATACGGGCTACCGCTGGGAGGAAATCAGCGCACTGCCGATAATGGCGCATATTGACGTTCTGGTGGACGGGAAATTTATGGAGGATTTGAAGGACAGCAAGCTGCACTGGAAAGGCAGCTTCAACCAGAGAATTATAGATGTACAGAAATCCCTGAAAAACAGCGCTCTTTATTTTTACACAGCGGAATAATGCGTTATATGGAACGGAAACGGGAAACTTCCGGAAGGCCGTATGATTTTGCGCCCGAAAAGGCACACTGTAAAGAAAAAGAAAATTTTTCTTGCTTATCCCGGAACAGTGTGCTATACTCTATATCAATAAAAGGGAGTAGCTTGGCGCGGTTCGCGTTTCCGGCGTTCGTCATCACGGCTTTTGCCCGGACGCCGCCCTTCAAAAGCCTTTTGGCTGTTCGAGGAAAGCAAGACTTTTATTGTACAATGTTATTTTTGTGCAATGAAAGTCTTTTTTCGTTGCACAGAAGAAGGAGGAGAAAAAATGGAAAAACTTTGGACAAAGAAAAAAGAAGAACTTTTTGCCCTGCTGGAAAGCGGCGGGCAGGGGCTGGGCGGCGGTGAAGCGGCGGCACGGCTGGAAAAATACGGCGAAAACAGGCTGAAGGAAGGGAAGCGGAAAGGGCTTCTGCGAGTATTTGCGGAGCAGTTCGCGGATTTGCTTGTCGTGATACTGATTGCGGCGGCTGTAATTTCCGCCGTAACAGGCGGCTGGGAAGGCACGGTTGTCATCATCGCGGTGCTGATACTGAACGCCATACTGGGTACGGTACAGCATTTTAAGGCGCAGAAATCACTGGACAGCCTGAAAGCAATGTCCGCGCCGCACGCAAGAGTTATGCGGGACGGGGAAAAGCTGGAAATCCCTGCCGCAATGCTTGTGCCGGGGGATATCCTCCTGCTGGAGGCAGGGGACGTTGCCGCGGCGGACGGGCGGATATTAGAGAATCACTCTTTGCAGGTCAATGAAAGCGCGCTGACAGGCGAATCGGAAAACGTCAATAAAAAAGACGGGGAAATTCCGGAGGAGGAACTGCCTCTGGGGGACAGGCTGAATATGGTTTACAGCGGCTCTCTGGTTTCCTATGGACGCGCCGTTGTGCTGGTGACGGCAACAGGCATGAATACGGAAATGGGGAAAATCGCGCATTTAATGGAATCCGCGCAGGAAAAGGCGACGCCCCTCCAGCGCAGTCTGGACGATTTTTCAAAAAAACTCTCCATAATCATTCTGGCGGTCTGCGCTGTGGTGTTTGCGCTGGGCGTATGGCGGGGCATGGGCATTGGCGGCGCGCTGATGTTTGCCGTTGCGCTGGCTGTGGCGGCAATTCCGGAGGCCCTCAGCTCCATTGTGACAATCGGTCTGGCAATTGGCACGCAGAAAATGGCGAAGGAAAACGCTATCATCAAAAACCTGCGGGCTGTGGAAAGTTTGGGCTGTGTTTCTGTGATTTGTTCCGATAAAACAGGCACGTTGACGCAGAACCGCATGACGGTGCAGAAAGCCTTTGCGGACGGGCGCGAATGGGACGCAAACGAAGCGGGAACGGCGGATTCCGGTATCCTGCGGGAGGTGATAACGGCAGGCGCGCTCTGCAACGACGGTTCACTGCGCGGCGAAACACAGATCGGCGACCCAACGGAAACCGCCCTGCTGACATTCTGCCGCCAAAGCGGAGGAAATGAGGAAACACTCCGCAGGACGCACCCGAGGATGGGGGAACTGCCTTTTGATTCCGACAGAAAATTGATGTCTACCCTGCATGAAATCGGCGGGAGGGCGCTGCTTTTGACAAAGGGCGCGCCGGATGTGCTGCTGGGGCGGTGTGAAAGGATAAAAACAGAAGCAGGGACGGTAGAAATGACGGACGCTTTGCGGGAGGAAATACAGCGGCAGAACAGCGCGTTTTCTTCACAGGGACTGCGTGTGCTGGCGTTTGCGGAAAGGGAATGGAACGGCGGCGCGCTTTCTTTGGAGGCGGAAAATGCTTTGACGTTCCTTGGGCTGATAGCCATGATGGACCCGCCAAGGGAGGAATCGGCGGCGGCTGTGGCGGACTGCATGCGCGCCGGTATCCGTCCGGTGATGATTACGGGCGACCATAAGGTAACGGCTTCGGCAATCGCCCGGCAGATTGGCATACTGCGGGAAGGCGGCAGGGCTCTTGAGGGGGCGGAGCTGGAGCGCATGAGTGATGAAGAATTGCGGGAGCAGGTGGAGGAGATTTCTGTTTATGCTCGCGTTTCGCCGGAGCATAAAATCCGCATTGTGCGGGCATGGCAGGAAAACGGGCATATTGCGGCAATGACGGGCGACGGCGTGAACGATGCACCCGCGCTGAAACAGGCGGACATCGGTATTGCAATGGGCATTACGGGGACGGAGGTTTCTAAGGACGCAGCGGCGATGATATTAACAGATGATAACTTTGCTACTATCGTGCAGGCGGTCGGGAACGGGCGGAACGTATACCGGAACATTAAAAATTCCATATTATTCCTGCTTTCCGGCAATCTGGCAGGGATCCTGGTGGTGTTGTTTACGTCCCTTTTTGGGCTGCCTTTGCCATTCACGGCGGTACAGCTTCTGTTTATCAACCTGCTGACGGACAGCCTGCCCGCTCTGGCGGTGAATATGGAAAAGCCGACGGGTGATCTGCTCAACGAAAAGCCCCGCGACGCTTCGGAAGGGATTCTGACAGGGGATTTCCTGCGGAGATTGGGTGTACAGGGCGGCATGATTGCGGCGGCGACAATGGCCGGCTTCTATTCCGGTTTGCGGATAAGCGGCGAAATGGCGTGTACAATGGCGTTTGCGACGCTCTGCATGGCGCGGCTGTTCCATGGGTTCAACTGCCGGGGGAGCCGCTCTGTGTTCCATCTGCCAGGCAACCTTTACAGTATTGGAGCGTTTGCAGTCGGCGTGCTGTTCCTGATGGCTGTGCTCCTGATTCCAGGGCTGCATGGACTGTTTGATATCAGCAACGCTTTGACAGGCGCAGATATTTGGAAAATTATCGGGCTTGCGTTCCTGCCAACGGCGGCTGTGCAGATTTTACGGGTTTTGCGGGAAGGAAAGCGGAAAACGGCTTGATGGATATAAAGAGGTTAGATTTGAGGACAAAAAAATAAGTACAGGATATGGAACGATAACAGACAGGGCGGCGGGATAGTCACCGCCGCCCTGCTATAATGCCAATAAACCGGAAACTTCCGTTTATTTCTTCTCAAATGCTACGACACCGCATTCATAAGGGTGGTCGTAACATAGAACCTCTTTATCGCGGCATCTATATAGGAGTAATTTCATTATAATAAAGAAATCTCCGCCACCGCAGAAAATCATAATTTCAGACAACATAAAAAGCTCAAAATTTCCGATACCTGCAGCGATACCTGCCAGTCCAAAGCCCAAAACTAAAGTAGGCATAGCAACACCTATAATGTACTGCCGTTTGGTCAGCGGTTCGGTACAAGTACAATAGGGAGTGAGCATTTTCCAAATGATACCAAAGGCAATCGCGTTCCAGCGCCTTTTGGCAAAAAAAGCCCAAGTCAGTCCATGGATAGCTTCATGAAGTACAATCAACAAAAGCAACACAATCAAAAATACAATATACGTGGAGAGAGAAAGGGAAAGATTTCTGTTATTACTTGAATTAGCAAACAGATACATGATTAAGGCAAGTATTGCAAAGGGCAGCATGATGATAACACCCATAATATTTGCCTGCAAGACACTAACCGTTAAATCTCTTTTCAAATATCCTTTTTGCGCCATTTCCTCACAGGTTTTCTCAAAATCTGTTTTTCGTTTCTGCTCAACAGGGGTAAGATGTCTTTCTTTATTTTGCATGTTTTTCTCTCCAATCCCGCTTTGTCGGTTTGTACCGGAGGAAATTATATCATATCCAATTCCGAAAAGCAATCCATACCTTGCCTTGTCCCTTGGCCGTCTGAATTTTTTCCATTGCCGTTCCGTTGCCAAAACGGGGAACAGGATTTTACAACCATGCCCCTGTGCCCCGACTTCTACCAGAAAACAAAATAGAACGTTTTGCAATAGGGAGTGAAAAGGTTTGATTTTTAAGACGTTTTGCCGATGGGTATTTTGAATATTTTATTTACATTCCGGCAATATCCAGACCCCGCACAAGTATGGACGGGGAGCCTTTCCCGCCGGAACTGAAATACATATCATTCGCAACGTCCTCAATAGCCTCCAGCAGGCGGTAGAAATTTCCCGCTATGGTAATCTGCTCCACAGGCCGCCCGAGTTTCCCGTTTTCTATAAGGAAGCCGCTTGCGGAAAGCGAAAAATCACCGGATACGGTATTCGTGCCTGCGTGCAGACCCATGAGGTCGGTGATGAAAAGCCCGTTTTGGAGGGCTTCAAACAGTTCATCCCTGCTTTTTGTACCTTTTTGCAGATAGAAGTTGGTGCAGGCTGTTTTGACGGGAGCGGTCAGGGAGGCTTTGAAGCCGTTTCCGGTCGATTCTGCGCCATCTGCTTTTGCGGATTTCCGGTTATACAGGAATGTACGCAGTGTACCATTTTCGATTACAGCTTTATTTCTGCCGGAAACACCTTCACTGTCGAATGGTGTGGAGGCATATCCACCGGTCAGGAGCGCATCGTCCCGCAGTGTGACAGCAGTGGAAGCAATATTCTGCCCCAGCTTTCCGCCCAGAAGGGAAAAGCCTTTCTGCACGTTTTCCGCATAAAATATGCCGCAGAACGCACCCAGCAGGGCGACCATCGCCTCTCCATACAGTACGGCATCATATTTCCCACTGGGGACGGAGGCTGCGCCAAGCTGCATAGCCGCACGCCTTGCGGCTTCGCGTCCGGTCTTTTCAGGGTCGAAACCGTTCCAGTCCTGGTCTTTCCAGAAATATGAGCCTGTTTTTGTTTCGTCCCCCTTACGGGCGATTGCGGAAACAAATGCAGTAGCGTAATTTTGGGCAAAGGAAACGTCCAGCCCGCGGCTGTTGCGGATTACCGTTTCCACGCGTACCGTCCCCAGCACGCAGTAATCCAACAGGGCGACTTCCTCCGCACCGGCAAGCGCAGCCTGTTCCATGCGCTTTGCCGCGTCTATTTTTTCGCTGACGGACAGCCGCTCCAGCCCTTCATGGATTCCCTGCAAAACAGGATATTCCTTTTCGCCGGGATAAAGCTCCTCTGCGTCTTCCGGCGGGAGCAGGGCGGCATTTTCCTTTGCCGCGTTGACAAGGAAAGGAATGGCGTCTGCCGCCAATTGTTCTGTGCAGGCGTAGCCTGTGCGTCCGCCGATATTCCCGCGGAAGGAAACGCCCTCTGTACGGCTGTTTTCATAATGGGAAACCTTACCCTCCAAAACCAGCACCTCAAAGCTGTCTGCCTGCTGGTAATATGTTTCACAGTCGGTAAAGCCTTCTGTTTCTGCGGCTTTTGCCAGCTGTTCAAAAAATTCGTTCCGTTCCAATGCGTTACCCCCTTCCGCCTACTGTCATGCGGCTCACCCGCAGCATGGGCTGTCCGACGTCCGTAGGGATGGAGCCGCTTTTGCTGCCGCACATTCCCTGCGCCCGTTTCGGATTGTTTCCGACCATGTCAATATCCCAGAGCACTTCCGGCCCTTTGCCGATGAGTGTTGCGCCGCGTACAGGCTCGGCAATTTTTCCGTTTCGTATCATATAGCCTTCTAAAACGGCAAAATTAAAGGAACCCGTTGCAGGGTCTACACTGCCGCCGCCCATCTGTCTGGCATAAAGCCCGTATTCTGTGGCAGAAATGATCTCCTCCGGCGTGCTTTTGCCGGGGGCGATGCAGGTATTTGTCATACGGCTGGTGGGGGCAAAGCGGTAATCCTGCCTGCGGGAGGAGCCTGTGATTGCCGCGCCCATTTTCCTGCCGTTCAGACGGTCGACAAGATAGGATTTTAATACGCCGTTTTCAATCAGCACGTTCCGCGCGGTTGGCGTACCCTCATCGTCCATGGCAGAGGAACCCCATGCGTTGGGGATTGTTCCGTCATCAATTGCCGTCACAAGCGGAGAGGCAATTTGCTGACCCAGCCTGCCTGCAAAAACAGAGGCATTTCGGGCGACTGCCGTGGCTTCCAGCCCATGTCCGCACGCTTCATGGAATATCACGCCGCCGAAACCGTTGTCAATCACTACGGGGAATTTTCCGGCAGGGCAGGGCTTTGCGCCCAGCATGGTGACGGCAATGCGGGCGGCTTCACGCGCGGTTTCCTCCACGTTGATACGCTCAAAAAGCTCCATGCCCTCAGAACCGCCAGGCCCGAAATGGCCGCGCTGCTTTTCCGAAGCGGAGGACGCGACTGCTTCTACCGTAAAGCGTGTGCGCACTCTGTCCTCCTCGCCCCAGACACCCTCGGAATTGGCAACAAGGACGTGCTTGGAAACCTCCAGAAAGCCGGTACGGGTCTGCGTGATGGATGGGGAGTATGCTTTTGCTGCCTCTGCCGCCAGCCGGAGGTATTCCGCCTTTTGGGATTTGGCAGTGTTTTTCGGCAGGATACGGATGGGATTGATACAGGGGCGCACTGTTTCCCGCCAGTTTTTCCGGCTGTGCTGCACGCTGCTTTTCATTGCTTCCGCACAGCCGCGCGCAATCTGTATCAGGTTTTTTTCCGACATATCGTTTGCGTAACCATAAATCGCCTGTGTCCCGAAAAACAGACGCACACCCGCGCCGCAGCTAAGGCCGCTCTGCGCCGTTTCCACTCTGCCGTTTACCATGCCGATGCTGCCCTGTTCCGTCCGTTCGGCATAAAGCTCGGCAAAATCCGCGCCCGTTTCCAGCGCGGCTGTTATGATATTTTCTACCGATGATCGTTTCAGCATAATTCCTCACTTCCCTGTCCGTTTTCAATTTCTTCCAGATACAGGCTGACAGCGTTCAGGTAGTGCAGCGCGCCGCCGGTCTGGGGAATCTGGTATTTCTGTTCAAAGGCTTCATACGGAATGGATTTCCGGCCGCCCTGTTCCGCTGCCTCCCAATATGCTTTGAGCGTTGCAAAGGGCAGGAGGAAATATTCATCCTGCACGGAAAAATGCACCAGCAGGAACGAAAGCCCGCGCTGTTTCTGAAATTCATCCAGAAAGGCAATCTGGTGCGCGTGTATATTTTGCAAAGGGAGGTGTTTCTGCGCCGTTTCCTTTGCATCGAACGCCAGCGGCACACCCTGCGCCGCACCAATATAATCCACTGTGCTTGTTTTCTCGAAATAAGCAAGCGTGATATTGCGGCTTTGCGGGTCTATCTGCACAGGGACAATGGGCGTGGGGATTTTCTGGAGCAGGGCAAGCCCATCCCGGCGATAGCGTTCGTTTGTAAAGTTGATCAATTCTTCCAGAGAACTGCCCCGCAGTCCCCTGCTGTTCCAATGCGGCATAGATTTCGTCCTTTTCTGTATCTTTACAGGAACTGCCGGAATTCTCCGTATCCGGCTTCTTCCAGTTCTTCTTCCGGTATAAAGCGCAGTGATGCGCTGTTGATGCAGTAACGCAGGCCGCCCAGCTCTGCGGGACCGTCATTGAATACATGTCCCAGATGCGCGTTCCCGATGCGGCTGCGGACTTCTGTGCGTACCATGCCGAAAGAAAGGTCGTCGTATTCGTTGATGGTGTTCGGGTCGATGGGTTTGGCAAAGGCAGGCCAGCCGCAGGAGGAAGGGAATTTATCCTTTGAGGAAAAAAGCGGCTCTCCCGTTGTGATGTCTACATAAAGACCGCGCTGCCCTGTTTTCCAGTATTCGTTTTCAAAAGGCGGCTCGGTGGCGTTCCGCTGTGTAACGGCAAACTGCATTGAGGTCAGGGTCTGCTCCAGTTCCGCCGTTGTTTTGGCATGATACTTTTCGGGGTCAACAACTTTCTGTTTCAGCTTCGCGATTTTTGCAAAATTGATATGACAGTAGCCGCCGGGGTTCTTTTCCAGGTAAGCTTGATGGTATTCCTCCGCCGGAATAAATTGCAGCAGGGGCAGGTTCTCCACCATGATGGGCTGGGTATATTCCTTTTGCAGCTCTGCAAGGAAAGCGGCGGCAGCCTGACGCTGTTCCTCTGTCAGGGAATAGATTCCGGTACGGTACTGGACGCCGATATCCATGCCCTGCCTGCCAAGTGAAGTCGGGTCGATGGTGTAGGCATATTCCCGCAGAAGCTCCGAAAGGGGGAGGATATCCGCGTCAAAAACAACCTCGACGGTTTCGGCGTGGCCGCTGTGCGCACAGACTTCCTCGTAGGTGACAGTTTCCGGCAGTGCGCGGTTTTCACCCTCTTTTTTGCCAAAAGCATAGCCCACACGTGTCGAAAGCACGCCGGGAAGGGTTTTCAGGTAGTGCTCCGTTCCCCAGAAGCAACCGCCCGCAAGGTAAATCGTTTCCTGTTTCAAATCAAATCATCTCCAATTCGTATCTGTTCCGGACATTACAGAACCGATTCCGTATAAATCCGTCCGCCTGTGTTTCAGCAGGGGCAGTTCCCGCCTTACTTTTTCCACTTTTGAGAAATCCAATTCCACGGTCAGTATGTCCTCATTTTCTTCCAGCTGGCCCAATACCGTTCCCCATGGGTCTGTGACGATGGAATGTCCCCAGGAATGGTAGGAAGCGTTTGTGTCCCGCGCGGGGGCACAGCCTGCCATAAAAATCTGGTTATCCAACGCGCGCGCCCGAAAGGAAAGCTCCCAATGGGCGGGACCTGTCGTCATATTGAATGCGGCAGGGACGATGACGGCGTCTGCGCTCTCCAATACAAGCAGACGCGCCAGCTCCGGAAAACGAATGTCGTAACAGATCATCAGCCCGAAACGACCCCAGGGCGTATCGAATGTTGTCAGCCATTCGCCGGGGGTAAAGGTATCAGACTCCATGAAATACTGCCCGCCCTCAATGTTGATATCAAACAGGTGCATTTTGCGGTGGAAGGCGATGCGGTGCCCTTTGGAGTCGAACACAACAGAAGTATTGTAAATTTTGTTTTTGCATTTCTCCGGCACAGAACCCGCCACAAGATATAAACCCAGTTCCTTTGCCGCCGCCCCAAGCTCCTGCAAAAATGGTGCGTCCAGTTCCATAGCATGGCGCACAAACGCGGCGTTCTCATAGGGGCAGGCGCACATTTCCGGCAGTACCGCCATGTCCGCACCCTCTGCTTTCGCCTGCTTCAGAAGGGGCAGTATTCTGGCAATGTTTTCCTCCGGTGCAGCGGCGGTTTTCAGCTGGATTAAAGACAGTTTCATGCGGTCGCTCCTTTCTCTGGCTGTAAAAATTTTATATTTACTATCATACAGTATACGTTTTTGCGCGGGATAAGGCAAGGGGGAGTTCGGGGAGAGGGTTCGACAAATGGTTTGTGAATTTCGATGGGAATTTTGAGGGAAACAGGCTGGAAATTATGCAGAATACGAAGAAACAGGATAGAACGGAATTGAATTTGCAGAATCTTACAGTTTTCTTACAAATATTCGGCGGGAATTGAAGTAATATGTCTGGTGTGCTACGATGTAGTTATGAAAAGAGGCAAACGCCCACAGTGGCGGATGTTCCTGTATGGAAAAGGAGGGTTTGCGATGAAAAAAGAAATTTGTTTTGCTGCGGCTATGCTTTTACTGGCGGCACCTGTCCCATCGCGGGCGTTGGACTGGGAAGTGAAGGATGTGACGCATACGGTTACGGCAACGGTCGGGGAAAACAGTTTTACGGTGGACGGGGAGGAGATTCTTCTGCCGGAGGGCTGGAAGGTCTACACTAAGGACGGGCGCGTTATGCTGCCGCTTCTGGAGATTGCAAAGGTGATAGACTGGAACGCCAGCATAAGCAGAACCAAGGACAGGGCTGAGCTTTATATGAACCATGGGGGGCCCGTCACGATGGATACAAAAACATCGGCGTTTGTTTACGGAAACCGAAGGAATGGCGACTATATAGAACAGCCGGGGAAAATGGAGCTGCGGGATAAGGAAGTGTTTGTATCCCTGCAGGCGCTGCAGAGCATATTGGGGCTGTACGGCTATACGGCGGCGGGCGATGGTATCCGCTGGGACAGCGGCACGCGGACGGCTTCCATATGCCTGAGCGGGAAAGAGTTGAAAATAGAAGGGCGGGAGAAAAAGCCTGAGCCGAAAGGGACGGGTACACAGCCTGTTTATACCATGCAGCTGACACAGGGGTACAGAACAATCGAAAACATCGGCGGCGGATATTTTGAGGTGGCAGGAAGGGAAGGAAATACTTATCTTTTAGATACCGAAGGAAACAGGCTTCAAACTTATACAGAAGCCGTTTTTATCAGGAATCTCGGCGAAGGGTGCTTCGAGGCATCCTCTGTGGGAAAAATGTGGCGGCAAATAGTGAAAATAAACGGGGAAACAGCCTTTGCCCTGCCAAACAGCTGGGATATCGGCGAATTTTCAGAGGGGCTTGCGACTGTCAGAGAAAAGAAGCGGGATAAAGAACAATGGGGCTTTGTGGACAGCACGGGAACGCGGCTAAAAACACCTGTTTTGTATGACGCGGAGCCGTTTTCGGAGGGGCTGGCGGCTGTCTGTATAGAAAAGGGGAAAAAGGAAAAATGGGGATTTATCGATAAGCAGGGCAAGATGGCGATAAAAGCGGCATTTGAGTATGCGGATTCCTTTCAGGAGGGTTTGGCGCACGTGATTCGGGACGACCGGCACGGATTCATCGACAAGGATGGGCAGGAAGTCATCCCGCCGCAGTATCTGCACGCAACAGGCTTCCAAAATGGGAAAGCATTTGTGACGGAATACGGTTCGGAGGGACCCCAGACATGGGTGATTGACAAAGCAGGTGAAAAGCTTTGGCTGGTCGGGCAGGGGGCAATCCTGCCATATAAAGAGAACGCTTCGTTCCTGCAAAGGCAGGAAGTGATAGAAATGCCCTGCGGCGAAACAGTATGCTTGGACATATTTTATGATGCATACGGCGAATTATCCGCAGAGAACGAGGTTTGGCTGGAGAATAATCCTTCCGAAGAACTGGCGGTACTGCGTGATGAAAAAACGTATAAAGTTGGATATGTGGACAGGGAGCTGAACTGGGTCATTGCGCCTTCATTCGGCTATTTGGGGCATTTCAAGGACGGTTATGCCGTTGTTGGCGAGTATAGGAACGATGGAACAATAGAGTATGGAATTATTAAAAAACCGTGAGATGCTGCAAAGGAGGAGTTGTTATGAAACGAAAGATTTATATTGCTTTGTGCGCTGTTTTACTGGCGGCACCTGCGACGGCGCGGGCGCTGGACTGGGAAGTGAAGGATGTGACGCATACGATTACGGCAACGGTCGGGGAAAACAGCTTTACGATGGACGGGGAGGAGATTCCTCTGCCAAAAGATATGGAGGTTTATAAAAAGGACGGCTATGTCATGCTTCCGGCAGAACCGCTTCTGGATTTATTGGAGAAAGACGTCAAATCCCAATGGTACAGGGAAGAAGGAGGACCAATAACCGCTTTGGCGGGAGTGACGATTTTGCAATTTGATACAGAGAAGAATGAAATGTACCGAAACGGAAGTAAAGTGGAGCTTTCGGGGTCGCTGGAAATCCTCAGGGGAGAGATATTCCTGCCGCTGCGGGGGTGGAGAGCCGCCCTGGAGGGATACGGATATGCCGCAGGAGCAATGACATGGGACAGCAGGACGCAGACGGCGTCGTTTCAGTTTTCGGGGCAGGAGCTGGAACGGAAAAAACTGCCGGAGCATATCCCTGCCGGAAAAGGCGCGGAACCGGAATATATCCTGAAGCCGACCCAGAAATATGAGCGAATTACCAATATGGGCGACGGGTATTTTTCTGCTGAAATTGGCAGTGTATCAACAAAAGAGGATATTTTGGACAGCGCGGGAAAGGTAATCCAAACCTATGAATCAGGGGTACATGCATATTATCTGGGGGAAAACCGCTTCATGGTGAGAGACTATAATAATAGGGAAGACAAGGTTGCGGACGAGAATGGGGAAACCATTTTTTCGATGGAGGGCAGCTATATGGAGCCGTTTTCGGAGGGGCTGGCAGAGGTTTCGTTAGGGAACGGGGCTGGATTTGGTTTTGTCGATGTGAATGGAGAAATGGTAATCCCCGCGAAATTCGGGGAAACAGAGCCTTTTTCGGAAGGCCTTGCGGCGGTTTGCCCGCAAACCCTGATGTCAGGGGAGCCTAATTATTGGGAAAACTGGGGATATATTGATAAAAGCGGTAAGTTTGTGATTCCTGCAAAATATGAGGCGTGCAAGCCGTTCCGGGAAGGGCTGGCGGCTGTGAAATCTCGCGGGAAATGGGGATATATTGATAAAACAGGACGGGAGGTCATTCCCCCGCAATTTGGCTGGGCAGGTTATTTTTATGATGGTATGGCGTTTGTGCAGGAAAAGAATGCGGAGCGGAGTATGAGTACATGGGTGATTGACAAGGCAGGAAAGAAACAGGAGAAGAAACTGAATATGAAGGGGAATGGGCTGTATTATGTATATCGGGATGATCCGCGGCTTTACACCGGCGTAATGCGGACGGAGGAAATTGTGGAGTATACCGGCGGACATGCGCATTTGGCTTCATATTACGATGCGGACGGGGAAATTTCCGGTGAAAGACTGGAATGGTTTACCAAAAGCGCAGAGGGGCTGATGGCGTTCCAGGACAAGGCAACAGGGAAATACGGCTATGTGGACGAGGGATACAACTGGGTGATTGCACCTGTGTTCGACCATGCGGAGGATTTTGAGGACGGTTATGCGGTGGTTTATAACAAAACAAAGCAGGGGACTGCAACGATAGATTCCGAATGGGGTATTATCAGAAGGCCGGAGAACCTTCCCCTGCAATAACGCTCAGAAAAAGAATTTCTGGAAAAAAGCCGGAAATTCCCTTATACTATAAAAAACAAAAGAAACCCGTAAAAGGCGGTATGGTGAGAGCCAAACGCCCTGACAAAACGGAAGGAGAATGCACGATGGCAGAATTTGATTTCACATCTTTACTGAAAAACGAACTGAAACCGGCTTTGGGCGTAACGGAGGTTGGCGCAATCGCGCTTGCGGCGGCGCGGGCATATGACGCTGTGGGCGGGAAGCTGCTGCATATTGAAATGACAATGAACGGCGGCATGTATAAAAACGCCTTTTCCTGTGCCATTCCGGGCACAGAGGAACTGGGCTGCGAAATGGCGGCGGCATTGGGCGCGCTTGGCGGTGACTGGACGCTGGGTCTGGAATGTTTGAAGCATATTACGCCGGAACATGTTGCGAGGGCGAAAGAATTGGAAATCCCGATTGAAATATGCGTAGCTGAAACGAAGGACAGCATATTCATTGAAGCGGAGGTTACGACAGAAAACGGCGTAGGCGTGGCACGGATTGAGGATTTCCACAGCAACATCGTTTATGCCGCGAAGGATAAGGAAATTCTGTTCCGGAAAGAAAAAACAGCGGAAAGTATAACCAGCGCGGCGGCGTTTGACTTCGATTCCGTAACAGTACAGGATATGGTACAATACGCGAAAACTGTGCCGGTTTCGGAGCTGGCCTGCGTGAAGGAAATGATTGAAATGAACTGCGCGCTTTCGGCAGAGGGTGAAAAGGGCGTTGGGCTTGGCATATGGAAAACGCTTTCTGCGTTCCGGCAAAAGGGCGCGCTGGGAGATGACATGATGTACGCGGCGCAGAAACTGACCTGTTGTGCCATGGACGCGCGGCTTGCGGGCCTGCCGTTTCCGGCGATGAGCATTGTGGGCAGTGGTTCGCACGGGATTCTCTGCTCAATGCCCGTGGTTTCTTATGGGCGCAGCAGCGGCGCGTCTGAGGAGGAAATTTTGCGGGCGGTTGCGTTGAGCGGCCTTGTGACGATATTCAGCAAGCATTATACAGGCAGGCTTTCCGCGCTCTGCGGCTGTGTGCTGGGCGGCGGCAGCGGCGCGGCGGCAGGCATTACATACCTGATGGGCGGCGGCGCGAAGGAGGTTTCTGCGGCAATGGACCATATGGCGGCTGACCTGACCGGCATGATTTGTGACGGCGGCAGTACGGGCTGTGTGCTGAAAGCGTCATCCGGCGTATATACGGCATTCCTTGCGGCGATGCTGGCTGTGCAGGACGTGGAAATCCCGCATAATTTCGGGGTGGTTGGTTCGTCCGCTGAACAGACGGAGAAAAATCTCGGGCGTATTTCTGACGAAGGTATGTCGCCGATGGATGCAACGATTATCGACATTATGCAGAAAGGAAAGTAAAACGGTGGTTCTCTGCTCTGTTGCCCTGCAAGGGACTGCGCCTAATATTTTGAGGATTGACCTTTGATGGATAATGTGGTATATTTTTATCATAATATGATAAATATACCACATTTCAAAGGGGGAATTTTATGAAACAGCGAATGAATTATCTAGGACTTTTGTCCCTGCTTGCCGTAATCGCAGTTCTGGGCTGGCAGACGGGGAACAAGGGGCTGTATGGCTTTTTTGGCTTTGCGTATTATCTGCGTTATTTCTGGGTTTTTCCAGATGAATTTTTCCGGCTGAACGTGCAGAAAGCCGCGACGGCCGCATTTATGGCGGAAATGCTGTCGCTCATACCTTTTATATTTGCGTGTACTTACCTGATTGGCAGAGTCAAGGGGGTTGCCGCAGCGTTTGCATTGAGCTTTGCGGCTTCTGTGCTGGTTTTTACGTTCATGCTGATTTTTCTGGAGTGGAAAGAGCGAAGGGGTGCGGAAAATGATTAAAAACCGCATCAAAGAATACAGGGCAAAACATGATATGACGCAGGAACAGCTTGCAAGGCTTGTGGATGTCCGGCGGGAAACCATCGGAAACCTTGAAAGCGGCAGGTACAACCCTTCGCTGGTACTGGCATGGAACATTGCGAAGGTATTTGGTGTTCCGATTGAAGAAATTTTTACTGTTGAAGATTGAAAGATTGAAAGACCAAAAGACCGCGGGACATATCGGGGATTACCCTCCAGACACGCAATGTCTGGCTGGAAAATTATTTCCGATATATTATTTTTTCTTGCGGGAAACGCAGTTTCCCGCAACAAAGTTCTTTGCCCCGCTTTCTCCGAAAGAAAGCGGGCGGGAGATTGAGGGCGGAGCCCTCAAGGTTTTGTGGAGGAGGCAGAGCCTCCAAGGTCTTTACACAAACAGCAAGGAGGGATTTTCATGTTCTGGATTGGGTGCCACCTTTCATCGGCGAAGGGCTACCTTGCCATGGGCAGGCAGGCGGCGGAAATCGGCGCGAACGTATTCCAGTTTTTTACCCGCAACCCGCGCGGCGGCTCGGTAAAGGCTCTGGATTTGGCAGATATTGAAGCATTCCTGACTTTTTCACAGGAACAGGGCTTCGGCCCTTTACTTGCCCACGCGCCTTATACCATGAACCTTTGCGCCGCAAAGCCGGAGCTGAGGGAATTTGCCCGCCAGACCATAAAAGAAGATTTGGCGCGGCTGGAGCTTCTGCCCAATGTGATGTTTAATTTCCACCCGGGCAGCCACGTCAAACAGGGTGCGGAAACGGGCGTCGCTCTGATTGCGGACGCGCTGAACGATATTCTTTCGGAGGGTGGAAATACGCCCGTTTTGCTGGAAACAATGGCGGGCAAGGGCAGCGAGGTCGGGCGCACATTTGAGGAACTGCGTGCGATTATAGATAAAACGGAGCGAAAGGAGCGGCTTGGCGTTTGTCTGGATACCTGCCACGTTTACGATGGCGGCTATGATATTTTACAGGATTTGAACGGCGTGCTTGCGGAGTTTGACAGCGTTGTCGGGCTGGGACGCCTGCGCGCCATACACCTGAACGACAGTAAAAACCCCATTGCCAGCCATAAGGACAGGCATGAAAAGATCGGCGAGGGCACATTGGGACTGGAAGGGCTTACAAGGGTCATTAACCACCCCAAATTGCGGGATTTGCCGTTTTACCTGGAAACGCCGAATGAACTGGACGGCTATGCGCGGGAAATTGCCCTTTTGCGCGGACAGAGAGAGGAAGACTGACGTGGAGAAGATATTTTTTTACGATATGCCTATCGGCAGAGTTGGTATTGCGGAGGAGGACGGTTGCCTGACACAGGTAACGTTCCAGACAGAACTGCCTGTCGGAACGGTTTTAGAGGAAACGCCGCTGATTGCACAGTGCAGGCAACAGCTGGACGAATATTTCGCGGGAGGACGGAAAGATTTCGACCTGCTGCTCTGCCCGAGGGGGACGGAGTTCCAGAAAAAGGTTTGGTCGGCTCTGCGGGAAATTCCCTACGGCGAAACGCGGGCGTATGGGGAAATTGCCGCGGCGGTCGGCAACCCGAAAGCGGCGCGCGCTGTGGGTATGGCGAACAACCGCAATCCAATATCCGTAATTGTACCCTGCCACAGGGTTATTGGGAGTGATGGAAAACTGGTCGGCTACGGCGGCGGGCTGGATAAAAAGAAATTCCTGCTGGATTTGGAGCGGGAACACCGGTAAACGGACAGGAGGGGATTGTGTTGGAAATAACATTCAGTGAAAGCGCGTATGGTTATTTGCGGATTTCAAAGGGCTTTGCGAACAGGGAAATCCTTTGCTTCCCGCTGGTGTGGAGCATCGGCGATATTTCAGACAGCACGCCGGGGCAGGCGCGGCGGAACGTCCTTCGCAGGCTGTGTACGTTTGACCTTGATGAATGCAGGGAACAGATTGACCGGCAGATGAAAGAAGCCGCCGCGTCTTATCAAACCCTGCTGGAACGCGCGGCGGAAGGGGAGGCCGTCCGTGTCTGGTACAGCAGACAGCCGGACGAGCTGTGCGGTTTTTACTGGCTGATGGCGCAGCTGGACGGTATGCCGGATTGCCCTGTCAGTGCGGCAAAGCTCCCCCTGTATGTAGAAACGGGAAAAGACGAACTGGTCGCGCATAACTGCTGGGGGGAGGTTTCACCAGAGGAATGCCTCATCCCGCAGGAACAGGCGGTATCCCTCAACGTGCGCCGTTCCGCGGCGCGGCACTGGCAGGAGCTTCAGGAGGAAAACGCCCCGCTCCGTGCCGAAATAAACCGGCGGCTTGTCAGCGTGCCGGAGGATTTTTATGACTGCTTTATCCGTGCGGAACTGCCGCGGGTGGGGGAAGCGTTTTTGCAGGGGCGCCTGATTGGGCGCGTGATGAGCCGCAGCCAGATGGGGCTTCATGACGGGCTGCTGTCTGGACGCATAGATGCGATGGTGCAGGCGGGGGAACTGGAAATCATAAAAGCCGCACCAGAGGACTGTCCGAGCCATTCCCGCCGTATCCTGCGCAAACGGTGAAGGTTTTTTTATTTTCTCGGGGAAAAGAGTTGTCTTTTCTCGCTGGAACGGCTACAATAGAGGGAAACGACAAACACAGGAAAGGAAGTACCGTTATGGATTTGACAATGATAAAATCACTTTACCGCCAGACGGCGGATTTTGTGGACAGGGAGATTACCCTCGGCGGATGGATACGCACGATGCGCGTTTCCAAAAACTTCGGCTTTATTGAGTTGAACGACGGTTCATTTTTCAAAAATGTGCAGATTGTATTTGAGGCGGAGAAGCTGGCGAATTATGATGAGGTGACAAAGCTGGGCGTTGGTGCGGCGATTATCGTAAAAGGTCTTTTGGTGGAAACACCGGAGGCGAAGCAGCCCTTTGAAATCAAGGCGGCAGAAATCGCTGTGGAAGGCACGTCCACGCCGGATTATCCTTTGCAGAAAAAGCGGCACAGCATGGAATTTCTGCGCCAGATTGCATATCTGCGCCCGCGGACAAATATGTTTTCTGCGGTGTTCCGCGTGCGCAGCCTGATTGCGTATGCCATTCACCAGTTCTTTCAGGAGAGGGGTTTTGTTTATACGCATACGCCTATCATCACCGGCAGCGATGCGGAAGGCGCGGGCGAAATGTTCCGCGTGACGACGCTGGATTTGGAAAACCTGCCCCGCACAGAGGATGGCAAGGTGGACTTTTCCAAGGATTTCTTTGGCAAGTCCACAAACCTGACCGTCAGCGGCCAGCTTTCCGCGGAAACATTTGCAATGGCGTTCCGCAATGTATATACGTTTGGGCCGACTTTCCGTGCGGAAAATTCCAATACTGCGCGCCATGCGGCGGAATTCTGGATGATTGAGCCGGAAATGGCGTTTGCCGATTTGAAGGATAACATGGAGCTTGCTGAGGATATGCTCAAATATATCATACAGTATGTACTGGATAACGCACCGGAGGAAATGGAGTTTTTCAACAGCTTTGTGGATAAGGGACTGCTGGAGCGGCTCCATAACATTCTGAATAATGATTTCGGCGTGGTTACCTATACCGAAGCGGTTGACCTTCTGATAAAATCCGGGCAGAAATTTGAATATCCTGTAGAATGGGGCATTGACTTGCAGACCGAGCATGAGCGTTACCTGACGGAGCAGATTTATAAAAAGCCTGTATTTGTAACGAATTATCCGAAGGATATCAAGGCGTTTTATATGCGCATGAATGATGACGGCAAGACTGTTGCGGCGATGGATTTGCTTGTGCCAGGTGTAGGCGAAATCATTGGCGGCAGCCAGAGGGAAGAACGCCTGGACGTGCTGGAAGGGCGCATGAACGAGCTTGGGCTGAAAAAAGAGGACTACTGGTGGTATCTTGATCTGCGTAAATATGGCGGCACAAGACACTCCGGCTTCGGGCTGGGCTTTGAACGTGCGGTAATGTACCTGACAGGCGTCAGCAATATCAGGGACGTACTGCCGTATCCCAGAACAGTGAAAAACGCAGACTTCTGATGCAACCGGCGCGGCTTTGCGAATGGTGCGTCTGAACGGAAAATAAATTTTTATGATATATTGGCGCAAAGCGGTGTGGGATTTCCCATGCCGCTTTGTTTTTGTCCGGGGAAATATTCTTACGGATTTCTTACAAATCCTATGCGGTAGTTGCTGCGGGACACAGCTTATCCTCTCCCTCTGAGATTGGGAAGAAATACTGCCGGAATATATCTTTCTACCAACTCAGGAGTATACGCGTATCAAAAAAACTGGCGGCGGATATTTTTCCGCTGAAATGTCCGCTTCGGAAAGGAAAACCCTCGTTTTGGACAGCGACGGGAAAAACCTGCAAGCCTACAGGGGAACAATCGGTTTTCTGAATGACTGGGGAAACGATTTTACAACGGAACGGCGTTTGTGCTGGAAGGAAGGGGTGGCGGAAGACGGCAGGCTCTTTGTGATTGCGCCTATATTTGACGATGTAGAAAGGCTGTGCTGTTGTTTCCCATGAAACGGAGCAGGGGGATTCAGAAAAGGGCATCATCAAAAAGCCATGATTCCAATAGAAAACAGCCTGTTCCTGTCTTATGCAGACGGAAACAGGCTGTTTTTATTCGGATTTTTTATGCTTCGCCGTGGTAAACCTTCTGTACATGTTCATATTCTTCCACAATCGCCTGTTCCGGCTCTTTTGTCAAAAGGCTGACAACTACGATTGCGGCGCATGCCAGCAGGAATGCGGGCAGGAGTTCGTAGATGTTCCATGCGCCGCCCAGCGGACGAACGAGATATTTCCAGATGAATACGGTTGCGCCGCCGACAATCATACCCGCAAGCGCGCCCCATTTATTGGAGCGTTTCCAGAACAGGGATGCCAGCACGACAGGCCCGAAAGATGCGCCGAAGCCCGCCCATGCGAACGATACAATACCGAATACGGAGCTGTTCGGGTCGCGGGCGATAAACGCACCGATAACGGAGATTGCCAGTACGGAAAGCCGGGCCGCCATAATCGCGCCCTTGTCGGAAATTTTCACCTTGAAAAAGCCCTGCAGAAGATTCTGCGAAAAGCTGGAGGAAGCCGCCAAAAGCTGGGAATCCGCCGTAGACATCGTGGACGCAAGGATACCCGAAAGGATAATGCCGCCGATGATTGCTGCAAATGCACTATGCTGGCTCAGAAGATGTGCAATCTGTACAATGATGGTTTCGGAAGAACTGCCTTCCAGAAACGGTACGGCACCTGCTTTTGTCATCGCATTGCCGATGATGCCGACGAATATTGCCGCGCACATGGCGATAACGACCCATGTTGTCGCAATCCTTCTGGAAAGCGCGAGTTTTTCTTTATCCTCGATTGCCATAAAGCGCAGAAGGATATGCGGCATTCCAAAATAGCCGAAGCCCCATGCCAGTGTGGAGCAAATCGTCAGGAAACCGTAGGGGGACGAAGTATTGTCTGCCGCGCTGTGCGTTGCAGTCATGCTCAGATAGCCTGCAAGCTCCCGCGCATTTTCCATTACGGCATCCATGCCGCCCGCAACGTTGATGCCGAAGCAGATGACAACAATCAGTGCGATACTCATAACGATGCTCTGAATCAGGTCTGTTGTGCTTGCCGCAAGAAATCCGCCTGTTGCAGTATACGCTACGATAACAACCGCGCCGATAAGCATTGCGGGCAGATAACCGATGTCAAAAATACTGCTGAACAGCTTGCCGCACGCCGCAAACCCTGAAGCGGTATACGGGATAAAGAATATGATGATAACTAGTGCCGCAATGCACATCAGGATATTTTTATCATCATGATAACGTCGGGAAAAGAAATCCGGCAGGGTGATGGCGTTGACCTCATGCGTATATGTCCGGATACGCTTTGCCACGATCAGCCAGTTGATATATGTGCCGATGCCAAGACCGATAACGGTCCATAAGGGGTCAGCAATGCCCGAAATGTACGCAAGGCCCGGAATACCCATCAGGAGCCAGCCGCTCATATCGGAGGCTTCTGCGCTCATTGCCGTTACGAAAGGCCCGAGCTTTCTGCCGCCAAGATAAAAGTCGCTTGCGTCATTGTTCTTTTTTGACCAGTATACGCCTACGCCTACCATAACGCCAAGATACGCCACAATGGTAAGCATAATCCAACCTGTTGCAGTCATGTTCATTCCTCTTTTCTGTATGCTTTATTGTTCCCGTTTTGATTATTAGTATACCACACCTTTTACAAGAACGAAATACAGAATAAAGTCTATACTTTTTTGGATATAATTTTTTGCAGAAAAGAATGTCTGGATTTTAGAGGTTATGATAAAATGCGATAATAACAGCGAAAAATAGAGTTGAAATGTTTGTAAATATTGTAAATAAATACAGAAAATATAATAGACGATTTTTTGTATAAAAATATGTGCGAAAAATATTCTTTGCGAAATTTCCAAAAGCGCAAAGAAAAAGGGCAGGAAAGAGGAATTCCAGCCCTTTTATATGTTTTGATGTTGTTCCTCTGCCCTGTCTCCTGCAAAGGAAGGGGACTTCAGTAGCGTTCGATATCAATGATTTCCGCGGGGTATTCGTGCTTCAGAGCCTTCTGGCAAAGAAACTGGAATGTATCTGTGCTGTCGCTGAGGTAGAACTGCCTGCGTCCTTCGTCTGTCCCCTCGTTCAGCAGGCCGCGTTTGCCCAGATAATCCATGACGCGCTTTGCCGTGGCCTTTGCGGGGTCCACCAGTTTAATGCTTTCGCCTACGGTCGTCCCAATGCAGCGTTTCAAGAGCGGGTAGTGCGTACAGCCCAGCACAAGGGAATCAATTCCTGTTGTAAGCAGCTCATCTAAATAATTCCGCGCCGCCTGTTTTGCCACGCCGTTATCTGTCCAGCCTTCCTCTGCAAGCGGCACGAAAAGCGGACAGGCCTTGGAGAACACATGTATCTTCGGGTCTTTTTCCTGAATCAGACGTTCATATGCGCCGGAACGGACGGTTGCCGACGTGCCGATAACGCCGACTTTTTTATTTTTTGTGGAACGGACAGCCTCCTCCACGCCCGGCACGACTACACCGAACAGCGGAACGTCAAATTCTGCTTTCAGCACGTCCAGGCTGTTAGAACTTGCCGTGTTGCAGGCGATGATAATGGCTTTGACGTCTTTTGTCTGTAAAAAACGGACATTTTGACGGGAAAAGCGCGTGACTGCCTCGCGGGATTTTGAACCGTAGGGCAGTCTTGCCGTATCCCCGAAATATACGATGTTTTCATGGGGCATTACTTTCATGATTTGCTTCACAACTGTCAGGCCGCCCACGCCCGAGTCAAATACGCCGATTGGTCTTGTATCCATTCGTTTCTCCTTACCCTCTGATACCCGTATCTCTGGCAAGTGCCAGTTCGATCAGGCGGTCCATCAATTCTGTTTTTGAAATGCCGGCTTCTTCCCAAAGCATAGGGTACATGCTGATTGTGGTAAAGCCGGGCATGGTGTTCAGCTCATTGAAATAAATCTTATCTGTATCTTTTTCCATGAAAAAATCTACCCGCGCCAGACCGCTGCCGTCTACTGCGCGGAATATCCTTGCGGCGATGCGCTGCATTTCCCGCAGTTTATCCTCTGGAATATCTGCCGGAATGACAGTGCGGGAATCGCTGTTGTTGTATTTTGCGTCATAATCGTAAAATTCCGCTGCGGCAAGCACCTCACCCACACCGCTGGTCTGTGGCTCGTCATTGCCCAGTACGGCACATTCAAACTCCCGTCCCTCAATTGCCTGCTCCACGATGATTTTTTTATCATACTGTGCCGCGAGCGCAAGTGCATCTTTCAACTGGGCGCGATTTTTCGCTTTTGAGATGCCGACAGAGGAACCGGCATTGGAGGGCTTTACAAAGCAGGGATAACCCAGCTTTTTCTCCACCTGATTCATAAAACGGTCCGCATTTTTATTCAACTCATGCTTTTCCGTCCAAAGGTAGGGGGCCTGTGGGATGCGGGACTGCTTTGCAATCATCTTTGTGTATACTTTATCCATGGAAACAGCCGAGGAAAGCACGCCGCAGCCGACATAGGGAATCTGTGCCAGTTCCAGAAGTCCCTGAATGGTGCCGTCTTCGCCCCATGCGCCATGCAGCACGGGAATTGCGACATCTACAGGAATTTCCTTTACACTGCTGTTGACAATTTTCAACAGGGCTTTTTTCGATGCGTCAGGGGAAAGGCAGGCCGGTGTGCCGTATTTTTCCCATTCGCCCGTTGCGACATGGTCCGCCGGACCGTTATAAATCAGCCATTCGCCTTTTTTCGTGATGCCAACAGGCAGTACCTGATATTTTTCTTTGTCCAGTTCCCTTAACATCATTGTGGCTGAATTTCTGGAAACCTCATGCTCTGAGGATTGGCCGCCAAAAATGACAGCTACGGTTTTTTTCCGGTACATAGGCCGCCTCCTTTTCGTTTTCTTTTTGATTATCCGCCGTAAGGGCGGTTTTGGACTTCATTCTATTATATGCGTTTCCGTCGCTTATGACAATAAAAAGTTGAAAAACTTTATTGCAGAAAACTGCGTTTTCCGTGGAAAGTGTCTGATCATCGCTATGGGCGTATAACAAGGAAAAGCGATAAAACCCATTTTCGGGTTCTACCGCTTTTCCCTGTCTAGGTATTTATCTGGGCCAACCCCCCTTATTCCCCCTTTAAGAGGTGGGAGATTGACTTATACAGTAGGAATGTAACTGTACAGTTGATCCCCGCTTTCAGCAGGTTGAAAGGAATGATGGCGGGTACCATCATTGCCAGTACCGTTTCCAGCGGTGCGCCCATGAACAGGGGCGTAAAAATCATATTCATCAGTACCATAGCCGCCGTCTGCACCAGCGCGCCGCATATAAGTGCGAGTATGGCGGTTTTCTTCGATTTGTTCCGGCTATAAATGCCGCCGGCAACCAATGCGCAGAAGCCGGTAGCGAAAATATGCATCACGACACCGATAGGGCCGCTCTGCGCGCTGACCGTTACGCCTTGTATGATGGAAACTACAATGGTCATCAAAAGCCCGGCGAGGGGGCCATAGGCAAATGTGCCGATTAAAATAGGAATATCCGCAGGGTCATATTCCAGAAATGCTGCCGCCGGTATCAGTGGGAAATGCACGACTGAAACAAGCACAATGGAGATTGCCCCCAGCATTGCCATTGACACGAGCTGCCTTGTGGAAACTTTCTTTTTTCCCGCTCCCGCATCTTTTACTACTTTTTCCATTTTCTTTACCTCCGTTTGTTTAGCCCCACCCTTATCAGGGGCAGGTGCATGAAATTTTCAGGCTGCTGGCATCAGTCTGGAAAATATTTTTCTGAAACCAGATGCTGCATGATATACTTTTTCTTTTGTGAAAAAGAAAAAGCCTGAAAATCTTCAGGCAAAACAAGCAAAAGAAAGGCTGATATCCCCCGGAAAAAGTTCCGCCCGAAAAACATCAAACTCCAATCCTTCTCCCATCCAGACTATACTGTCGGTTTTGGAATTCCACCAAATCATGCGCTGTTTCCACGCGCTCGCAGACTTTACTGCCGGTCGGGAATTTCACCCAGCCCTGAAGAATTTCATTAACGTTTTATATTCACATTATAGTAAACTGTGGATAAACTGTCAACTTCTAATATTGACCAAAAAAAGAAGTCGTTTTTTGTGGAAACGTATGCGTATCCGTACATCTGCAACTTTCGAAATCAATTTTAGAGCATAAAAACAGGAATTGGCAGTGTTTTATATACCAATTCCTGTACGCATTTTATTCTTCGGGAATATCCAGAAGCAGCTTACGGCAGTAAGGGCAGAGCCAGCCCCCCAGCTTTGCGCCGCTCATGTAGCTTTTGGCAAGAAGGTATTCCTTCGTGTTCCTGCCTTCAGCGTTTTCCTCTTTCCAAAGAATATACCGTCCGGAAGTCATGTGTCCGGCACTCATTTCCTGATTGCAGAAAGGACATTTCATTGCGTACTCCCTCCTTCCAGGACCTGAGACCCGTTGGGGCGGATGATTCCATCTTCAGAAGGGGGCGAAAAGGAAATGCGGTAACTGCTTTCCTTCGGCAGACCCGCCAGCGTTACTTTTTCCAGCTGTGAAACCTTGCCATCTGTAAAACGGAACAGAAGAAATTCGTCCTCACCTTCTGCCTTTGTGCCAAACAGGCCGCGCGGCATACCAAGGAAATAAATCATGAAATCCTCTGCTTCGTCATCCGCCGTACCAAGCATTTCCGTGATTTCGGCTTTTGTCAGCCCTGCAACGCTTGCGCGGTCAACAAAATCGCCCAGTATCGTCTGGCGGCTGTTGCCGGTATAGTTTTCCCAGCGTTCTTTGGTAAATTCTTCACGGTTTGATTTATACTGCCCGCCAACGAACAATATGACGATCAATATTACCAGAAGTACAGCGATTATGGTATCTTTTTTCTTCAACGAAACCCCTCCTGTCAGGAAATCCATTTGAATCCTTTGTAATACCGCAGAACAACTTTTCCGAGGATTTTATTTTTTTCTACAAACTGATTATCCCAGTAGCGCGAATCTACAGAACGGTTGCGGTTATCGCCCATCATGAAATAGCTGTCCTCCGGTACGGTATACGGTCCGAATTCGCCTTCTGTCCGTTCGAGGATATAAGGCTCGTCGAGTGTTTTGCCGTTAACGAGGACTTCGCCGTTCGTTACAGTGACAGTATCGCCCGGCGTGCCTATGATACGCTTGACATACAGAATTTTGCCTGTCGGGTCATCGGGATAGCGGAATACGATAACATCGCCCGCCTCCGGCTCGCTGAACCAATAGGAAGTACGCAGCGCAAGGATATGATCCCCCGTCATGATGGTATTTTCCATGGAACCTGTTGGCACTTCCGCATTTACAATCAGGAACGAATTGACTGCGCCTGCCAAAATTACGGCCAGCAGTATGGTTTTGATCCAGCTGATGGCCTCTTGTTTTATTTTGCCGCTCATCTTCCCATCTCCTAAATGACGATAAAAGTTTGTGGGGCTCTGCCCCACGCCCCGCAAGCTTGTCAGTATTTTGCCTGCGGCAAAGCCGCCTACGGCGTCCGGACTTCTTTCCGGTACCTATTGAAAAGGACCTGCCCCTAAACTTTATTGCGGAAAACTGCGTTTTCCGAAGGTGAAACTGCTATTTTTCAACATAAGATAATTTTCTTCACCGGCGCGCTTATGCGCGACGGAAAACGGGTCAGGGGCAGAAAGCCCTTGCAGGGTACAGGACAGAGTCCTGCGGTTTTCATCTTTTTAATTCAAAAATCTTGAGGGCTTTGCCCTCAAACTCCTGCCTGCTTTCTTTCAGAGAAAGCGGGGCAAAGAACTTTGCTGCGGAAAACTCAGTTTTCCGCAGGTGACACTAATTTTTTCCAAATATAATTCATATTGATGGTGGCAGAAATCTATTTTCCTCACCGGTGCGCTTATGCGCGACGGAAAACGGGTCAAGGGACAGCGTCCCTTGTGGGGTTTGGGGCAAAGCCCCAAGGTCTTTATTTCAAAAATCCGTTGATAATCTGTGCTTCTGCCTCTTTTTCCGTCAGCCCAAGCGTCATCAGCTTTACCAGCTGGTCGCCGGCAATTTTGCCAATGGCGGCTTCATGAATCAGTGTTGCTTCCACATTATTTGCGATAATCTCCGGTTCTGCCGCGACAACGCCGTCGTCCATGATGATGGCATCGCATTCGGAATGCCCGTAGCACTCTGTGTTTCCTGCTAGTTTGGAGCGGAACAGCTGACGGGAAGAATCCCGTGCGACAGAGCGCGAAATCAGCTTCGCACTGCTGCCTTTTCCGTCCAAATCTACATCGAAGGACGTTTCGGCATACTGGTCGCCGTGCGTCATGATTTTTTCCTTGATTACCAGCGTAGCGCCTGCCGCCAGCTTCGCGCTGGAAACGCGTTTCGTTGAATCTACGCCCTTCAGCTGTACAGTGTCCATCTCGACATAGCTGTTTTCCTCCGCTTCGATGTGTGTCTGCGGGTTGATGATGCGCTTGCCGTTGCCGTCGCCTTCGCCGATGTGTTTTTCAATGTATTTGATTTTCGCGTCTTTCCCTACAAAAAAGCGGTGGATACCTTCGTGCAGGGATTCCTCGTTCCCGCAGTTATGGATGCCGCAGCCTGCCACGATAGTAACGTCCGCACCTTCGCCAACATGAAAATCATTGTATACCAAATCATGCACGCCTGCCTCTGTAATCAGTGCGGGAATATGCACGCTTTCGTCCTTTGTACCCGGCTTAATGTAAATGTCGATACCGGAGCCGTTTTCCTTTGGTACAATCTGTATGTTTTCGGTAGAATTACGCCCCTCGCTCTGGCCGTTGCTCCGGATATTGAACGCACCCGTAAGCGGTATGTCCTGTATGCCGGAAACCTCCGCCAGAAGGCTTTTGATAATATCATTCAGCATTATTCCGCGCCTCCCTGAAAAAATCTGCATCCTGTTTCTATGCCGAACAGCCCTGGAAGGACTTCCTCTTTTGTCCCTGTCTGGGATATTTGCCCGCCGCTGATAACGACGACCTGATCGGCAATGTTCAATATGCGCTCCTGATGCGAAATAATCAGGATAGACGCCTGTATTTCATCGTGCATTTTTTCAAATACGTTGATAAGATTCTGGAAACTCCATAAATCAATTCCAGCCTCCGGCTCGTCAAAAAGCGTCAGCTTTGTTTTGCGCGCCATGACGGAGGCAATCTCGATTCGCTTAAGCTCTCCGCCGGAAAGGCTTGCGTTGACCTCGCGGTCGATATAATCTTTCGCGCAGAGCCCGACCTCGGAAAGATAATCGCAGGCTGCCGCAGTGCTCAAATCCTTTCCGCTTGCCAGTGTGATTAAATCCTTTACCGTAACGCCCTTGAAACGCACAGGCTGCTGAAACGCAAAGCTGATGCCAGCCCTTGCGCGCTCTGTGATGCCCCGGTTTGTGATGTCCTCGCCGTCAAGCAGAATCTGCCCGCTGTCGGGTTTTTCGATACCGGCGATGATTTTCGCCAGCGTGGATTTCCCGCCGCCGTTTGGCCCTGTGATTACGATAAATTTTGCGTCCTCAATCACCAGGCTGATATCCTTCAGAATCTGTTTCCCTTCGGCGGAAAAACAGATATTCTTTAATTCCAGCATATGTTTTTTCCTCCTAAAACTTTATCTCTCCGCCGCAATGCCCGCTTGGGTAATTTCGCGGTTTCTGTCAAAAAACTACCTCAAATTATACCAACTTCTTATACAGCATGTCAATGTTTTATGCTGTGACCGCATCACTTTTCGGCTGTATTGGTTTCACGCCCCTTTTTGCAGCCCCTGTCAGAAGCTTCCTAATTCTATCATATTCCTTCAAGCCGCACAAGCAGACGGTACACTTGCCTTGCATGGAAAGCCGTCCTGCATTATAATGTACGGAAAAGGGAAGAAATAAACGAAAGATTCGGAGGATGCTATGGACGGTGATATTCTGCTGTTTTTTGACAAAATGCCCGGTGCGTTGCCACTGTATGAGGAGCTGGAACGCCGGATAAAAACGGAACTGGGGGAGGTGCGCATAAAAGTGCAGAAAACCCAGATTTCGTTTTACAACAGGCGTATGTTTGCCTGTGTTTCTTTTGCGAAACTGCGGAACGCGGAAACACGCCCAAAGGAGTATATCGTCGTAACATTTGGGCTGGGGAGGCGTGAAATATCGCCGCGGATAGACGCTGCATCTGAGCCGTACCCAAACCGCTGGACACATCATGTTCTGGCTTCGGAGATGTCGGAAATTGACGATGAGCTTATGGGCTGGATTGGGGAGGCTGCCGCATTTTCTGCCGGAAAACGGTAAAATAAAACAGACTGCCAAAAACCTATTTCTGCATCGTGGAAGGATTCGGGAAACGAAGCGTTTCCCCTGACACCGCCTTTGGCGGCAGGCCTTTGGTCTGGTTCGCAAAGCCGGCTGCTGGCCAACGGCGGCTACATGGAAGGCAAAGCCTGAGCCTTTTTTGACACGCAGAAAAATCCTTTCAGCTGAAAACTGAAAGGATTTTTTTGTTAAGCCATTTCAGGCGTTTCTTTTTTGGGCATTGTGCGCAGTTCTTTTCTGTAGATATACCTGACGAAAAAGATATTGAATACAAGCGTTGAAATTTCCGCCGCAGGGAATGCCAGCCAGACTGCGGAAAGCCCCTGTATTTTCGCCATCAGTATCGCCACTGGCAGAAGCACGACAAGCTGGCGGAGCACCGCACCGGCAAGGCTCAGGAACCCATGCCCCAATGCCTGATAAAACGATGTGGAAATGATATTGAAGCCCGCGAACAGGAAGCTGAAGCTGATTGTCCGCAGGGCGACTGTGCCGATTTCCAGCATTTGTTCAGATGCGTTGAAAATGCGCAGAAGCTGCGGCGAAAAGAACTGGAACGCCAGAAAGCCCAGCGCCATGATTGCCGTTGCGTAAAGCATACTCAGCTTAATTGTCCGCATAATGCGCTCCGGATTGCGTGCGCCGTAGTTGTATGCCACGATTGGCACCATGCCGTTATTCAGACCGAACACAGGCATGAAAATAAAGCTTTGCAGCTTGAAATACACGCCGAATACTGCTGTCGCCGTAGAGGTAAAGGAAATCAGTATTTTGTTCATGCCGAAGGTCATGATAGAACCAATAGACGCCATACAGATGGACGGGATGCCGATGGCATAAATCTTTTTGATTGCCATACTGGAAAGTCCGTATTTTTTTGGAGATATTACGATATCGTCGTTTTTCTTTTTGTTGTACCATAAAGAGAGAGCCGCCGCAGCCATCTGACCGAGTACGGTTGCCAGAGCCGCGCCTGCAATGCCCATCCTGGGCAGACCGAACAGCCCGAAAATCAGTATCGGGTCAAGAATGATATTCAGTATCGCGCCAAGCCCCTGTGTCAGCATAGTGTAGAATGTGCGCCCTGTTGCCTGCAAAATGCGGTCAAAGGCAATCTGCAAAAATATGCCGAAGGAAAGGCAGCTGCAAACCTGTATGTATATGGTACCCTGCTGGATAATGTCGAGGTCGTCTGTCTGCATACGGAAGAAAAGTTCACTTCCGAAAAATGCCAGCAGTGCAAAGGCGATGGTACTGAAAATTGCCAGATAAACGCCGTTGTTTGCTATCAGATTCGCCCGTTCGCGGTTTCCTTCACCCAATGCGCGGGAAATCAGTGCGTTCATGCCTACGCCAGTACCAGTCGATACGGCAATCATCAGGTTCTGGACGGGGAATGCCAGGGATACTGCTGTCAGAGCGTTTTCGCTCAGCTGTGCCACGAACATACTGTCCACAATGTTGTATAATGCCTGCACAAGCATTGCCGCTACCATAGGCAATGACATGGAAAGCAGAAGCCGGTTGATTGGCATGGTACCCATTTTATTTGTTGTTTCCACTATTTTTCCTCCCTTCATCTTATGTGAAACAGCGTGAAGCCAAACCCGTTCTGCTGGATATGGCTTTCAAGTGAAAAAAAGTTTGCTCCCGCAAACCATAAACTTTATCATATCTATTTTGGAGGATTTTGTCAAGCAGGTTGAATGTTAAATATCGATTAGAAGGGACAGGGAAGAAAAGCCGGTATATTTTGCGGATTCCTGTTGATAAAACAGAAAACAAGACTTATTATAGTATATGTGAATTATGAAGAGCGGATATTTTTAAGAAGGAGGAACTGACTAATGTTTCACTGGATACCCTTTCTCACCTACGCAGTCGCGACAGCCATAACCCCTGGTCCAAACAACATCATGTCCATGTCGAACGGCAGCCGATTCGGATTCCGGAAAGCCTTCCCGTTTAATCTGGGGATAGGTGCAGGCTTTTCCATCGTGATGCTGCTCTGTACTGTTTTTTGCAGCCTTCTTTCAGCGTTTATCCCGAAAATCAAGATGCCGATGCTTATTTTAGGCGGGCTGTATATGCTGCATCTGGCATGGGAAACCTTCCGCAGCGGCGCGGATATTCAGGACGACTTTTCCCGCAGCGGCTTTGTTTCCGGGCTTTTGCTCCAATTTGTGAACCCAAAGATATACATTTACGGCATTATGTCCATAGAGGCATATATTCTGCCGCATTTCAGCGGGAATATACCGGCTTTGGCTGCCTTTGCCATACTGCTGGCATTTATGGGCTTTGTTTCCACGCTCTGCTGGTCGGCGTTCGGCTCGTTGTTCCGCAGGCTGTTTTCCACACATGCCAAAGCAGTCAATACCATTATGGCACTTCTGCTGGTTTACTGTGCGGTATCGTTGTTTTTATAACTCCCATATTTTTGTTTTGCGTCCCGCCCCTCCCTCAAATACGGCGCGGGACGCTTTTTTTGCTTACAAATGCCGTAGGTTTTTCCGGTATTCCCGTAAAGCATTTTCATCGGCTGTTTCGATGATTTGATTCAAAGCGGATAATACAGTTTCCTTTTCTTCCGGCAGATGCCCTTGTATGGGTATGGCGTTGGACGCACCCAGGGCGGCGAAGCAGACAGGGATTTTCAGGCTTTCTGCCAATACCCGCAGTTCCCTGTATTTTTCTACTTCTGATTCCTCCTGCCAGTTTCCTGCTTTTATTTCCTGATACAGACTGGATTCGGGATAGACAGTCAGCATGCTTGTGCCGATGATTTTGGGGTGGAGCTGGTTGCAGAGCGCGGCAGTTGCTTTCGCGCCGCGTTCCCCGTTCCCTGCTCCGGAAATCCCTGCCAGATAAAAGAAATTGTAATAAAAATCTGCCGCGTCAAGACGTCTGCACTGCGTCAGGATTTCCTGCGCACAGTAGCCCTTGTTCATGAATTTCAGGGCGTCATCGTCGCCGGTTTCCACGCCGATGGTGATGCCGTCATATCCGGCTTTCCGCAGTTCCAAAAGCTCGGCGTCAGTCTTCAGTGTAATGTCCGTTACCCTTGCGAAACAGCCGATTGTCCGGTTCGACGGGAAATATCCGCGTATCAGCTCAGCAATTTCCAGCAGGCGTTCCGCTTTCAGTACGAACGGGTTCGCCCCGACCAGAAACACCCGCTTGATTTCGTGTTTGTTCCAAAGCCGCAGCTGTGCCCGCGCCTCCCGTAGGTCCTCTTCCATGTCTGCAAGCGTTGACATCCTGAATGAGAATGGCAGGTCATTATAAAGCGTGCAGAATTTGCATTTATGGTGCGTGCAGCCTGCGGTTGCCTCCAAAAGCAGGGAGGAAGCCTCGTAAGGCGGCCGCCAGATTGTTCCGGTAAAGTGCATATTCATTTCCCCTTTCATATTTTCTGCCATTAGGATACAAAAACCGCTCCGGCTTTACAAGTACTGTCATTTTTTAGTATCAGTATCCTTTTTTGTACCAACAGCAGAAAAAGACCGTATCTTGTTTTTTGCTTTGTCCTGGCATATACTTTTTTTGAAAGAAGGGATATGGAATGACAGGGAATAAATTCAAAAGCGAAGCGGCAGTTGCCCGCTGTGAACCGATGAGCAGGTTACAGGCTGTAATTGGCGGGAAATGGAAGATATTGATATTATGGTATATCGCGTTTTATAAGGTCCAGCGTTTTGGGGAATTGATGCGCAGGCTGGACGGTATTACGCAGTCTACATTGACAAAACAGCTTCGGGAACTGGAAAAAGACGGGTTCCTGCACAGAAAGGTATATCAGGAAATTCCTCCAAAGGTGGAATATTCCCTGACGGAAATGGGGGAGAGCTTTGTCCCCGTGCTGACTGCAATGCTGGAATGGAGCGAAAGCAGCCTTTGCCCGGGCTTTGAAAATCCCTACCGCAGATAAAAATTCCGGCACGCAAAGCGTGCCGGAAAATGAGTCAATGGTTCGTACTGCCAAGAGAATTTGGCAAGCAGAACATTCCAAGGATATATTCAAATAAAAGCTATGGCAAAACGAGTGTTTTGCCCAATAAAGTTTGGGGTCAAGCCCTCTTCAAAGGGCTTGTGGGGTGTGGGGCAAAGCCCCGCAGTCTTATCCTTAGCTCTTGTAATTCCCGCTGTCTTTGAGCAGTACGTCATGCGCGCCGCCTTCCACAAGGCTTGTGGTGGAAATTACGGTGATTTTTGCTTTCTGCTGGAGCTCCGGAATGGAAAGTACCCCGCAGTTGCACATGGTAGATTTTACCTTTTTCAGAGAAAGATTTACATTATCATGCAGGCTTCCGGCATAAGGCACATAGGAATCCACGCCTTCTTCGAAGGAAAGCTTTGCATCGCCGCCCATGTCGTACCTCTGCCAGTTGCGCGCACGCGCGGAGCCTTCGCCCCAGTATTCTTTCATGTAGTTCCCGTTGATGTTGACGCGGTTTGTCGGGCTTTCGTCAAACCGCGCGAAATATCTGCCCAGCATGATGAAATCCGCACCCATCGCCAGCGCGAGCGTCATATGGTAATCGTATACGATGCCGCCATCGGAGCAGATGGGGATATAGATGCCCGTTTCCTTAAAATATTCGTCACGCGCCGCCGCAACCTCAATGACTGCCGAAGCCTGTCCGCGGCCGATGCCTTTCTGCTCCCTCGTGATGCAGATGGAACCGCCGCCGATGCCGATTTTTACGAAATCCGCACCGCATTCCGCAAGGAAACGGAAGCCTTCTGCGTCTACTACGTTGCCCGCACCGATTTTTACACTGTCGCCATAGGTTTCACGCACCCAGTCCAGTGTCATCTTCTGCCATTCGCTGTATCCTTCGGAGGAATCGATGCAGAGGATATCTGCGCCGGCTTCTACCAGAGCCGGAACGCGCTCTTTGTAATCCCGTGTATTGATGCCCGCGCCCACAACGTAACGCTTTTGGGAATCCAGCAGTTCGTTTGTGTTTTCTTTATGGCTGTCATAATCTTTACGGAATACCAGATATTGCAGGCGTCCTTCCGCGTCCAGAATCGGGAGCTGGTTGATTTTATTGTCCCAGATGATGTTGTTGGCTTCTTTCAGCGTTGTGCCTTCCGGCGCGCAGATGAGCTGGTCGAGAGGAGTCATAAATTCTTTTACTTTCATATCACGTTCCATACGGCTGATGCGGTAATCACGGCTTGTTACAAGGCCTACCAGCTTGCCCTGTGCGGTGCCGTCTGTCGTGACCGCGGCGGTAGAGTGGCCTGTCCGCGCTTTCAGGTCTAGGATATCCTGCAATGTGCTTTCCGGGCTGATATTGGAATCGCTCATGACAAAGCCTGCCTTATATGCTTTTGCGCGGGCAACCATAGCCGCCTGATTTTCGATGGTCTGGGAGCCGAAAATGAAGGAAATGCCGCCCTCCTTTGCCAGTGCGACTGCCATTTTATCATCGGAAACGGCCTGCATGACTGCCGAAACCAGCGGAATATTCATCTCCAGAGCGGGTTTTTCGCCTTTTTTGAATTTTACCACAGGTGTTTTCAGGCTCACGTTGTCTACCATGCATTCTTTGGAAGAATAGCCTGGAACGAGCAGGAATTCGCTGAAGGTTCTGGAAGGTTCTGTGAAATAAGTTGCCATGTCGATTCTCCTCCTGATATGATTGTTTGACCGTTTTGTGTATTGCATACGATTTTAACACCAAACAGCCACCCGTTCAAGGGTACATTTCGTTTTTTTGTCTTTTTGTGTAATTCGTCGGTTTTTCGGGAAAAAAGGGCGAAGGTTTGCCCGAAAACTTCAAAAACCGGTTCAGAACCGGGAGGAGTTTCCGGAACAGTGGGTTGACAATGCGGCGGGAGATTATTTTTTTACAGAAAATACACATTTTGCTGTAACTTTTTGCAGGCGGATTCGTTTATCATATAGAAAGAAAGGGGGCGGGAAAATGCGGGATGAACTTCTGGCAGAATTATACGGAAAATATTACCATCGAGCGTATCTTTACGCCCTTTCTCTTTGCAGAGAAAAGAGCTGGGCGGAGGATATTGTCAGCGAAGCCTTTGAAAAAGCGATACTGACGCTGGAGGACGGCGGGCAGGGGTTCCTTTACTGGCTTCTGCGCGTCTGCCGCAACCTTTTTCTGGACGAAGTGCGCCGCAGGAAACGCCGCCCTGCGGCGGAATGGCAGGAGGCTATGGGTACAGTGCCGGAGGACGCGCTTGCCGCTGTGCTGAAAAAAGAAGGGAACCAGCGGCTGTACCGCGCGGTAGAGGCGCTGCCAGCGCAGTACAGGGAACTGCTGACACTGTTTTACTTCGGCGGGGTATCACTGAAAGAAGCGGCGGAATTTATGGGATTGTCTTACGGGGCGGCAAAAACGGCATTGTGCCGCGCGCGGGTGCGGCTGAAAAAAGAATTGGAGGCGGATGGCTATGACATTTAGGGAATTATTGGGAAAATATAAGAATGGCAGTGCAACGCCTGAGGAACGGGAACAGGCGGAACGGGAGCTGGAAAAATTCGACGCACTGACTGAATATATGCTGGAGCAGGATTTTCCACAGGAGGAACAGCCGAAAGCAGAAGCGGCAGAGGGAGAACTGAAAAAAATTCGCCGGAATATCAAACAGCGGAATGCTGTGCTGGTCTGCCTTGCGGCGGGCGTGGCGTGCGGCGTGATTGCGGCGGCGTGTTATTTTGAACCTGCTATCAGCAAGCGGCTGTGGTATGACCCGACAGAGGTGTATAATCCTGATACGGAGGATTTCTCTACTCAAAAGATTAACAGCCATATTGCCGTTATTTCGGAGCTTACGATGCCGGAAATGCGCATGGACGGCGTATATGTCAGGGAGCAGGGCTGGGGAAGGTATGACCTGACGCTTCAGCAGTGGGATTATTCCCGTGTGGAAAACAGCTATTCCTATGGGGTGGTTACGCGGAACAAAATCGAACTGCGGCAGGACTTTTTTTTACAGAGTTGCGTGGGAGGTATTTTCAGCCGCAGCCAATATGGTTTCAGGGAGGAACCTTCACAGGACGGAATAATCCGTGACGTAGAGTCAGCACGGGCGGTTTTGGAAAAACTGCCGGAGTATATCCGGCTGGAGGCGTATATTTCCCTGAGCAGGGATTGGGATATGGAGGAACTTGCGGCGTTCTGCGAAAAAATAGAGCGGAGAGAAGATGGCACGTGGATTGGCTGGACGGCGGTGCGGACTGCGCCGGAGGATACGCAGTTGTTCCCAATGGCAGGCTTCCGTGTAAGTGGGGACGGCTGGATGCTCAACGAAGTAGATGAACGTTATCCTTATTATGAAATCAATCTGCACAAAGACGAACCAGTTGCGGAAGTCCTCAGCGGGCATTTCAAATCGCTCCTGCACTATACCATTGACCATAAGGATTTTTATAACAAAAAAATGGATTATCAGATACGGGATGAAGAAATGCTGGAATATGTGGAGAAAAATGGCGTAAATACGTATGGCTTTGTCTGCTACGGTACGCCGCAGGAAATCCTGAAGGTATTGGAGGAACCTGACGTGGAAGGGATTCATGTTTCAGACAGCAGTATCAGTGTGCCGGGGCTGTGAAAAGATTCCGAACCTTGAGGGCCTTGCCCTCAAACTCCCACAATCCCTTTGAAAAGGGATTGACCCTAAACTTTATTGCACCCTCGGACAAAGTCCGAGGGTGATTCGTTTCAGGATATTTGTTTCCCAGCCGCATGGAAATGCGGCGGAAAAAGGGTCAAGGGACAATGTCCCTTGCAGGGTGCGGGACAGCGTCCCGCGGTTTTCATTTTTTTACTCAAAAAATTCTTTGTGCCAGACAAGGAACATGTAAATCGTCCAAATCTTCCGGCTGTTGTCGGCTTTCCCCGCGCGGTGCTCGTCCAGATATTTCACGATTTCCTCTGTTTTGAAGAACTCCTGTGCGGCAGGGCTGGTAAACGCCGCTTTGACTTTGTTGTAGTATTCGTCTTCTTTCAGCCAGATGCGGATGGGCACAGGGAAACCCAGTTTCTTTTTCTCCGCCACCATGTCCGGCAGATGCCTGTGCGCCGCCTGCCGCATGGCGTATTTCGTATTTTCTTTGTTAACCTTGTATTTCGTCGGTATCGTGCGCGCAATATCGAATACTGCCCTGTCCAGGAACGGCACGCGTACCTCTAAGGAGTGCGCCATGCTCATTTTATCCGCTTTCAGCAGGATATCCCCAATCAGCCAGAAATGGATGTCGATATACTGCATTTTTGTCACGTCGTCCAGATCCCGCACTTTGTCATAATACGGTTTTGTCAATTCTGTATGCGGGTAACGCCCTGTAGGATGCTTCAATATGCATTCCCGCTCCTCCTCATTCAGCATGAAGGCATTGCCGATGAACCGCTCCTGCAAGTCCTTGCTCCCGCGTATCAGGAAGTTTTTCCCCTTCATCTTCGGCAGACGCTTTGCAATACCGCCCAGCCCTTTGCGTACAGGGCGCGGCAGACGCGTCAGCGGCAAAAGGTCGTGAGGCTCATGGTAAATGTTATAGCCGCCGAAAAATTCGTCTGCCCCTTCGCCGCTCATGGCGGATTTGACATGTTTCGCCGCTGTCTGGCTGACGAAATAGAGCGCAATGGCGGAAGGGTCAGCTAAAGGCTCGTCCATATGATACTGCACCTTGGGAATTACGTCCCAGTATTCCTCTTTGGAAACCAGCTTGCTGTAATTATCGATGCCGATTTTTTCGGAAAGGGCTTTTGCATAGTCGGTTTCGTTATATTTTTCGTAATCAAAGCCTACGGTAAAGGTCTTGTCCCCATGGAAACATGCCGCGACATAGGAGCTGTCTACCCCGCTGGAAAGGAAGGAACCGACTTCCACATCGCTGACTTTATGCTTCTGTATGGAATCCTGCATTGCCGCGTCAATTTCTTCCACAAATTCCTCCAAAGGCTTTTCGTGGTCTGGCGCAAATACCGGCTCCCAATAACGCTTGATTTCCAACGTGCTGTTACGGAAGGTAAAGCAATGGGCGGGAGGCAGTTTGAAAACTCCCTTGAAAAAGGTTTCGGGAAGTACGCTGTACTGGAATGTCAGGTAATTTTCCAGCGCGTCAGGGTTGACCTCCCGCTGGAATCCGGGGTATTCCAATATGCTCTTGATTTCGGAGCCGTAAATAAACTGTCCGTCCTGTACAGTATAGTAAAAGGGCTTGATGCCGAAGAAATCGCGTGCGCCGAAAAGGGTCTGCGTCTTTGCGTCCCAGATGACAAAGGCAAACATTCCGCGCAGGCGGGGCAGAAGGGCCTCGCCGTATTCCTCATAGCCGTGCAGAAGGACCTCCGTGTCGGCGCAGCTGCTCATGACGTGCCCTTTGGCGATAAGTTCCTCGCGCAGCTCCAGATGGTTGTAGATTTCGCCGTTGAACGTAATAACCATGTCGCGGGTTTCGTTATAAATGGGCTGGTGCCCGCCCTCCAGGTCAATCAGGCTCAGCCGGCGGAAGCCCATAGATACGCCGTCGTCAATATGTGAACCGCCGCTGTCAGGGCCGCGGTGTATGATTTTCGATTTCATGCGTTCCAATATTTCTTCAGACGTCGCCAGACGCCCTGTAAAGCCGCAAATACCGCACATAACTGTGTTTCCTCCTTCAAATGTGTTGCTTTCTTGTTGCGCTAACTGTATCACAAAGCGGCGGGAAAAGCAAGCGGGAAGGGAAAAGTCCTTTTTAAGAGCCTATCCGTAAATAAGATGCATAACGGACAGGTTTTTAATACCCATACCGTTTCCGATATTTCAATAGCATTGCTATTGACAGCAGCACCGCCATAAATTCCGCGGCGGGCGTTGCCAGCCATACGCCGGTTACGCCGAACAGTGCCGGAAGCGTCAGCATGGCAATCAGCATGAACACGAAGGAACGCGAAAACGCAAGGACAGCTGACACGATGCCGTTGGAAAGCGCGGTGAACAGCCCGCTGGAAAAAATATTAAATCCAATGAAGCACAGCGCGATGGAGCAGATACGGTTCCCTGCTACGGCAAGCTCATAGACCGGATTATTGGGACGGGTGAACACTGCCACAAGCGGCTCTGTTACGGCAAGGGAAAGTGCGACTGTCGCAATGGAAATTACGGCAATCGTCCTCAGACTGAGGGAAACCAGCTTTTTCAGCTTTTCACGGTTTCCTTCGCCGTAATAATAGCTTGCCATAGGCGCAACGCCATAAGAATAGCCTGTGTAAAGCGAACTGGTGAACATCAGGACATACATGATAATTGTTACGGCGGCAACACCGTTTTCTCCAACATATTTCAGCATTGTCCAGTTGAACAGCAGTGCAATGATGCCAGTTACGAGGGCGGACGCCATTTCCGAGCAGCCGTTCGTGGACGCGTCCAGCAGCACGCGGAAGCGTGGCACAGGCTTTTTGAAATGCAGGAGGCTTCCCCTCCGGCTGAATATAAACAGCCCGACGGCAGCTGTGACGGAGTACCCCAGCCCCGTTGCGATGGCCGCCCCGGCAATCCCCATCTGGCATATGGCGATCAATATGTAATCCAGCGCGATATTCAGCACGCCGCCCGCCACCGAGCAGGCAAGCGATAATATTGCCTTTCCTGCGGCAATCATATAGAGCGAAAAATTATACATCAGCAAAATCGGTACAGTGAACAGCAGGTAATGGCCGAGGTATTCCGTGCAGTAGCCCGACACCTCTGCGGAAAGCCCCATGCCGCTGAAAAACCTCCCCATCAGGGCATACCCTATGCCGCACATAAGCAGGCCAACGATGACATTCACCAGTATCAGGAATGTGAAATCCTGCCTTGCCTCATCCTCCTTCCCTTCCCCCATCTTCCGCATGATTGCCGCGCTGCCGCCCGTCGCCAGCATGGAGGAAACTGCGGTCACAAGCTGTATGACCGGCGCAGCCAGATTGATTGCGGAAAGCGCGTCCGTACCGATGAGGTTCGACACGAAAAGCCCGTCTACCATCGTATAAAAGGACATAAAAACCGACATTACGATGGTTGGAACCGCGAAGCGCAGTATATTCCCCAGCGTGACAGGCCGGCTGTAAGCATTTTGTTTTTCCATAATTTCCTCCTTTGGTTTCTTGCGTTTCCGATTGATATGGATTATAATAAACCGTACAGTAACTGTACAGTCAAGAGGAGATTTGAAAATATGGAGAAAAAAGATAAGCTGCTGCCCATCGGGCAGTTTGCCGCCCTGCATGGCGTGAACAAAAAAACACTGATGTGGTATGATGAAGTCGGGCTGTTCCGCCCTGCCGCCGTCAACTCCCAAAATGGATACCGCTATTACAGTTACCAGCAGAGCCAGACGCTGGAAACAATACTCCTTTTGCGGGAGATGGGTGTTTCTGTAAAAGAAATCAAGGCATTCATGCAGGAACGCTCTGCCGCCAGCATGGAGAAGCTGCTGGGGGAAAAAATTGAGGAGCTTGACCGCGAAATCAGCCATAAAAAGGCGGTGCGTGAAACGCTGGCGAAGCACAGGCGGAATATGCAGACATTGCTTTCGATGGATTTGGAAGAAATCAGCATTGTGGAAAAGAAGGGGCGGCGGCTCGTGACAGTTGAGCTCAGTGCGGACACGTCTTTTGAGAAAGCGGTGGAGATGATTACTGATGAAACGAAAAAATATCAGTTGAGCTATCTGCATGATGCGTCCTATGGTTCTATGATTGCCGTTGAAAGCCTGTACGCAGGAAACTTTGAGGACTATCCAAGTCTTTTTATTGAAATCCCGTTTCCTATCCGGCGGTCAGGGCTGCACGTCCAGCCTGCCGGAACATACCTCCGCGCTTTTTACAGAGGGCCCTGGGAGGATATGGATATACGTTATCGGGAAATCCTTTCCTATGCGGAAAAGCAGGGAATGACGTTTTACGGTTTTTCGTATGAAGTCGTGTTGAATGAGAATGTTGTCGAACGGGAGGAGGACGCTATTGTGCAGATAGAGATTCCGGTCAGGCTGGGACAGATCAGGCCTTAATAAAACCGTAAGATTATCGCAAGAGGCTCTTAACTTTGTCATGGTATACTGGGGAAAAAGAGGGTATATTGATGAAGGAAGGAGAAAAAAGATGTATTCGCGATTAGTTATGATGGGGCTGGAAGGTTCGTTTTATATAATTGCTGCGCTGCCGTTTCTGGTGTGCTGGGCTGTCAGGTTTTTCCGGAAGGAAGGAAAGGGCGCATGGAAGCTGGCGGCAGGGTTTCTGGTTTTTGTACTGTATCTGTGCTGCGTGGCGGCGGTGACGGGCCTGCCAAGCCTGCAATACCTGACGTTTGATCCTAACCTGCAAATGATCCCGTTTTACCATCTCTGGCCGGAAAGGGTGCATAATGTGCTGAACATCATTATGTTTGTACCAGCGGGTTTATTGCTGCCGCTGGTTTGGGAGAAATACGGCAAGTTGAAGGAAACGGCGGGTTATGGATTCCTGCTTTCCCTGCTGATTGAGTGCAGTCAGCTGTTTTGCTGGCGGGTGACGGATATCAACGACCTGATTATGAATACGTTTGGGGCTGTTGTGGGTTGGATGGTTTGGCGGTTACTGCTCCGCGGCAGGACGCTGGGCGCACATACAGCTTCCCCATGGCACGCAGCGGCAATAGTCTGGGCGGCGGCGTTTTTTCTGGAGGTCTTTGTTTCCGATTTCATCTGGAACTGGCTGTATGAGTATTGATTTACATAATTCTTAACTTTTTTGGAAAAAGGTTTCCCCTTGCAGTCGGCATGGGAAAACCTTTTCGTGTGGGGCATCATTCGGATATGGGGATATCCGGCAGGCTTATTTTTTGTCCATTTTAACAGCCGTTTCCAGTGCAATTTCCATCATCTGCGTAAATGTGTTCTGGCGTTCCTCCGCTGTTGTTGCTTCGCCTGTAAAGGGCTTGTCGGAAATGGTAACAAGTGTCAGCGCGCGCTTGCCCAGCCTTGCTGCCGTAAGGTAAAGGCCGGCGGATTCCATTTCAACAGCCAGTGTGCCCATTTTTGCCCATTTCTTCATAACGTCCATGCCTAAATCGTCATAGAAGGTATCGGCGGAAAGGATATTGCCAACCTTCAGTTCCTGCCCCAGCTCTTTTGCGGATTCTGCTGCAGTGGCAAGCAGTTCATAATCCGCTGTGGGGGCAAGTGTACCCGGCAGACCATACTGCGCGGCAAAATTAGAATTGGTGTTGGAGCCCAGACCGGCTACGATATCGCGCAGTTCCAGTTTGTCGCTGATTGCGCCGGCAGAGCCGATGCGGATGATATTTTCCACGCCGTAGAACGAAAACAGTTCATAGCTGTAAATGCCGATGGCGGGAATGCCCATGCCGCTTGCCATGACGGATACCTTTGTGCCTTTGTAGGTTCCTGTATAACCCTGTACGCCGCGCACGTTATTCACCAGCACGGGGTTCTCCAAAAATGTTTCTGCAATGAATTTTGAGCGGAGCGGGTCGCCGGGCATCAGTACGGTTTTGGCGAAATCGCCTTCCTTTGCGGAAATATGGGGTGTTGCCATAATAATCTCCTCCTTATGTCTGCCGAAGATAATAGTTATAGTATCACTATAACAGGTTTTGTTTTATTTGGAAAGAGCAAAACGTTCAGAAGGAGTGTCCTGACGCGTATTTTATAAGTATTGCAAATGGGCCACTTCCGCATTCGGGTTTCCTGTTTTCACTTTTCTTCGTGAATTTCCATCTCATGAAAATTATCCAGTGCATATTCGACGCATTGATTGATAAATGCGCTGCGGCTGAGATTGTAACGTCCCGCAAGGTCGTCTACCATAGACAGCCTGTCCAGCGGCAGGCGTATTGTAACCTGTTCTGTTTTATAGGGCTTAGGAATAAAATTAGCCATTTTGTAATCACCTCTTGTCAAAAGAGTAACTTTTATAGTAATCTGTAAATAGATTTACTATATAAATTGAAAAACAACTTTAATTTCAATTTTATTCCCATAAGGGGGCGTATTATGCATCGCGTTATATATTGTGACCGTTTTTACTGCGAGCATTGGGAGGACGAAAAGTGCCTTTCCCCAGTGCTGCATCTGGCGCAGGGGGCTGCCTGTGCGGAATATGCGCCGTCGGAGGAAAAGTTTAACCGCCGGATGGAGGCTTTGGACGAAAAACAGGGGCCTTCCCTGCCGAAGCCTGTGGTATACCGCTTTGGGGATATAGACGAGGAAGGCAGCCATTCATATTGAAAATTAAACAACTCTATGCCTTTCTTCTGCATTATATAATAGGATATGGCGGAAGGACAGGCTCCGGAGAAGAGATTTTTTTCCAATGCCCTTGGCGCGTGCCCGAACTTATGATACAATGGCGGTAATCGTCCCGCAAGGAAGGGGCGCGAAAAGACTGACACAGGAGGAATGGAAATGAAAATTGCTTGTTATGCTTCGGGCTCTGTCGGCACGAATTGCTATATTGTATCAGATGAGGCGGGCGTCTGCGCCCTGATTGACTGCGACGGAAATCCCGAGCCTTTGTTTTCCTATATCGAGCAGAACGGCTTAAAGCCAACGCATATTTTGCTGACACATGGACATTTTGACCACATTGGCGCGGTAGCGGCGGTGAAGGAAAAATATGGCTGTACAGTTGTGGGCGGTGCGAAGGAAACGCGTGTGCTGATGGACGCATCTGTGAATTATTCTCTGCATTGGGGCGGCAGCCCGATTACAGTCCATCCGGAAATACTCGTAAATGAAGGGGACGAGGTGCAGGTCGGCTCTTTGACATTCCGCGTGATGCTTACGCCGGGGCACACGGAAGGCAGTATTTGCTTTTTCTGCGGGGACGCGCTGTTTTCGGGGGATACCCTGTTCCAGGGCTCCTGCGGGCGTACAGACTTGCAGACAGGCGACTGGGGGCAGATGATGGAATCCCTGAAACGTCTGCGCGACCTGCCGGGGGAATATAACGTATTCCCTGGACATGGCCCTGCAACAACGCTGGCGGAAGAACGCCGGTCCAACCCTTATATGTAACAGAACAGCATGAAAATGTCCCCGAAGAATTGTTTTTTTCGGGGATTATTTACAGAAAAAATAATAGCTTGCTATTGACATTGCATGAAAACACTGTTATGCTTATTAGGAAAGTAAAAAAGTGCTATGCAGGGATAGGATATTGCAGGAGGAGTTTAGATGGCAGAAAGTGTGCCCAGCTTATTTCTTTTTAAGCAAATACATGATGCTCTGGAAAAAAGCGTGAACAATAATATACGGGAGATGGGGCTGACATTTTCGCAGGCGTCTGTACTTCGAACGCTCAGCAATGATTCCAGCTGCCAGATGTCCATGAAAGAACTGGAAAAAGCTCTGCATGTGGCACAGTCCACAACGGTTAGAATTGTGCAGAATATGGAGCGGAATGGCCTCGTGGACAGTTTTGGCGATGTTTCGGATAAACGCGTCAAGTATATCCGGCTGACGGAAAAAGGGAAAACACTCAATAAAGTTGCCCAGCAGAAAAAAGATGCAGACGAAGCCGCCATGTATTCCGGTTTCAGTGTGGAGGAAAAACAGATGTTTCTTTCCATGCTGGAACGCATAAAAAATAATATGATGCATTAACCCCCCGCTTTGCAGGGAATACCTGCAGGGCGGTATTTTTACAATCATAAATATAGCAAGCTATTGATATTTTGCTATTGAATTAAGGAGGAAATGATTTATGTCAAAAACAAAAAATACAGGGGATTCTTTTCGGGCACTGCCTGTTCCGCAGGCAGTCCTGCGCAATGTCCTTCCGGCAATGGGTGTGATGCTGATGGTTCTGATTTATAACCTTGCGGATACGTTTTTTATCGGGCAGACACATGATGCGTATCAGGTTGCGGCGGTATCGCTGGCTACGCCGGTATTCCTGATTTTTATGTCAGTTGGTACGATATTTGGTGTCGGCGGCACGTCCGCCATCTCGCGGGCAATCGGTGCAGGACGGGAGGAGCACGCGAAAAAGCTCTGCTCGTTCTGCATGTGGATGTGCGTGGTTTCCGGCATAATACTTACCGGCGCGGCGCTGATTTTTATGGAGGACATTCTGACACTGATTGGCGCAAGCGGGGATACATGGGAGTATGCCCGCCGGTACCTCTCCATTGTTGCTTTTGGCGGTACGTTCCAGATGATATCTACTTGTTTCTCCAATATCCTGCGTGCGGAAGGGCAGGCAGGGCGCGCCATGATGGGGCAGGTTATCGGGAACCTGCTGAATATCGCGTTTGACCCATTGCTGATTTTCGGGCTGGGCTGGGAAATTTCCGGCGCGGCGACGGCAACGGTCATCGGGAGCGGCGCGGCGGCAATCTATTATATTCTGTATTTTCTGCGGGGAAAATCCGCGCTGAGTATTCAAATCAGGGATTTTACGGCAAAAGAAGGTATCTGCCGGAGTGTACTGACGATTGGTATTCCCGGCGCGCTTGCGCCAGTGCTGATGAGCGTTTCGCAGATTATCATGAACAGCATGATGGCAGGATATGGCGATATGGCAGTTGCGGGGATTGGCGTAGCAATGAAGGTCACGATGATTACGGGAATGCTTTCAATGGGTATCGGGCAGGGTGTACAGCCGCTTTTGGGATACTGCATCGGCGCGAGGTTATGGGAGCGGTACAGTAAAATCCTGAGATTTTCCCTTGGTTTCGCTTTATTGCTGGGCGCGGCAATGACGGGGCTTTGCTGGCTGTTTACGGAGCAGATTGTCAGTGCGTTTCTGACAGATGCGGAGGCATTTTCGTATGCGGTCAGCTTCGCGCAGATTTTATTGAGCACAGGCGTGCTGTTCGGTGTGTTTTATGTACTCAGCAATGCTTTGCAGGCGATGGGTGCGGCTCTGCCGTCTTTGGTTATCAATCTGAGCAGACAGGGACTGGTTTATATTCCGTCATTGTTTTTGCTGAGGGCGGCTCTGGGGGCAGAGGGACTTGTCTGGGCACAGCCTGCGGCAGATATCCTGTCCACACTGCTTGCGGCTGTCTTGTATCTGACAGCGGTTAGGGCAGGACAGAAAAGCAACGCCGCGAAAGCAGGACAGCGTGCTTTTGCGGAATAACAGAGTATTATGCTTTTTTATTTGGTTTCTCCCTCCGGGGAATCAGCTCAAAAAACGAATACGGCAGTACCAGAATCAGGATAGACCCGACGCCGATGGCCCCGGCGAGCTTCAATGCAAGCAGGGCGTTGGAATAGGTTTCCAATATGAAGCCCTGGATTGCCGCCTGCATAGCGTGATAGACTGCCATACCTGGTACAAGCGGCAGAATGCCGGGGATATGGTACAACGTGGAGGGAGCCTGCCTGTGGTAGGAGAGCAGGCGCGCAGCCAGAGTCACAGCGGCTGCGGCGGCAAGCGTTGCCGAAACGGCGTGATTGCTTTTTGCCATGAGCAGGGAATAAACGAGCCAGCCCAGCCCGCCGTTCAGCCCGCACCAGAACAGCTCTCGCCGAGGCGCGTTAAAAACAACGGAAAACGCCGCGCAGGCAAATGCGGATAAGATGCTTTGCAGCAGAATTATTACCATTCAAACCCCTCCCTCATTACGCAAACAGGCTCACGCCAAAGCCAACACCGCCCGCTATGGCAAAGGCAACCAGAAGTGCTTCGACCAGCTTGGAATTGCCGCTGATAAAATTCCCTTCCATGATATCGCGTATAGCGTTCGTCATTGTAATACCCGGCAGCAGCGGCATAATGCTGCCAACGATAATCATATCCATACCGGCGGAGGGCAGGATCCGGTGGAACAGGGAAGCTGCCACGCCAGAAAGAAATCCGCCCAGCAGGGAGGTGAAAAAATATGGAGTCTGCCGCTGACCTAACAGTATAATCATGATCCCAATCAGTACGCCGCAGAAAAAAGCAGCCAGGCCGTCCGAGGGCGTGCCGTTCAGCACAATGGTGAATCCGCCTGCGGCAATGCCGTAGCAGAATATCCGCAGGAGCGGAGAAAAGCTGGGCGCGTTGCGGATTTCCTCGATACGCTGTACCGTCTGCGCAAGGCAGAGCCTGCCGGAAACAAAGTCACGCGAAAGCGCATTGACTTCGCAGATTTTCTGGAAATTCACAGAACGGCTGTGAACACCGCGCGTCAGCGTCAGGGAGCCTCTTTTTTCGCTGGGAAGGCTGACAATGAGCAGTGTGGACATCGCCAGAGCCTCCGCCTCTGTGTTATGGGATACAGAAAGGATATGATGCATGGTATCCTCTACACGGTGCGTTTCTGCGCCGGAGGTCAGCATGATTTCGCCTGCGTCAAGCGCAAGTTTCAGCAACGCATTTTCATCCATAAAATCCGCCTCCTTGTTCTCTGAAAATGGGTGAATCTGCCATAGCAGAAAATTATGATATCACATCATACCACATCGTTCTGTTAAAATCCAGTTTTATCTTGCAGTTTCCGCAGTTCTTTTTCGACAGGAGAAACGCAGACGCCAGAACTTTCAGACAGGATTTGCCCGTTTCTCTGGCGGAACATATGGTCTGTCCTGTGCATTTCGGGTGGTATCTGGTATAATATGTGGTATAAAGTCTTTACAGAAAGGGTGAGGATATGTCTTTTATTGATCTGCATACACATTCTTATTGTTCAGATGGCACGTTTTCGCCGGAAGGCATTGTATTGCTGGCGAAAAAAGAAGGGTTTTCGGCCGTTGCCCTGACAGACCATGATACCATTGACGGAATTGCCCTTTTTATGGAGGCGGGCGCGAAGCATGGCGTGGAAACTGTGCCCGGCGTAGAATTTGCCGCGCTCTGGCCGAAGTACAGCCGTCCGGAAATCCATATTGTCGGGCTTGGGTTTGACCCCTCCGCCCCTGTTTTGCAGGAGCGCATGGAGGAAATCCGCGAAAGCCGCAGTCGGCGCAATGAAAAAATGGCGCGGAAGCTGACAGCCGCCGGACTGCCTGTTACGCTGGAGGAGGTTGCCGCGAATGCGGGCGGCGAAATCATTACGCGGGCGCATTTTGCCAATGTCCTGCTGGAAAAAGGCTATATCAAAACACGGAAGGACGCTTTTTTCCGCTATCTTTCGCCGGGCATGCCGGGCTATGCGGAGCGCGAATTTCTTACGCCTGCCCGTTGTATCCAGACAATTAAGCAGGCAGGGGGCGCGGCGGTTCTTGCGCACCCGACGCTGTACGCCCTTTCGGAAACACAGCTTGAGGAGCTTTGCCGGGAGCTTGCTTCCGAAGGCCTGGACGGTATGGAATGCATGTATTCCACTTATACGCCCGCGCAGACAAAAGCAATGAGGCGGCTTGCAGCGCGTGTGGGGCTCCTGCCCTCTGGCGGCAGTGATTTTCATGGGGAAAACAAGCCTGATATACATCTGGGACGCGGACTTGGGAAGCTGAGAATCCCTTACGAGTATTGGGAGGCATTCAAACGGTGTACCTTGCGTGCGTATGAACGTTAAGAAAAACATTTTGCTTTCTAAAAATATTCTTTTGTGGTATGATAAAGGATAAGCATTTATTCTGCCAGATAAAGGAGGCTTTCCGAATCATGAAACTTTTAACATACACCTATGCCGGCAATGAAGCCGTCGGCGTATTGAAAAACGATGGCTCTGAGGTCGTTCCGGTAAACTATTTGGGCTGGGGCGTTGCGGATATGAATGAATTTTTAAGCTGCGCCACGCCTGAAAAGCTGGAAAAGCTGGACCGCAACAAAGAACTGATGGAAGGGATCCCATTCAGCGATGTAAAGCTGCTTGCGCCGATTCCGTTTCCCAGACAGGACGTGATTTGTCTGGGCATCAATTATTACGCGCACGCGGAGGAAGCCGCGCGGTTCCACGATGAAGCTTTTGGCGGAGAACGCCCTGTGCCGATTTATTTTTCCAAGCGGGTGAACCGTGCCGTTGCGGACGGAGAGGAAATTGACGGGCATTTCGACATTGTGGAGGGGCTGGACTACGAAGCGGAACTTGCGGTTATTATTGGGAAGGATGCGAAAAATGTCGCGGAGAGCGATGTGTTTGAATATGTATTCGGCTATACGGTTTTGAATGATATCAGCGCGCGGAATTTGCAGACCGCGCATAAACAGTGGTATTTCGGCAAGGGTCTGGACGATTTCACGCCTGTTGGGCCATGGATTGTAACAAAAAATGAATTTGAGAACCCGCCCGCGCTGGCAATCCGTTCCTATATCAATGGAGAATTGCGGCAGGACAGCAATACAGGGCTGATGATTAACGGCATTGCAAAGGTTATCAGCGAGCTTTCGCAGGGCATGACATTACAGGCGGGAACGATTATCGCTATGGGAACGCCCGCAGGGGTCGGCATGGGCTTTGAACCGCCGAAATTTATGAAGCAGGGCGATGTGGTGAAGTGCGAGATTGAGGGCATCGGGACGCTGACGAATACGGTGAGGTAAAAAGAGCCTTGGAGGCTCTGCCTCCAAACCTCCGCAAGGGCTTGCCAGCCCTTGACCCGGATTGCCGCCGTGCTTGCCGCACGGCGGAGGGAACAAGAGAGAGGAAAAGAAAATATGAGGGCATTTTATATCTTGATTTTGGTAATTGCACTGGGCGGGCTGATAGGGTCGCTTTTGCGGGCGGCTGAGGCAATCGCCAATGCGGCAGTAAGGGGTGAAAAAGCCGAATATACGGCAGAACTGGTCACAGCGGTTTTTTCCGCACTGGTCTGTATTTTCATGATTTCAAATATTTGGCCGATATAATAGAAAAGGGGGCTGGGTAATGTTTTTTTCTATCTTGTACTTTTGCTGGTGTCTGCTTATGGGCTGGTTACCTCCCCGCTGAAGGCGGTTGAAAAAATTGCCAACGCAGCCGCAAAAGGCGAAAAAGCAGGATATGCAGGGAATGTCATTGTCGCAATGATTTCCCTTCTGGTGTTTATCTGGAGCTGTTATGCGGTATTTGTGCTGATATTTGGAATTGGAAGATAATCCCGCAGGGAAAAGGAGTACTGATGAAATGATTTTTGTTGCAGTTCTGGGATTTTTGATTTTACTGTTGTTGGCCAGCTGGTTTGTGTTTGCCCTGCTTGGGGCGGTGGAGAAAATTGTGCGCGGCGTGCATGACGGCACGCCGGAGGATAAAATTGACGTAAACAGCGAAGGCATACAGGCGGCAGCCGCATTGTCGCTCCTGTTCGGCATATTGATTTGGTTTGCTTCCCGCTGGTGACAGAATCCCCGCGGAAATACAGTTTTCAAACAAAAGGGTCAAGGGGCGTGCCCCTTGCAGGGTGCGGGACAGAGTCCCGTGGTCTTTAGGTTTTTATTAAGGAGATTGCATCATGGAGAATATAAAAGTAATGAGCGTGTTCGGCACGCGGCCGGAGGCCATTAAAATGGCTCCGCTCGTAAAACAGCTGGAAAAAACGCCAGGAATCGAAAGTATCGTCTGCGTTACGGCACAGCACAGAGAAATGCTCGACCAGGTGCTGGAGATCTTTGACCTGCACCCCCAGTATGACCTGAATATCATGCAGAGCCGCCAGACGCTTGCGGGCATCACCACCCGCGCCCTGACAGGGCTGGAGGAGGTCATCTCAAAAGAAAAGCCGGACCTTGTACTTGTGCATGGCGATACCTCTACAACGTTTGCAGGGGCACTGGCGGCGTATTATAATCAGGTAAAAGTCGGGCATGTCGAGGCGGGCCTGCGTACTTACAACAAATATGAACCTTTTCCGGAGGAAATGAACCGCCGCCTGACAGGGGCTTTGACAGACCTGCATTTTGCGCCGACGCCTTTGGCGAAAGAGCATCTGCTCCGCGAAAACATTCCGGCGGACAGCATTTTTATCACAGGAAATACCGTCATTGATGCTTTGGCGCACACCATTGAGCCGAATTACGTTTTTTCGGAGGAAACGCTGAATAAAATTGACTTTGAAAACAAACGCGTACTTGCAGTAACGGCGCACAGGCGGGAAAACCTTGGCGAACCCCTGCAAAATATCTGCCGCGCATTGCTGCGGCTGGTGGAGGACTATTCCGATACGGAGGTCGTTTATGCGGTGCATAAAAATCCCGCTGTATGGGAGCCTGTGCATGAAATGCTGGGGAGCCATCCCCGTATTCATCTGACGGAGCCGTTAAATTTGAAGGATATGCATAACCTGATGAGCCGTTCCTGTTTGGTGCTGACGGACAGCGGCGGTTTGCAGGAGGAAGTTCCCTCTATGGGCAAGCCTGTGCTTGTGCTCCGCAACGTGACGGAACGACCGGAAGGCGTGGAGGCAGGCACGCTGAAGCTGGCGGGAACGGACGAAGAAACTATTTTTCGTATGGCAAAAGAGCTTTTGGACAATAAGGCGGCGTATGACAAAATGGCGGAGACCCGCAATCCTTTCGGGGACGGACAGGCCAGCCGCCGTATCGTGGAAAGCATTTTATTTGCTTTCGGGAAACGTGATATCCGCCCGAAGGAATATAGATATGATGTTGGAAATGGCGATTGCAAAAAGGAGGCAAAAACAATGAAGGAAGAACGTATGGCAATTCTGAATATGCTGGAAAAAGGAATCATTTCGGTAGACGAGGCGGACCGCCTGCTGAACACCCTGCATAACGGCATGGGACTGGAAAAGGACGGTATCGGCAGGGCTGTTGGCAGTGCGCTGGAAAAGGCGGGAGCTGCACTCAGCTCCGTTGCGAAAACGGTAAGTGAAAAGGCGCAGCCCGTTGTAAAATCCGCGGCGGAAAAGGTTTCCGATAAGGCGGACGAGATGCAGCCCAGAATGCGTAGTGCGGCGTTCCGCATGACGGAAAAAATTGCCGATAAGGCGGAAGAAATACATCCCAAAATGCGCAGCGCGGCATTCCGCGTGAATGAAAAAGCGCACGCTTTCAAGGAGGATATGGACGCCTACCGCGAAAAGCTGAAAGAAAAACGCAGCCGCAATGTGGAGGAGGACTGGGACGATATTGACATGGAGGAACTGGACTTCGAGGAAAACGCAGAAAACAAACAGGGCGGCAGTTTTATGGAAACCGTCAACAGTGTATTGGATGACATGGTGAAGGCTGGATTCGCAAAAGGCGTGTCGGCTAAAGAGGAAGAAGAAAAGGTTTCCCCTGAAGTAGAAGGCTATCTGAAAGGCGTGGAAAATGTGCTGGACGCGGTGCAGACGCAGATGGAGCAAATTGATGAAGCAGAAAATTTCCTGAAATCCGCATTCGGTGACGTTGACCCAAGCGAATGGGAAGATGATGAGGAAGAAAAGCCGGAAGAATAAAGACTTGAAAGGGGCAGCAAAACGGGCAGACTTGAAGGATATCAAATAGGTTCTCATGAGAGGAGATGACTCCCGTGCAGGATAAGGATAAATATATTCCCGGAGAGGAAAGAGAAGACCCGCCTATCGGGCTTTACAAAATCGTAAAGATGGACGGCGGCGCGCCGAAAATAAAATTTGACGATCCATTTGGGGAGAGCAAAAAGCCTGAGGAGCCGCAGCAGGAGGAAGAGGCCCGGCCTGAGGAGGAAGAAGCCCGGCAGCCTCCTGTGGAGGAAAAAGAGATTGAGTTTCTCAGGGCGGAGCGTGCTGTGCTGGAACAGATGATACAGGCTGCTACAAGCCCGCTCTGGGAGGACATGGAGGATGAGGACGAGGACGATGAACCGGAAAAAGAACCGAGAAAAAAGGAGCGCCGGAAACCTGCGATACGCTGAACAGGCGGAACGAGCATAATATAGGGAATATTGTCAGAAACAGGCGGGAGTGGAAAACTCCCGCTTTTTATGCTTTTTTGTGGAATACAGGTGGTTTTTACAAGAAAGGCTTGACTTTCCTGTTGTGGTATGGTATGAATGAAGAATAGGTTGGGCTTTGCCTGACAATAACAAGATAGAGGCGCGGCGCCGATGAGTACCCTTCTGATGATATGCCGGGGCGGCAGGAGGGGGAAAGGCTGTGCCGCCGAAGCCGTTTGCCCTGCCCTGTGGGTCTGCGGCTGGGACATTGCAGAAAATGTAATGTACTGTCACGAATGTGGAGCGCTATCGGATACGTGAATTGCAGCTGGAAGAAGCTGTTGAGCCGTGCCGCGCGCACGGCTTTTTTCGTTCTGATGCTCCTTCGTGATTTGCCGGAAAGAAAGACATTGCGGCGCTGGCCTATGTGCTGCGCCCCAATGTCCCCGAAGGGCGACGTTTTTTCAACCCTTTTGTCACCGTATCTTATGTGATGGGGACAGGCATTGTGAGCCTCCTTTGCTGGTTGTTCTGCAAAGCGGCTTTCCTTCTGCCGCATAAAATGCGGCAGAAAATGGGTCAAGGGCTGAAAGCCCTTGCAGGGGATTGGGGTGGAGCCTCAAGGTCTTTTCTGGCTTGGAATTATTTTATCATTTGTTTTGAAAGGAGAAGGGAAGGCTATGAGAACCAAAAAAAGAAATGCATGGCTGGGCGCGATTTTCGTTTGCATTGTTGTCGCGCTGGCTATGAGCATGACTGCGTTCGCGGGCGAAGCGGATGCGGCAGCGGAGGGCAGCAGGATGTATGCGACAGGCTGGTCGCTGGTACCCCCTCTGGTCGCGATTATCCTCGCGCTGATTACAAAGGAGGTATATTCCTCGCTGTTTGTCGGCATCGTGGTAGGCGGCCTGTTCTACACCAATTTTAACGTCAAAGATGCGTTCCTGACCATCTTTACAGACGCGACGGACGGCGGCATGGCAACAAAGATTGCGGGGAATGTTGGTATCCTTGTATTCCTCGTTGTGCTGGGCATACTGGTTGCCCTGATGAATAAGGCAGGCGGCTCTGCGGCATACGGCCGCTGGGCAACAGGTGCCATCAAGACAAGACGCGGCGCGCTGCTTTCCACTTTCGCGCTGGGCGTTCTTGTATTTGTAGACGACTATTTCAACTGTCTGACAGTCGGCAGCGTTATGCGCCCTGTAACGGATACGCATAAAATTTCCCGCGCGAAACTGGCGTATATTATTGACGCAACGGCGGCTCCCATCTGCATTATCGCACCCATTTCTTCCTGGGCTGCGGCAGTTGCGGGCGTTGTGGAGGGTGTAAACGGCCTTGATTTGTTTATCCATGCGATACCTTACAACTTCTATGCCCTGCTGACGATCATTGCTATGCTGACGCTGACAATCACAAACACAGACTTCGGCCCTATGCTTGCGCATGAGCGGAACGCACAGCTGGATGGCGACCTTTACACCACAGAGGCAAGGCCTTTTAAGGACACAGCTGACAATAAGCCTGTTGGCAACGGTAAGGTAATCGACCTTGTACTGCCTGTTATTGTATTGATTTTCTGCTGTATCATCGGCATGATTTACACCGGCGGTTTCTTCGATGGCGAAAGCTTTGTAGACGCATTCGCAAACTGCGATTCCGCGACAGGTCTGATGCTTGGCTCTATCGCGGCTTTGCTGATTACGTTTGTGCTGTATATTCCCCGTAAGGTGCTGCGCTTCAGGGAATTTATGGACTGCCTGCCGGAAGGCTTCAAAGCAATGGTACCCGCTATTCTGATTCTGACGTTTGCATGGACGCTGAGCGGCGTGACAGGTCTTTTGGGTGCGGACGTATTTGTAGCCGGCCTGCTGGAAGGCAGCAAAGGTGTTGTACAGATGCTGATTCCTGTTATTGTATTTTGTATTGCGATATTCCTTGCGTTCGCGACGGGTACGTCATGGGGTACGTTTGGTATTCTGCTGCCTATTGTTGTGCCGATTATGGACCCCGGCAGTGAACTGCTTATCATTACGGTTGCGGCAACTCTGGCTGGTGCGGTCTGCGGTGACCACTGTTCCCCGATTTCGGATACAACAATCATGGCTTCTACGGGCGCGCAGTGCGACCATATCAACCATGTATCCACACAGCTGCCTTATGCTCTGACGGTTGCGGCGGTTTCCGCAATTAACTATGTTCTTGCGGCAGTGATTCAGAACTGGTTCGTTAACCTGCCGATTGCGATTGTATCCATGATTGTGACAGTGCTGGTTATCCGCAAGATTTATGCAAAGCAGGAACTTCCTGCTGAATAAGGCGTTTGAAAGATTTGCGGCCGGAGGGGGCTCCCCGCTGCGCTGTTCGGAGTGAAAACATAAAACAAAGCGGCCTGACTGGAAACCGAAAGCTGGTTTTTTGTCATGCCGCTTTTGCTGTATGCGTTTGTATGCTGTTGTTTTGAAGTATTATTCTTTGTCCAGTTTTTCTTCCGGATTGACCGTTGTGCCGTCTTTCTCCATGGCAAACTCCAGATGGCTGCCTAATGCTACGCCGTATTTCGTCGGCGCGTTTACGGTGCCGATGGCCTGTCCCTGCTTCACACTGTCGCCTTCTTTGACTTTTACATCGTCCTCCAGCTGACCGTATGTAGTCAGCCAGCCGTTGCTGTGTTCCAGAGTGACAGTGTTGCCTGCTTTTGTATCTTTCCGTACTTCTTTTACCGTTCCGTCTGCCGCGGCTTTGACTTCTGTGCCCTGCTCCGCGGAGAGGCTGATTCCGGCGTTGGTGTGGTACTGTTCCAGCGTCGGGTCATAAATAGCATGGTCGATGCTGTAAGGCAGTACGACCTCGCCGTTCACAGGGTAAGCAAATGTTGGTTCTGCCGGCTCCGCTTTGGGTTCCTCTTTTGCGGGAGCGGCGGGTTTCGCCTCAGGCGGGTCCGGTGTTTCACCGGCGTCGCGGCTCTGCTTATTGCGTTCCAGCAGCGCAGTATCCAGTGTCGGGGTCTGTGTTGCCGTTACAGGCTGCGGGTTTGGCTCCAGCTGTGGCTGCGCCGCAGTGCCGCGGTCAAGCGCGCGGTACGTCACGCCTGCACCTACCGCCAGCAGGCACAGACAGCCGCAGACCGCAAGCGTTTGTATGCGTTTTGCAGTTTCTTTTTCATTTTGATTCATCTTTCCTGCACCTCCAAGGCTATTGTTGCCAACAGCCCCAGATTTTATGCAAGCCGTTCAAAATTCACATTTGTATAATAATGGTTCAAAATTTCGTGATAGTCCAGCCCTTTTTCTGCCAGATAGGACGCGCCGTACTGGCTCATGCCTGCGCCGTGCCCATAGCCATAGGTGCGGAAAACAAAGCTGTTCTCCTGTTTTTCTACGGTAAAATTTGCGCTGCGCAGTCCAAGCGTTTCCCTCAGCTGCCGCCCCGTCAGCTTTAGCCCGCCCGCGCTGACTTCGGAAACATAGCCCGCATCCGTCCGGCTGAGGATTTCAATGGAAAGATTTTCGGCTGTCTGAGTGGGGGGTCCCTGGGTTTTTAGCTGCTGAAGAACTTCCTTTGTGGAAAAGGAAACTTCCGTTTCGTAGCCGGGGGCGGCTTTGTCCTCTGCGCTGTCTACGCTTTTCAGGTATGGCAGGGGGCTGTCCCAGACATTTTCGGCGTTTTCCGTTTTCCCGCCGCTCTGCGCATGAAACGCCGCCAAAATCGGCTCTCCGTCATAAACCATGATTTCCCCTGCGGTTTCCCGTACGGCGCGGCGGATTTTTGCGGCGTACTGCCCGTAGTTTTCGCCCCATTTTTCCCTTTGTGCGGCTTCATCGGCATAAGCCTGTCCCACATCGTAAAGCACAGAATCACTCCCTGCTGCGCGCATCTGCCGCACTTCATACGTCCGTGCGGCAACAGCCTGCGCTTTCAATGCTTCCTCCGGAAAAGATGCGGGCATCTCTGCCGCAACAACACCGGCGACATATTCTTCCAGCTCCGAAGGGAGGGGGGCTAAATCCTCTGTGCCGAAAAGCTCTGCCGACTGCGGCGCTTCCCGATGGAACCCGCCGCACAGCAGGGTGACGAGCAGCGGCAGAAACAGCACCGCAATCAAAATATATAGAATCACTGCGCTCATCAGTTTTTTTCTCAACGCGCACACTTCCTCTCGTTTCAGGATATGCGCGGAAGGCGGCGGGTATGCGGGAATAGAAAACCGCCTGCCCAACGGGTGATATATGCCGTTGGGCAGGCGGGGGATTAGCTTTGAGGTATGATGTTGCCCGGCAGAAACAGCCCTTGTATTTCCATTTCTTTTTGCAGAGCGAGAACTTTCTCTTTTCCGTTTCCATTACGAGAGTAAAAAAGCAGTCCTGTTTTTTGCTCAATCTGCTGGACGAAAGAATAAGGGACAGGCTCCTTCGTCAAAAGATAATAGTGATAATCAGCTTCCGGATGCATCAGGAGCAGACAGCCATTTTCCCTGTCGATATAGGCTAGGATATGATAAAAGTCATTATCAAAATCTTTGACCTTTTTATCAATCATAAATTCTATATGGGAAGAAACCGGAACAAACGGAGGAATTATCTTTTTGCGGGTTTCTTTCATGGCGGCTGTCTTCCTTGGCAAACGGTTGCTGAAATAGCACTGGTCCAGTTCGTCAGTCATTTTATTTTTATCCAGATGGTCTGCGTCATCAATCATTCTGCGCAATACAAAGTGAATGATGAAAGCGTCCCAAAAGAAAGTAAATGGGGCATAGATATTTTGAAACCTGCTGAAACGGGCAATTTCTGAACGCCTTTTCTTTTTGCTCCAAAAATCAAAATAGCCTTTTACGGCTGCCGCCATTCCGGCAGTATCTCCTTTGTGGCGGCAAAGCTCAAAATCAGATTCGAAATGAAAGTAGCTGCGCTGGTCGTTTTCGTCCTCTTTTTCTGTAATCGCGGGGCTGCATATCCATTCATGCACTGTGGCGTTTGGGTCATTTCGTTTGAGCCCAAAACCGATATTGTCGCTGGCTCCATGCGCCAGCAGCAAATAATTACCGTCCCAGCGAAGCAGTTCCAGCGCGCGGAAATAAAATTCGCTTTGCAGGCACATATAATCTCCCATTACCAGATAAAGGTCGCGAATGGGGGATGGCAGTTCACAGCCCAGCCGCTGTTCCGCTGCCCGGATATCGTCCATTGTGTAAGGCTTCATCGCGCCAATCTGGTCACGCCGGACAAATGGGTTCAAAATTTCCAATTCTTCTTTGATAGAATAGGGCGGGCGGAGCGGAAAGCTGGGCTTTTTCCTGATTCCAAACATGCATATCAGTCCCTTCAAGCGTTTGTTTCTTTTTTCTGGATTAAGGCTGTTCCGGTCTGGGACGGTTACTGAGCAGTACGCGTTCTACGCTCCAATAGAAGTTTTCGTCACCGATAATCTGTTTCAAATCTGTGCGCTGCATCATTTTCATGGCGTGGCTCGGCAGTCCGCAGACAGCAACGTCCACGCCTTTTTTCCGCAGCCCTTCCACAAGCTCCCGCAGAGTCTGCGCGCAGGAGATATCAATGTTGGAAACGCCGCGCATGGAAAACAGCACGGTATCCGCCCCGTTGACCTTCAGTGCAATATCCGAAACGGTCTGTGTATTGGCAAAAATCATCGGCCCGGTGATATAAACGACTTTTGCATTGCTGTAACGCTCGCAGAGCACAGGGTCGGTAACATGCATACGGTTCATATCTACGTCCTCGTAGTTGATTTCAATAAAGGACAGGCGCGTTACAAGGAATACAAGACCAATCAGCACGCCAATCAGAATGGCGATTGTCAGGTCAAATACGATGGTTGCCAGCATGGTGGCGATAAACTCCAGCATTGCACCCTTGAATTTATGCGAGAAAATATAGCGTATTGCTTCCCATTCATTCATGCGCCATGCTGTAACCATCAGTACGCCGGCCAGAGCGGCAAGCGGGATTTTGGACATGACAGGTGCAAGCAGGAACATGGAAATCAGCAGGCCGACAGCATGGAACACACCCGTCAGGCGGGTTTTTGCGCCGGATTTTACGGCAACGCTTGTACGGGCGATTGCCGCTGTAGCGGGAATGCCGCCAAAAAACGGCAGAAGAATATTGCCGACGCCCTGTGCAATCAGTTCCTGATTGCTGTCCAGACGCACGCCTGTCATGCGGCCAGCGCTTGCGCCGCAGAGGAGGCTCTCAATCATGCCGAGTATGGCGATACTGAACGCGGGTGTAATCAGTGCGGTGATGGTTTTGATGTCAAGCGCGCTGAATAACAGGCGGTTTTCTGGTATCAGTGTCTGGGGGATTTCCCCGACAACGGTTACGTCCAGTTCCATAAAAATTGAAAATGCCGTTGTAAGGATAATGCTCAAAAGGGAGGCGGGGACAACCGCGTTCCATTTTTTCGGGAAAAATACCATAAACAGAATGACAAACACACCAAGCCCGACTGCCGTAAAGTTAGGCGAGAAGCCGAGCCGCGAATAGCTGAACAGTTTTGCCACGGCAGAGGAACCTTCGGAGAATGTACCGAAAAAATTGTCAATCTGCCCAAGGGCAATGATAACGGCAATACCGGAGGTAAAACCTGTGATAACCGGCGCAGGGATAAATGAGGTCAGCTTGCCCAGATGCAGGATACCTGCCAGAAGCAATATTATGCCCGCAATCAGCGTTGCGATGAATACGCCGTCCATGCCGTAAGCGGCAACGAGCGACATCAGGATTGCCGCCATTGCGCCCGTAGGGCCGGAAATCTGGTAATAGCCGCCGGAAAGCAGGCTCATGACAAGCCCTGCAATGATGGCAGTAATCAGGCCGGAAGCAGCGTCCGCCCCGCTGCTGACGCCGAATGCCAGTGCGAGCGGCAGCGCGACGGCGGCAACCGTCAGACCTGCCATAAGGTCTTTTGTCAGTGATGCGGCGTTATAGCCGTTAAATTCCTGTTTCAAGTGGTCTGCGAATGTGCGCAGCATGATAAAAACTCCTTCCTTAAATTCAAAACATCAGGACTTTGTCCCAAACTTTACAGCCAGCCGCATTTCATGCGTCTGAAAACAAAATAATATGTATCTGTAAATTTCACTTTATTCCGTTTCGTCTTTGAAATAGATTTTCCCGTTTTCAATTTTCGTGATAACGGAAAGGGAATTTACATAATATCCTGCTTGCCGCAGCTTCGTGCTGCCGCCCTGAAATTCCTTCTCGATGACGGCGGAGATACCGCAGACAGTCCCGCCGGCTTGCTCGACAAGGCTGCAAAGCCCTGCGGCAGCTTCCCCATGCGCAAGGAAATCGTCAACGATGAGTACGCGGTCTTCAGGGTGCAGGTATTTTTTTGCTATGCGGGCAATCGAAACCGTACCCTTTGTAAAAGATTTGACAGGTGCGCCATAAAATTCCTCTGTCATGGTATTTGGCTGCGTTTTTTTTGCAAATACAACGGGAACAAGGTCGAAATACATGGCGGTAATGGCGGCAATGCCAATACCGGAGGACTCGATAGTCAGAATCTTGTTTATCCCAAGATGCCCGAAACGGCATTGTATTTCCTTGCCAAGAGCCATAAAAAGCCCGATATCCAGCTGGTGGTTCAGGAAGGAATCGGCCTTGATAATCTCCGTCCCCAGTTCCATGCCGTCTTTTAATATTCGTTGGTTCAATAACTGCATTTGAAAGGCATCCTCTCTCAATATGGCGGACGTACGCCGCAGGATTGGTATTATATGTCAGACATTTCTTTGATTTCGGCAGGCTGCCGGGGAAATGCCAGATACATTATAAGAGCATATTGCAGAGATGTAAATAGATGTTTGCAGAAAGAACCTTGTTTTGGAGAAGTTTGTGCAAAACGGGAAAATCGGGTAGGAAAAGCGGGGAAATTCGGTCATTTTTGCAGGGACAGGAAACAGCCCGAAGGGATTCCAGCGGGCTGTATGGCAGACAGAATTACCGGATGTGTCACTCGTGTGTTTTGCGCTTTGTCGCAAGGCCGAGCTCCAGCTCCTCAGGGGAATTGGAAAGGCTGATACGGTCGAGAACGTTCTGCCGTTCCTCTGTGGACAGGGTATAAAAACGTCTCATATCCCTTCCATTATGCAGGATAAGCTGTTGTTCCTCCTGCGGAAGGGTATTCATTTTGCGGAACCACTTCATATGCTATCACCTCTGCGCATAGTATGGCGGAAAAGGAGGTTTTTATGTGAAACGGATAGATAATTCGCCGAAAATATGATACTATGGTTTCAGGAACGTAAAATTCCGCGCAGCGGAAGAGAGGGAGGCAGAAAAATGGCATTTTTTGACAAGTTAACCGAGGTTGCAAAAAACGTGACAGACAGGGCGGCAGATGGTTTGGAAACGAACCGTCTGACGGGGGATATTGCACTGGAAAAGGGGAATATACAGTGCTATCAGCGGGAACTGGGTGAATTTTACTGGGCGAAATTCGCGCTGGGTGAAAAGCTGGAAGAGGAAGCAATGCTGATTTGCGACAAAATTGTTGTCGCGCAGGAACGGATTAAAAATCTGGAGGCGCAAATTGAGCAGATAAAGGCGGAGCGGGAAGCAGAAAAAGCGGAACGCAAGGCGGAAAAAGCTGCCGCAGAGGCGGCGGCAAAGGCCGAGGCCGCAGCACAGGCAATGGAAACGGCTGGGCTGGAGCGTTCGGAGGCGGAAGAGGAAAGCAAACCGGAAAAACCGATTTGCCAATGGTGCGGTGTGGAGGCGGCGCCGGGACAGAAATTCTGCGGGGAATGCGGAAAACGTATCGGGGAATAAAACCATAACGGACAGTTTTCTGAACAGGCTGCATTCTGCCACATTAGGTACGGCGGGCAGTCGCAGTCTGGGGAAGGAGGAAAGCAGATGGAAGAAACAAAACGGAACATACTGGAAACGGAGCCGATTGGTCGTCTGCTTTTGAAATTTTCCATTCCGACTACATTGACGCTGATGGTGAATTTTCTCTATAACATTGCGGACCAGATTTTCATTGGGCATGCAACGGGCATAGACGGCGTAGCGGCGACAAATGTGGCGTTCCCGATTACGATTGTAGCGGCGGCACTTGCTCTGCTGATTGGGGACGGCTGCGCGGCGAACATCAGCCTCTGCCTTGGGCGCAGGGAGCAGGAGGAGGCGGACCGCACACTGGGCTGTGCGTGTATGCTCCTTGCGGGGGGAGGCCTTTTGCTTGTTTTGGGCGGACTGTGTTTTCTGCGCCCTCTGGTTCGTCTGTTCGGTGCTTCGCCTGCCATTGCGGAGGATGCCGCTCTGTATATGGGTATCCTGTTGTTTGGGCTGCCGTTTTCCATGTGCAATATGGCACTGACCGCTATTATCCGCGCGGATGGCAATCCGCAGTATATGATGCGGAGTATGATGATTGGCGCGGGGCTGAATATTGTGCTTGACCCGATTTTTATTTTTACGCTTGAAATGGGGATACAGGGCGCGGCGATTGCGACTATCATTGGGCAGATTGTATCGGGCGTTATCAGTCTGGCATACCTGCCGCGTTTTGAAAATTTCCGGATAAAAAAGGAAAACCTGTGCCTGCATGGCGGGACGGCGAAAAGCATTTGCTCTCTCGGGTTCCCCAGCCTCTGTACGCAGGCGGCAACGGCGGCAACGCAGATTGTCATGAATAACCTGATGCGCAGATACGGCGTAGGAACAATATACGGGAGTGAAATCCCGCTTTCCTGTTACGGCATTATGACAAAAATTTATCAGATTGCACACGCGATGTTTGTTGGGCTGGCATCAGGCACGCAGCCCATCAACGGCTATAATTTCGGCGCGAAGCATTATGCGCGGGTGCGGCAGACATATCGGACGGCGGCGTTTGCGTCCCTGCTGATTTCTCTGGCATGGTTCTGCGTGTTCCGCTGGGGCGGCGGGCTTCTGGCGGCGATGTTCGTAACGGGCGAACCACTGTATCAGGAGTTTGCGGCGCATTGTTTCCGGCTGTATATGCTGGGGTTTTTTGTTTATGGACTGCCGCAGGTAACGGCGTCATTTTTCCAGGCAACGGGACAGCCTGTGAAATCTCTTGCGGTATCGTTGTCGCGTCAGGCATTGTTCCTGATTCCGCTGGCAGTACTGCTTTCCGGCAGGTTTGGGCTGGATGGTGCGCTTGCCGCCGCGCCTGCTGCGGATATGCTGGCGTTCCTGCTGGCTGTCTGCCTGGTTTTCAGAGAAATGCGCGTCTGGCGGCACAGGAACTGGATATAAGGCTATTTTGGTATACAAGGGCGCGGAAAATATCTCCGCGCCTTTTTGGTTCTTGTCTTTCTTTTTTCCTCATAGATATGAAGGAGGGAAGGGAGGCGGTGCCTGTGGCGCGGAATGTGAAAAAAAGGACACTGCGCCTGAATTTTCTGGGATTGGTTCTTTTTTTGCTGGCTTTGCCTTTTTTTCTGAAAATGGGCGGGGGACGCTGGGCAATAGCGGAAACGCTGCCGGGACAAGTCAGCGGCGGCGGGCTGAGCCTGCGTGCCCTCTGGTCTGCCCCGAAGGAAGAAAAGGAAACCATTTCTGCGGCGGTTATCGGCTCGGACGATGTGGAGTTTGAAAAACAGCAGGCCATTTCCGCCGGAGGCCGGCCGCTTGGCGTGACTGCGGAAACGCTGGAGAAAATGAAGGATTTTTCCTATTTGAAAAGCCATTACTATATTGTGGATTCCCGCACAACATTGTTTGCGGAGGATGTAAACGTGGAGGAGGTCCTCGGGCTGGATTTGACCATAAAGCCGGAGAAAAAAAAGCCCAAAATACTGATTTTCCACACCCATTCCCACGAAGGCTTTGCGGACAGCGATATGTCCAAGGGGCTGCAGGAAGGAATTTGGGGCGTTGGCGAGCGTCTGAAAGAAATTCTGGAAGAAAAATACGGCATTGCCGTACTGCATGATGATGGACGGTATGACGTGGTAAACGGCAAAAGCCAGATTACGGGGGCTTATGAGAGAATGGAGCCGCCGATTCGCAGGATACTACAGGAAAATCCTTCCATAGAAGTCTGTATTGATATGCACAGGGACGGCGTGGGTGAGGATACCCGCCTTGTGACAGAGGTCAACGGGAAGCAGTGTGCGCAGGTGATGTTTTTCAACGGACTCTGCCGTTTGAATAAAGATGGTACGGCACAGCCCATCGAGGGGCTGGAAAATCCGTATCTGCTCGAAAACCTGGCATTCAGCTTACAAATGAAAGTTGCAGCGGAGAGGATGTTTCCGGGGTTCAGCCGGAGGATTTATGTCAATGCGTACCGTTTCAGCCTGCATATGCTGCCGCGTTCCACGCTGATAGAGGTCGGTGCGCAGACAAATACGAAAGAAGAAGCCATGAATGCCATGGAGCCGCTTGCGGCGGTGCTTGCGTCAGCCCTGCTCGAAAACGCCGAATAGATTTTCAGGCGGCAGGCATACTAGAAGACATGGAGAAAAAAATTTTGGTTTATGGCATTTTAGGATGGTGTGCAGAAATCCTCTGGACGGGGCTCTGCTCCTTTCTGGCGGGGGACGGCGCGCTGACGGCAAAAACATACCTTTGGATGTTTCCCATTTATGGGTTGGCGGCTCTGGCAGAACCGGTGTTCCTGACGCTCCGGCGTTACTGCCCGCTGTGGCAGAGGTGCGGCGTGTACATGCTGGGGATATTCACCATAGAATTTCTGACGGGCGGACTTCTGCGCCTGATAACAGGGGCATGTCCATGGGATTACGGCAGCGGCGCACTTTCCGTGATGGGGCTGATACGTCTGGATTACGCACCGCTCTGGGCGGTGCTGGGGCTGTTTTTTGAAGAGGTCTGCTGGTTCATGCGGCAGGAGGCGGAGGAACGGGGGTGACAGAAATTGCTTTCGCTCCGGCGGCAGAAAAGGAATTGCGGTCTTTTGTTTTTTGGTGTAAAATAGGACGAAAAACAAAAGGACGGGCAAAACGATGGGAAATCAGAAGCAGACTATCATACTGTTCGATTTGGACGGGACGCTGACCGATTCGGCGGAAGGCGTGATTCGTTCCGCACAGTATATGCAGGAAAAAATGGGAATTAAAAAATGGGCGGATGAGGATTTGAAATTCATTGTCGGCCCGCCGCTGATGAAAACCTTTACGGAGGATTTTGCCATGGATGCGGAAACAGCGGAAATTGCAATAGGGCATTTCCGTGAACGCTACACAACTGTCGGGCTGTTTGAGAACAGGCTCTATCCCGGCATAGAGGAGATGCTCATAGCTCTGCGGGCAAAGGGGAAACGCCTTGCCGTAGCAACTTCCAAGAAGGAAGAAACGGCGGTACGCATATTGGAGCATTTCGGCGTGGCGAAATATTTCGAGGTCATCGGAGGGGATAACCGCGCGGCAGGGCGCGATAACAAGGCGAAAGTCATAGCGTATGTTCTGGAGCAGATGAAGGCGGAGAAAAGCGATGTGGTGATGGTGGGCGACCGGAAATTTGACGTGGAAGGCGCGCATGCCATTGGAATCCCCTGCATTTCTGTGGAATACGGCTACGGCGACAGGGCAGAGTTTATTGCCTGCGGCGCGGACGTCATTGTAGGGACGACGGAGGAAGTGGTGGAGTTGTTTTAATCAAAAGATATTTGGCATTGAGAAAAAAACATTTACATTTCCTGACTGTTGTATTATAATGAAAGAAAACATATAGAAAAGCTGGGGGTGCTCCGGATGCGGGGCTGAGAGGAAGAATTTCCAACCCTTTGAACTTGATGTGGTTAATACCAACGGAGGGAAGCGAAAAAATAAAAACCAACCTTTCTTCTATGGAGAAAGGTTTTTTATTTGGGAAAGCTGCCTTTCCGGTTTTTCAGGATAACCATTATGCTTTTCTTCTGCAAAACGCAGTTTTGCGGCAAATGCGGACAAGGGCAATGCCCCTTGCAGGAGTTGGGGACGGAATCCCCAAAGTTTTCGCGGTTTTAAGGAGGAATATACATGAAACTGACGGACAGGCTTTATGATGCGGCAAAGGAGATATGGGACGGTTATCTGGAACAGCCCTTTGTAAAGGAGCTGGGCGAAGGTACACTGCGCGAGGACAGGTTCCGCTTTTATATGGTGCAGGATTACCGATATTTATTGCAGTATGCCAAGGTGTTTGCGATGGGTGTGGTAAAGGCGGAGGACGAGCGGATGATGTGCCGCTTTGCCCATATGGTGCATGATACGCTGGACGGGGAAATGAATCTTCATAAAACATATATGTCCCGTCTGGGGATTACGGAACAGGAAATTGCAGAAACAAAATCTTCCCTCGCCAACCAGTCTTATACCTCCTATATGCTGGACGCGGCATATAAGGGCGGTGCGCTGGAAATCCTGACGGCTGTGCTTTCCTGTGCATGGAGCTACCAGATGATTGGCGAACATCATGAAAAAATTCCAGGCGCGCTGGAACACCCGCTTTTTGGCGAATGGGTCGCTGGATATTCCAGTAAGGGATATCGCGAAAGCACACAGGAGATAATTGACCTTGTGGATGAGCTTGGCAAAGGGATTCCTGCGAAACGCGAGGGAAACCTGAAAGAGATTTTTGTAAATTGCAGCCGTTACGAAAAGGATTTTTGGGATATGGCTTACAATATGGCTGACTAAAGGGGAAATGCGGTTATGCTGGAATTTCAAAATGTAACCTTCCGCTATCCGGAAGACCATCTGCTGATGATGGAAAACCTTTCCTTTTCTGTGGAGGACAGGGCGTTTGTTTCGATCATCGGCGCAAGCGGCTGTGGGAAAAGTACGATTTTTCGCCTGATAAACGGGCTGGAACAGCCTGATGAGGGAGAAATTCTTGTAGACGGGAAACCCATTGCCGAACTGCGGCAGTACAGCGCATTTATGCCGCAGAAAGACCTGCTGTTCCCCTGGCGCAGTGTGGAAAAGAATATCTGCCTGCCAATGGAATTGCAGGGCGTTCCTGAAAAGGAACAGGACGAACGCTGTGTAGAAGTATTGGAGCAGGTCGGCCTGCTGGATTACCGGAAAAAATACCCGAAGGAGCTTTCCGGCGGCATGAAGCAGAGGGTTGCTTTTGCCCGGACACTGCTTTCCGGTGCAGATATGCTGCTTTTGGATGAGCCTTTTTCTGCGCTGGATTATCTGACACGGGTGGAAATGCAGGAATGGCTTCTGCACCAGTGGGAGCATTTCCATAAAACGATACTGTTTATTACGCATGATGTGGAGGAGGCTGTTTTTCTTTCGCAGAGCATTTATGTGATAAAGGAGCGTCCGTTTTCGGAAATGGAGCGGGTGGAGGTCCCTTTGACTTATCCCCGCAGCCGGTCGGATTTGAAGCGTCCAGATATTGCGGACCTGAAAGAACGGCTCATAGGAAAACTGCGCAAGGGGGTGAGCCTGTGAGGAAAAATTTACCTTCCGCTCTGCTCATTGCTTTTCTGCTCCTGCTTTGGCAGGGGGCGGCAATGGGCATTAACGCGGCGTATATCCTGCCTTCGCCGGTGCAGATTCTTGTGAGGCTCTGGGAACTGCGGGAACCACTGTTCCTCGTGCATCTTCCTGCCACGATGGGTGTGACGGCGTTTGGCCTGTTTATTTCCATAGCGCTGGGGCTCTTACTGGCGGTTTCCATGGACTGGAATCCGAAGCTGGAAAAGGCATTGTATCCGGTCATTGTGGCATCGCAGACCATACCGACAACGGCAATTGCCCCGCTGTTTATACTCTGGTTTGGCTATGGAATCTGGAGCAAGGTGCTTGTAACGATACTCATGACGTTTTTCCCTATTGCCATTACGGTGTTTGACGGGCTGAAGGGGACAAAGCGCGAAATGGAAGAACTGCTTTTAACCTATGGGGCAAGTAAAAAGGACATATTTATCAAGCTGAAGCTGCCGACTGCCCTGCCGCATTTTTTTTCCGCGGTGAAAATGTCCGTCCCGCTCAGTGTGATCGGCGCGGCAATTGCGGAATGGCTGGGCGCGCAGAAGGGTCTGGGGTATTTCAGCAAACGCATGATGACCCAGCTGGACGGTGCGGGCGTATTCGCCCCTGTGGTACTGCTTTCTGTGGTGGCGATGGCGGCAGTAGGCGTGATTTCTATGATAGAGCGGAAACTAATCAAATGGAGGAAGGAGCTGTAATGATGAAGAAAAAGGTATTTGCAATGATTCTGGCTGGCCTGACAGCGTTTGGCGCGGCAGGATGCGGCGGGGGAACGCAGAAGGGCGGCGATGATGCACTGGAGGACGTAAGCGTCGTTCTGGACTGGTATCCCAACGCAGTCCATACGTTCCTTTATGCCGCGCAGGAAAAAGGCTATTTTGCTGAGGAGGGGCTGAACCTTGTCATAAACTTCCCGGCAAATATCAATGACGGCATTTCCCTGCCTGCCGCCGGAAAGGCAGATGTTGGCATTTATTACCTTCGTGATACGATTCTGACATCTCAGGAGGAAAATGTTCCAATTGTTTCCATTGGTGCAGTGCTCCAATGCGGCGCGAATGTGGTGATGGCTCTGGAGGAGAGCGGCATAAAGGGCGCGCCTGACCTTGTGGGCAAAAAAGTCGGCTACTCCGCAACGGCGATTTCCGAGGCGGAAGTGCGCTCCATGCTGGAATACTGTGGCTATGGTCCGAACGACTGCGAATTAATAGACGTTGGCTTTGACCTGATGACTGCGGTAACTACGGGGCAGGTGGACGCGACAACGGGCGGTATGGTCAACCATGAGGTGCCTCAGCTGGAAGAACAGGGCTTTAAGGTCAATTATTTCCTGCCTACGGACTTCGGCGTGCCGCAGAGCTATGAACTGGTTTTCCTTGCGGGAGAAGATGCAGTAAAAAATAATCCCGAAAAATTGCAGCGTTTCCTGCGGGCGTGCCAGAAAGGTTTTGCGTTTACGAAGGAAAACCCTGAGGAAGCCCTCCAGATTCTGCTGTCGCACCAGAATGCGGAGAATTTCCCGCTTTCCGAAACAGTGGAACGCAAAAGCCTGGAAATGCTCCTGCCGATGATGGAGATGGGGGATGCGGCGTTTTTGGAGCAGGATGCCGGGGTTTGGCAGGAGAATGCCGATTGGCTTTATGAAAATGGTATTCTCAGTGAAAAAGCGGACGTTACCGGTTTGTCTGTGAACCTGTTGGAAGAATAAGAGGAAACAAAAGAATAAATTTGCAAGAAAACAGCCCTGCGGAAGAATTATATTTTCTGTGGGGCTGTTTTGATGTGTGGGAAAATGATATAATACGGTATAGAATACAATGAATCCCATGGAAATTTTTCCCTGTAAAATAATTGTAGTTATTGACTGCAAAACGAAGATTTGCGAAAAAACGGGTCAAGGGGCGCAGAAGCTCCCAGGAACCGCAAGCGGCGACCTTTGGTCGGTTTGCGAAGCAAACTTCCGAAGGAGCTTCGTTTCTTGCCGGCCAGAGCGGAACAGTGCCCCAAGGTCTTATTTTTAGGAGGATTTTGAATATGAAAGCACTGATAACAGGCGCGACAAGCGGTATCGGCAGAGAGTTTGCCGTTCTGCTTGCGCGCATGGGCTGTGAATTGATATTAGCCAGTAGAAAAACGAAAAAAATGGAACAGCTGAAACGCCGCCTGCCCGTCCCTGTGCGCGTGATTACGGCTGACCTTTCCCGAGAGGCGGACTGCTTCCGCCTGTATGAAGCGGTGAAGGATGAAAAAATAGATATTCTTGTCAATAACGCGGGCTTCGGTGCATTTGGCCGCTTCTCACAGATTCCGCTGGAAACAGAGCTGAATATGCTGGATTTGAATGTCCGCGCCGTGCATATCCTGACAAAGCTGTTCCTTGCCGATTTTCGAGAAAGGGACAGTGGATATATCCTGAATGTCGCGTCTTCTGCGGGTTTTTTGCCGGGGCCGCTGATGGCGGCATATTATGCCACAAAAAGCTATGTCCTCCGGCTGACAGAGGCAGTTTATGAGGAACTCCGGCGGGAGGGCAGTCATGTGCGCATTTGTGCGCTCTGCCCCGGACCGGTGGAAACAGGCTTCAACGAACGGGCGAACGTCCGCTTTTCCTTACGGGGACTTTCTGCCCGCAATGTAGCGGCATATGGTCTGCGTGGGTTGTTCTGCGGCAGGCCTGTTGCAATTCCAGGTTTAACTATGAAGCTGGCATATTTTGGAGAAAAATTACTGCCGGAATCTATGCTTTTGCGCGTGGCGTATTATGCGCAGAAGAAAAAGGAGGGGTAAGCTATGGGGAACCGCTTCAGGCGTGTGTTAAAGCTGACCGCAGAAGGGTTTTTTGCAAATGAGGTCAGCAAACGTGCCGCCGGATTGACGTATTACCTGATTTTTGCAATATTTCCGTTTTTGATTTTTGTCGGCTCTCTGCTGGGTTTTCTGCATTTGCCAATGATTTCTCTGGAGGGGGAAGCGGCAGGGCTTCTGCCGGAGGACGTTGTGACATTCCTGAACCTGACCATTGCGCATATGACGGAAACGAGCAACGGCGCGTGGCTGACGTTCGGGCTGACGTTTACACTCTGGTTTCCCCTGCGTGCGGTAAAAAATATGACGGACGAGATTAGCCGGATTTATGGTGTGGAAAAACCGGGGCGGCATACGAAGCGCATCATTGCGCTGGCGCTGGTGTTTACGGTGATGGTGCCTGCGCTTGTCCTGCTGATGATTGTAGGGGAAGGCGTGCTGAATATGGTGAGCATGTTCATCCCCCTGCGGGAAACATCCATACAGCTTTGGACAAAGCTGAGGTTTTTACCGATGGCGGCGGGGCTGTTTGCCCTTATCAGTGCGATTTATTATTTTTCGCCTGACCATCCACCTGCGTGGCGCTATATCCTTCCGGGGGCGCTGTTTTCCGTTTCGGCGTGGATACTGTATTCTGTGGCGTTTTCGTTTTATGTGGACAATATGGGGCGGTACTCCCTGGTATATGGCTCTGTTGGGGCGATTATTGTATTTTTAATCTGGATGAACTGGAGTCTGACCTCCCTGCTGATGGGTGCGGTATTCAATCAGGCTCTGCGGGAAAGCGAAGGAAAATAAAAACAGGGCGGCATACTCAGATGAACTGCACCCCAATTGCTAGACAAGTATGGTATAATACTTATACTAAGAAAAGGGGTGCTTTTCTATGCCTAAAGGAATACCAAACAAGAGGTATACACCAGAGCTTAAACAAATGGCGGTGGAAGCGGTTGTCAAAGAAGGGTTAAGCTATAATGAAGATGCCAGAATTTACGGAATTGACGGTCATGACCGCATCCAAAGCTGGGAACGAATCTACCTGACGGAGGGCCCGGAAGGTCTGGCATTAGAGCGACGTGGACGTGGCAGTACTGGCAGGCCCAAGAAACTGCCAAAAGATGTGGAAGAAGATCTGCTGGCAGAAGTTTAGCGTCTGCGTGCGGAGAATGCTTACCTAAAAAATTTGCAAGCCTTGGTTTTGGAGAACGAGCGACGCCGGCAGAAAAAGCGCAGGCAGTCCAAATACTAAGGCAGGAATTTTCACTGGCATTGCTGTTGGATATCGCTCAACTGCCCCGTGCAACCTTTTACTATCATCTGAAACAGATGAAGAAAACAGATAAATACGCATCTGTAAAGGAAGAAATTACAGCAATTTACCATGAAAACAAAGGAAGATATGGCTATCGCCGAATTACAGCGGTACTGCATAGTCGAGGTTTCTCTGTTAACCACAAGACAGTCCAGCGACTCATGAAGGAGCTTGGGTTGGTTTGTCGTGTCAGAATAAAGAAATATCGTTCTTACAAGGGAGAAGTTGGAAAAATTGCGCCGAATCTGCTGAAGCGGAATTTCCATGCAAAGAAGCCAAATCAGAAGTGGGTTACAGATGTAACGGAGTTCAGCCTATTTGGAGAGAAGCTCTATCTGTCTCCCATTCTCGATCTGCACAGCGGGGATCTGGTCAGCTTCACAATATCAGATCATCCAGTGCTGAGTATGGTGACGACTATGCCGGAAAAGCAACTGTCTGGACAATGCTGTGATAGAGAATTTCTTTGGTCTGCTTAAGAGTGAATTGCTGTATCTGCAAGAGTTCGAGTCCATGGAACACTTCAAACGGGAACTGATTGAATATTTGGATTACTACAACAATCGCAGGATTAAGGCAAAACGAAAGGGCTTGCCGCCTGCAATTCACAGACAGCAAGCCCTTTCGGCTGCTTGAACATTTTGTGCTTGAAATATTTGTCTAACTTTTTGGGGTCACTTCAAGATGAGATGCCACCCTGTTTTTTATCCCAGTTTCCGCTGCAAATCCACCATTTCAATAGCAGCCATTGCGGAGTCATAGCCCTTGTTGCCAGCCTTTGTGCCTGCGCGCTCAATGGCCTGTTCGATATTTTCGGTCGTCAGCACGCCGAACAGCACAGGAACGCCGCTTTCCAGCCCGATGCTCGCTACGCCCTTGGATACTTCGTTGCAGACGTAATCATAATGGCTTGTGGAGCCGCGGATAACTGTGCCAAGGCAGATAACCGCGTCATATTTTCCGGAATGTGCCATCTGTTTTGCCGCAAAGGGGATCTCAAACGCTCCCGGTACCCACGCAAGGGTGATGTTGTCACCGTCCGCACCATGGCGAAGCAGAGCGTCCTCCGCACCGCTGATGAGCTTGCTGACGATAAATTCATTAAACCTTGCGGCAACGATGCCGAATTTCATATCCTTTGCAACTAAATTTCCTTCAATTTTACGCATAGCTGTTCCTCCTTATTGTTCCTTTTTCATTTTTTATCACAGCACATGGGAGAAAATATGTCCCATTTTTTCCTGTTTTGTACGCAGGTACGCTTCATCGTATTCCTGCGGCGCGATTTCGATAGGCACGCGCTCCATGATTTTTACGCCAAACCCGTCCAGCCCGTAAACTTTGTCCGGATTGTTTGTCAGAAGCCGAAGCTCCTTCGCTCCAAGGTCCTGCAAAATCTGCGCGCCAATCCAATATTCCCGCAAATCAGGCAAAAAGCCAAGGTCAAGGTTTGCCTGTACGGTATCGCGTCCGCGTTCCTGCAGTTCATAGGCCTTCAGCTTGTTAATCAGGCCGATGCCGCGCCCTTCCTGACGCATATAAAGCAGTACGCCGCGTCCTTCGCGTTCAATCTGCTGCATGGCGGCGGAAAGCTGGGGCCCGCAGTCACAGCGGCAGGAGCCGAACACATCGCCCGTCAGACATTCGGAATGTACACGGCAGAGCAGATCTTTTCCGTCACCGATGTCACCCTTGATAAGCGCGACGTGGTGTTCGCCCGTCAGGTCGTTGACATAACCGCGAATCTTAAATTCTCCGTATGCTGTGGGCAGTTTGGCTTCGGCTTCGCAGCGGACATGTTTATCATGGCGGCGGCAGTAATCCTGCAAATCTTTAATAGTAATGACTTTCATATCCCACTCCTGTGCTTTTTCAAGAAGCTCGGAAGTGCGCATCATGGTGCCGTCCTCACGCATGATTTCACAGCAAAGGCCGCATTCTTCCAGCCCTGCCAGACGGCACAGGTCAACAGTAGCTTCGGTATGCCCGTTGCGCTTGAGCACGCCGCCCGCGCGTGAAACCAGCGGGAACACATGCCCGGGGCGGCGCATTTCTTCCGGTTTTGTGGCGGGGTCTGCGCACATGCGGCAGGTGAAGCCGCGTTCCTCGGCGGAAATACCTGTTGTGGTGTCCACATGGTCGATGGAAACGGTGAAAGCAGTGCTATGGTTATCTGTATTGACCTTTACCATCTGTTCTAAGCCAAGGCGTTCCGCAACAGCGGCGGACATCGGCGTGCAGATAAGCCCTTTGGCGTGGACTGCCATAAAGTTGACGTTTTCCGTGGTAGCGAACTGGGCAGCGCAGATGAGGTCACCCTCGTTTTCGCGGTCGGGGTCGTCGATTACCATGATCAGCCTACCGTTCCGCAGTTCGTCCAATGCTTCTTCGATACTGCTATAGTTCAAATCCATTTTCAAGACCTCCTTATCAATATAAGACTTTATATGAAACCTTGGAGGCTCTGCCTCCAAACCTCCGCAAGGGGGCACCCGCCCCCTTGACCCGGGATTGCCGCAAAACTGCGTTTGGCGGGGAAGGGAGTGATGTTAAAGTTTGGGGCAAAGTCCTGTTTTTTTATCGCTTAAAACCCGTTTTCCCGCAAAAAATCGAGTGTCAATGTCGTCTTCTTTTCCTCCGGTGCGGGTGATGTGAACCGCCGTACATACTTCGCAATCACATCTGTTTCCAGATTGACTGTACTGCCGGTGTTCTTCTCCAAAAGTATCGTCTGCGCGCCTGTATGCGGGATAATGGAAACGGTAAAGCCGTTTTCACTGACCGACACCACCGTAAGGCTTACGCCGTCAATAGCAATAGAGCCTTTTTCCACAATTTCATATAATATGGCGGGAGCTGCGGAAATTTCCAGCAATACGGCGTTGCCGGTTCGTTCTTTCCGGGAAAGCACGCCCGTCCCGTCAATATGCCCGGCAACGATATGCCCGCCGAACCTCCCGTCCACAGGCATCGCGCGCTCCAGATTGACAGGGTCGCCCTGCCGCAATGTACCAAGGCTGCTGCGGTGAAGGGTTTCCGCCATCACGTCAGCGGTAAAACCGTCTTTTTTCAAATCTGTAACCGTCAGGCATACGCCGTTTACGGCAATGCTGTCCCCAATTTTTGTGCCGGACAGCACATTCCGGCAGCCAATGGCGATGCTCCCCCATTCTGCACCGGAAACCACATGCCGGACGCTGCCGATTTCTTCAATCAATCCTGTGAACATGGCTGACCTCCTTCCAAAACGTCAAATTCCAGCAGGATATCCTGCCCGAAGGCCTGCAAAGTGGTCTGCTTCAGCCGGAACGCGTCCTCAGGCAGATAAACGCCTTTGCCGCCTACAGGTGTTTTTGCAGTTGCTCCGCCGAAAATCTTAGGGGCAACATAGACGTAGGCTTTCTGTGCCAGCCCGTCTGCCAGCAGGCTGTAATGGATATTCCCGCCGCCTTCTGCCAGTACGCTGTCAATTTCCAGCTCCGCCAGACGCTTCATCAGGAGCGGCAGAGAAACATGCCTGTTCTGCTCTGGAATTTGCAGGAGGCGTATCCCGCGTTTTTTCAATGCTTCTGCTTTTCTGGATACGCCGTCCACATGGGCAACAATGGTTTCGTATTTGTCTGCCGTTTTGCAAATCTGGCTGCCAAGGGGCAGGCGCAGATGGCTGTCGCAAATGATACGGACAGGGCTGCGTCCGCCGTCCATGCGGCAGTTCAGGAGAGGGTCATCTGCAAGCACTGTGCCGATTCCGGCGAGTATCCCGCGGTAACGGTGGCGCAGGGTATGCACATGTGCGCGTGCCTCCTCTCCGGTAATCCATTTTGACGCACCGGAAACTGTGGCGATTTTGCCGTCAATTGTCATAGCGTATTTCAGGGCCACAAAAGGGCGTTTTTTTGTGATATAGTGGAAAAATATGGGATTGAGCGCATCACATTCCTCCCGCAGAAAGTCCCTGTCAACCTTGATTCCGTGGGAATACAGTATTACAGCGCCTTTTCCGCTGACCTTTGGGTTGGGGTCGCGCGAGCCGATGACAACACGGCTGATACCGGCTTCTATGATTGCGTCTGTGCAGGGCGGTGTGCGCCCGAAATGACAGCAGGGCTCCAGCGTGACATAAAGCGTTGCCCCTCTGGGGGATTCTGCGCAGTTCGCCAATGCTTCGCGCTCTGCGTGCCGTCCACCGCAGATGGCATGGAAGCCTTCGCCGATGATGGTTCCGTTTTTCACAATAACTGCGCCGACCAGCGGGTTGGGGCTGGTAAAGCCGCGTCCGCGCTCTGCCAGTTCAATGGCGCGCTGCATATAGCGTTTTTCATCATCGGTACAGCTGTTAGATGGATACATGGGGGACACTTCCTTTCCAAACAGGGCGGGAAAGGCGGAGGAAGGGGGCGTTTTCATGTGCAGGAATAAAAAAACCTGTATGCTATAACACATACAGGGCATAGAAAACAATCAAAATGAACCGTTCAAACGGAAATCCGGCAAATAACATGCCAAACCGGAAAGACCGTTCGAAAGCCTTTGCAATGCTCTTCTTCCATCCAGACTATACTGTCGGTTTTGGAATCTCACCAAATCCTGCGCTTTCGCGCTTGCGGACTTTACCGCCGATCGGGAATTTCACCCTGCCCTGAAGAGGTTCTGTTCTTTTTACAAAACCAGTATAACACTTTTTTTGAAAAAAGCAAGCAGAAATTACAGAGATTTTGAACATTTCCAGAAGTCCTCTGAAAATGGCGGAATCTGCCGTCCGGAGGCCGCTTTTTGCTTGTAAGCTATTTATTTTTAGCTATTTTGGACAAATTCTGCGAAAATTTTTTTTGTGGAAGATTGCGATTGTATCTTTGTGCAAAATAAGGTACAATGTAAGAAATATTGTATACTGTATTGACATTAGAGAACGAAAGACGAGGGAACTGCGGTGGACGAAATCAGGCTGAAGGCGCGGGCAAAAATCAATTTGACACTGGATGTGACCGGAAAACGCCCGGATGGCTACCATGAACTGCGGACGATTATGCAGACGCTCAGCCTGTATGATGGGGTCTACATAAAGCGAATCGCAAAACCAAGGATAAAAGTGAAAACGAACCTGTTCTGGCTGCCTGTGGACGAAAGAAATCTTGCGTGGAAAGCGGCGGAACTGATGCGGAAACGGTTTGGTATCAGGGATGGTGTTTTTATTGAGATAGATAAGCGTATTCCCGTGGCAGCGGGGCTGGCTGGCGGCAGTGCAGACTGTGCGGCTGTGCTGGTGGGTATGAATCGCCTGTATGAACTGGGGCTTTCGGAACGGCAGCTGGAAGGACTTGCGGGTATGCTCGGTTCGGATATTCCCTACTGCGTGCGCAGGGGGACGGTACTGGCGGAAGGTGTTGGCGATATCCTTAAACCCGTGGAGTATCCATGTCCGTTTTGCAGGGTTGTTCTGGCAAAGCTGCCAGTGAGCGTTTCCACAGCGGCAGTTTATCAAAAGCTGCGCTGGCAGGAGGTTGGAGCGCGTCCGGATACGGAGGGCATGCTGCGGGCGATGAAACGGCGCGATGTGCCGCAGATGGGGAAACTGTTGTGCAATGTGCTGGAAAGTGTCACGATTCCCATGCACCCTGAGATTGGAGAGATAAAACGGCGGTTTATGGAGCTTGGCGCAGAGGGCGCGCTGATGAGCGGGAGCGGGCCGACAGTGTTCGCGCTTTTTACGGACAAAAGCCGCGCGGAACAGGCTGCGGAGCAGATGAAACGGGAGTTTTCGCTGAAAGAATGTTTTGTAACGGGGATTTATCGAACGGCGAAGGAATGGAAAGGAGAAGAGAAACATGATAGAAACAAAGTTTAATATCAATACGAATGAATATCTGCCCCTGCGGGATGTTGTGTTCAATACCCTGCGGGACGCGATACTCACAGGAAAGCTGCTGCCGGGGGAGCGGCTGATGGAAAACCAGCTGGCGGATAAGCTGGGGGTGAGCCGTACGCCTGTGCGCGAGGCTCTGCGTATGCTGGAGCTGGAAAATCTTGTTGAGCTTGTGCCGCGCAAAGGAGCACAGGTGCTGGATATGAGTGAAAAGGACATTGTGGATATTCTGGAGGTGCGCAGTGCGTTGGAAGGGCTGGCAACCTCTCTTGCCTGCAAGAAAATGAAGCGGGAGGATTTGCAGAAGCTGAAAGCGATGGAGGCCGATTTTGAGCAGGCAGTTTCAGAGAGGAATGTGGAGCGTTTCGTAGAAATCGACGAGGAATTTCATGACGCGATATTTGAATCGACGGAAAATGTCAAGCTGATACAGATGTTCCGGAATCTGCGGATACAGCTTTACCGCTACCGCATGGCACATGCCAAACAGGATTCTGTGATGACGACGATTGTGGCACACCACAGGAGCATTATCCGCGCAATCGAAAACAGGGATTCCGAGGAAGGTTCTACTGTTGCACACAGCCATATTAAGTTCCAGACAGAGAGCATACTGCGCATGATGCACGAAAAACAGTAAGGACTGAGAGAAGGCTTAAAACCACACAAAATTGTGCTTCCCGAATGAATCGCTGATATATCTGTATTTCGGACGCATGAAATGCGGCTGATTATAAAATTTGAGGGCAGAGCTCTCAAGGTCTTTCACGCAAGGTTTTATAAATGAAACGGAGGGATTAACATGGCAACGAACGGAAAAAAGAGAATGAAGAAAACGCAGGCGTATCTGCTTTCCGCTGCACTGCTGACAGGAACATTTGCCTGCCATACAAGCGCGCTGGGCGCAACGCCCGCGACAGCAAGGCTTTCACCGCAGTACCGTATTGTTGTGGACAATGTGGAGCAGACGTTTTACAGTGCGTCGGGCAGCGAAATGCATCCACTGGTGTATAACGGTTCGACGTATCTGCCCCTGCGTGCCATTGGCGAGCTGATGGGCAAAAACGTAAACTGGGACCAGACCACACAGACGGTTTCCATCGCCGGCGTACGGACAACCAGCCCCACTAAAGGGATACTGGATACATGGACGAAAGCACAGAGCGTTTCTGTGCAGGTCTGCCCGGAGTTTACGATTATGGTGGAGGGTGTAAAGCGCAGCTTTACTGATGCAGGCGGCAATACGGCGTTCCCGCTGCTGTATAATGGTTCGACGTATCTGCCCCTGCGCGCTATTGGTGAACTGATGGGCAAAAACGTAACATGGGACAACGACACAAAAACCGCATCTCTTTCCGGCATGACAGGGATACAGGTGACAGACGCTGACAGCTTCGTGACCAGTCCCGCCGAAGGCAATACTGCTGCTGGCGTTATAACTGCGGAAACCGCGAAAAGCAGGGCTTTGGCGCACGCAGGGCTGACTGGCAGCCAGGTAACGTTTACCGAGCAGAAACTGACGCGGGACGATGACCGCCAGATTTACAAGGTCGAATTTTTTTCCGGCAGCGCGGAATATGAATATGAAATTGACGCGATCACAGGGAATGTTCTGGAATTTGACTATTCTGGACACCATGGTACGGCTCCTTCGAAAGCAGGCGCGTTAATTGGGGAAGCAAAGGCAAGGGAAATTGCTCTTGCCAAGGTACCGGGGGCAACGGCCTCAAATGTGGTAAAGCTGGAGCTTGACCGCGATTTTAATGAAGCAAAATATGAAATTAAGATTTACAGTGGGAACACGGAGTATGAATTTGAAATTGATGCATATTCGGGTGTGATTTTGGAATGGGCGTCTGAAACCCATAGATGAGTAAAATAAAAAGGATTTTCCGTCAGGCGGCGGTTTGAAAAAACAATTTTTCTTCGCAGATTGTTTTTTAAGCCAAACGCCTGCAAGCCGGAAAATCCTTTTTTTGTATATATTCTGCATATAGAAATTGATTTTGTAAGAAATTCTTAACAAAAATAGCGGGGATTTCTAAGAATTATCATTTAGAATAGAGATAGAAAGGTGAGGTGTTGAAAAAGGAGGAAATGCTTATGAAGAAAAAAGAAGAAAAGATATTAGTTTTGGTGACTGCGCAGAAAACATTTCTGCGTTTGATAGAGCAGGGCGCGGCTGTGGCACAGGAATGTGGAGGGGAACTGCATATCCTGCATGTACAGAAGGGTGACAGCATTTTTGACGGCGGTGAGATTTTGAATCTGCTGCAAAATCTGGTTGATTTTGGCAGCAAGATGGACGGTGTTGTACATATATACTGTGAAAACGACATTGCCGCATGTATCGGCCGGTTTGTCCGCGAAGAGGGTATGACACAGGTCGTTATGGGTTGTGGGCGGGATTTGGGTTCCCGCAGGGCGAAAAAGGGCCGCCCGAATGAATATGAAAATATCCTTGCGGCTCTGCCTTCGAAAACAGGTGTGACAATCGTGCCTGAGGAGGTGCGGAAGGAAAAGGCGGCAGTCTGGCGGAAGATGTGCTTATGCCCGACGGGGGCCTGACAGCACTTTGCCAGATAAGGAAATGCCAGTTTGCCACGTTTGCTATCGCGTTTTATTGTGGTAGGGAATAAAGCAATTTAGGGCTTGCTCTTAACTTTGCATTCGGAAAGTTCAGTTTCCACAGTAAAGTTTGGGGTAAGCCCTTTTTGAAGGGCCTGCGGGGTGTGTGGCAAAGCTCTATAGCCTTTAATTTTGCATTTTTTGTTGCAAACCGCGGGAAATTATATTATGATTGCAGAGAGTGGAGTGTTCTGCACAAAAATTGACAGACAAAAATCATATCATCATATAGGAGGAGAGAAACAACATGAGTTTGTATGAAAATTGGATGGAGAAAGCATTTTCCAAGGACGGCAGAAGCATAGAGGGCGTTTGGGAGGATTACCTGCCCAAGGAACAGCGCATTTATGAATACATCATCGGCGAAAAGGTCGGAAAGCTGGAAGGTAGGGTTTCTGAGCTGGCACAGCGGTTCGGCATGACTGCTGAGGAGATTGTTGCGTTTGTGGACGGTATCCATGACGCGGTGCCTGAAAACTACGAAATGGATACATTGACAGAGGACAGCGACATTACCCTGACTATCGATTTTGAAAGCCTGTTCAAAAAAATGGTGGAGTACCGCGCGGAGCATCTGTTCACACTGCCTCAGTGGGACGGTATTTTTGACGCGGATACACGCAAACGCCTGACGCTGGAACAGAAAAAGTCCCGTACTGTGGTAAAAGGCACAAAGGTTGGGCGCAATGACCCCTGTCCTTGCGGCAGCGGCAAAAAATACAAAAAATGCTGTGGGGCGAACCTGTAATATGAAAACGATAGTAGAACAGGCTGACCCTGCCCGTCCGGCGGCAGAGGTCATTCAAAAAGCCGCAGGGATCCTGCGCGCAGGCGGCCTGGTGGCGTTTCCGACAGAAACGGTCTATGGGCTGGGCGGTAATGGACTGGACGAGGAAGCGTGCCAGAAAATTTATCTGGCAAAAGGGCGCCCTTCCGACAATCCGCTGATTCTTCATATCTCCGAACGGGAGGAGCTTGCACAGATTGTGCGGGAGGTTTCACCAGCGGCGAAAAAGCTGATGGATGCATTCTGGCCCGGCCCGCTGACGCTGATATTCCCCAAAACGGATATCGTGCCGATGCGTACAACGGGCGGCTTGGATACGGTGGCTGTGCGTTTTCCGTCCCACCCTGTTGCGCGGGCAATTATCCGAGCGGCAGGCGTGCCGATTGCCGCGCCCAGTGCGAATTCCTCCGGCAAACCCAGTCCGACGCGCGCCTCTCATGTAGAATTTGACCTTACGGGGAGAATCGACATGATTGTTGACGGCGGTGCGGCGGAATGGGGTCTGGAATCAACGATTGTGGACGTTTCCGGAGAAAAAGCAATGATACTGCGCCCCGGCGCAGTGACAAAGGAAATGCTGGAGGCAGTAGTGGGAGAAATTGCCGTTGACCCGGCAATACTTTCAAAACCGGAGGGGGAATTTCGCCCAAAAGCTCCGGGAATGAAATATACGCATTACGCGCCGAAGGCAGAAGTCTGGCTTGTGCGCGGCAGCCGGGAGGCTGTGGCGGCGTGCATCAACCGTCTGGCGGAGGCGGAACGGAATACGGGAAAGGTCATCGGCGTGATGGCGACGGCGGAAACCGAAGGGCTTTACCATGCGGACGCTGTGCTTTCTTTGGGCAGCAGGGAGAGGCCGGAGGAAATTGGCTCGAACCTGTTCAAAACGCTGCGCAAGTTTGATTTCCTTGGTATGGACAAGGTTTATGCCGAGGTGTTTCCGGAGGATGGGGAAGGAATGGCAATTATGAACCGTCTGAATAAGGCGGCGGGATACCGCGCGATTGATGCGGAAGAAAGAGGAGAGGAATCATGATAGCGTTGGGCTGTGACCACGGCGGGTATCCGCTGATGAAGGAAATCATCAAATATCTGGACGAAAATGGAATTGCATACAAAAATTTCGGGACGTTTTCGGAGGAATCCGTGGACTACCCCGCTTACGCGAAGCAGGTGGCGCACGCTGTGGCGGACGGCGCGTGCGAAAAGGGCATACTGGTCTGCGGTACGGGCATCGGCATTTCTATTGCGGCAAATAAGGTAAAGGGAATCCGTGCGGCTTTATGCGGTGATGTTTTTTCAGCAAAGGCGACAAGGGAGCATAATGACGCGAATATTCTTGCCATGGGCGCGCGTGTGACGGGCCCGGGGCTTGCGTTGGAAATCCTGAAAGCCTTTCTGGAAACGCCATTTTCCAATGATGAACGCCATATCAGAAGAATCCGGCAGATTGAGGAGTGAGCGAACCATGAGTAAATTTTTTGTTTCGGAACACCCGCTGATTCAGAGCAAAATGTCCATGCTGCGCAGTAAAGAAACGGGAGCGAAGGAATTTCGCGAGATGATTGGCGAGGTTGCAATGCTGTTGTCTTATGAGGCAACGCGCGACCTGCCGCTGACGGAGATTATCGTGGAAACGCCTGTAGCAGCAGCTCAGTGCCGGACGATTGATACCAAACTGGCAATTGTGCCGATACTTCGCGCGGGAATCGGTATGACGGAGGGCCTTCTAAGGCTGATGCCTACGGCAAAAATCGGGCATATCGGGCTTTATCGTGACCCCCAGACGCTGAAGCCTGTGGAATATTACTGCAAGCTGCCGGCGGACGTTGCGGAGCGGACGGTTTTCCTGACTGACCCGATGCTTGCGACAGGCGGCACGGCGGAGGCTGCAATCGGCTTTTTGAAGGAAAAAGGCGTCAAAAAAATCATATTCCTCTGCATATTGGCCGCGCCGGAGGGCGTGAAAAAAGTGCAGGCGGCGCACTCTGATGTGGATATCTATGCCGCGGCGTATGACGGGATGCTCAACGAACATGGGTATATCGTGCCCGGGCTGGGTGACGCAGGGGACAGAATATTCGGAACGAAGTAAAATATATCCGCCGGAAATGGCGGTAAAAAAGTTTGGTAAAATAGTATACTCCCCGCTGTGCATTTACGCGGCGGAAAACGGGTCAGGGGGTGCAGTCCCTTGCATATCGGGTATTTTCGCCTGCGGCAAAAATGGGTTTTGCCGCCCGGTTTTGGCGGAGGGGACAGCGTCCCTGAGAACTAAAAAGGAGAATCTTTATATGGTGGAACATAACTGGTTGTTATACACCGCAGCATTTGCCTGTGCGTTTGCCATTACGCTGGTGGCAACGCCGTTCGCGAAATGGCTGTCTATCAAATGGGGCGCGATAGATTACCCCAAGGACCGCGGCGTGCATAAAAAGGCAATGCCCCGCATGGGCGGCATAGCGATTGTGCTGGGCTTTGTGCTGACGGTATTGATGGTATACCATTACGATAAAAGCATGAACGGCAGACAGCTGGCGGGCTTTCTGACAGGCGCGCTGCTGATTGCCGGACTGGGCATGCTGGATGACATTAAAAACCTGCCCGCAAAGCTCAAGTTCTGTGTGCAGATATTGGCCGCGCTTATCGTCATTTTTTCCGGCGTGAGGATACAGGTTGTGCTCTGGCCGGTTACAGCCGCACTCCAGAAATTCAGCGTGCCGATTACGCTGGTCTGGATTGTCGGGCTGACGAATGCGGTTAACCTGATTGACGGTTTGGACGGGCTTGCGGCGGGCGTTTCTTCTATTGCTGCGTTGAGCCTGATGGTACTCTGCATAATGACAGGCAGCACAACGGCGGTCGCTTTAACGGCTGCGCTGGCGGGGGCGTGTCTTGGTTTCCTGCCGCGTAATTTCAATCCGGCGGAGATATTCATGGGTGATACCGGTTCGACGTTTTTGGGCTTTGTGCTTGCGGTGACGAGTATTCTCGGTGTGTTCAAAGGCTATGCTCTGCTCGCGCTGATTGTCAGCGTGCTTTGCGTTGGCCTGCCCGTATTTGATACGATTTTCGCAATGCTGCGGCGTATGGCGAAGCACCAGCCTATCATGCAGGCGGACAGAGGCCACCTGCACCACAGGCTGATTGACAGGGGCTTTTCCCAGCGTCAGGCAGTTTTGATTCTGTATGCTATCAGCCTGTTTTTGGGGCTTTCGGCAATTTTTATCAGTTTTAAGGATTCACGAACAATCGTTGTCGTGCTGCTGATGGTAATTGTTTTGAGTTTTATAATTTATTACTTTAACGCACATATCAAAAACAGGAATCAATGAAAATAACGGAAAGGGGAGGAAATATGGCGGAAGAAATCCGGATCAGCAGGGATTTTATTGAGAAGGAGCTGCCGTCAGCTCCTCCTCTTTATGTTTCCGTTTACCTGATGACGCTTGCCTGCGGCGGCAGTTCCGCGGTTATTGCGGAGAAGCTGGGTGCGCTGGAAAGCGATGTTCTGCGGGCATGGGCATATTGGAAGGACAGAGGATTTCTGCAAAAAACAGCGGCGGAACCGGCAGCAAAACCAAAAACGGGATCGATCGCAGAACTGGCGACAAAAAAGCCCTTGCCTGCTTCTTCGCGTCCGGATTATGCTCCGGCAGAACTGGCGGAATATATGAAGCATCAGGAGGTACGACGTCTGTTTGAATCGGCGTCGAAAAAGCTGGGAAAATTCCTTTCCCAGCAAGATATGAGCCTGCTGTTCAGTTTTCATGACTGGCTCGGCCTGCCGATAGACGTTATTGACCTTCTGATTTCATACTGCGTTTCCAATGGACACCACGGAATGCGTTATATTGAGAAAGTCGCGCTGGGCTGGGCGGAAGAAGGGATTGATACGGCAGAAAAGGCGGCGGAATATATTGAATTGCGGAAAACAGGCTTTCGCGTGGTCCTTCGGGCGTTTGGGCAGGGAAACCGCATGCCTGTTGCGGCAGAAGAAAGTTATATCAAAAAATGGCTGAAGGAGTACGGCCTGCCTCTGGAGCTGGTGCAGACGGCGTGTGAGCGGACAGTTTTGCAGACAGGCAAGCCCAGCTTTCCCTATGCAGACAGCATACTGCGGCAGTGGCGGGACGCGGGCGTAAAAACGTCTGCGGATATTGCCGCGCTGGATGAAGCTTTTGCGGCGAAAAAAGCGGGCAATGCGCAGAAGTCCAGCGAACAGAAGCTTGCCGGAGAAGCGCCCCGGAAAAAGCCCGCACCAAGGCAGAATAAATTTATTAATTACACGCAAAGTGAGTGGGATTTTGCGGAGATTGAGCGGCTGGAACGGGAACAGCGGAGGAAAAGATAACGGGAGGCGAGGAATTTGGCGACTAGGGCGCAGATATATCGGGAAATTTTGCGGGAATATGACGCATTGCGCACCCGGAAAGCGGCGGAACTGCGCGAAAGAAAGGAAAGTCTTTATGAGAGATTTCCACGCCTTGCGGAGATAGAGGAGGAGCTTTCTTTGCTGGGGATTTCTGCGGCGAGAACCGCACTGGGCAGCCCTGAGGGTATTGAAAGGGCAGTGCAGGAACTAAAGGGACGCCAGCACAAACTTGCCGCGGAACGGCTGGAAATTTTTGAGGCAGCCGGAATCTCTCCGCGCGTCCTTGAAATGGAGTATGACTGCGAAAAATGCCATGATACGGGCTATATCGAGGAAAGCCCTTGTGTCTGCCTGAAACGGCGGGTGATGGACAGGCTTTATGACCAGTCCAACGTGCGGGATGTGATACGGCTGGAAAATTTCGATACGTTCGATTTAAGGCTGTTTAGCGGCGAGGCCGTTCCGGAGGAGGGCGCATCTCCAAAGGAAAACGCGCAGAGAAACCTGAAAACGGCAATGGCATTTGCCGAGGATTTTACCGGCGGAAACCTGCTGCTTTACGGCGGCACGGGGCGCGGTAAAACATTTCTCTGCAACTGTATCGCAAAAGACGTTTTGGAGCGCGGCAAAAACGTACTTTACCTGACAGCGGGGCAGATGTTCAAACAGCTGGAGGAAATGCGTTTTGGGCAGAGCGAAGATGAGGAACGCACAGAATGGGACGAAGAACTTCTGGATGTCGACCTGCTCATCATTGACGACCTGGGAACGGAATTTTCTACGGTTTTTACGGCTTCGGAGCTGTTCCGCATCATCAATGACAGAAAGCTGCGGAAAAAGCCGGTAGTGATTTCGACGAACCTTGAGATTCCCGCGCTGATGGACCAGTATTCTGACAGGGTGATGTCCCGTTTGATCGGGGAATATACCGTGATGAAATTTTTTGGCGAAGATATGCGTATGAAGAAAAAATATCAGAAATAAATGCTGAAGGCGTGCCGGAGGGTAAGGCATCATAAAGAAGTTAAGGGCAAGACAGGCCGCAGCGGTCTGTCTTACCCTTTTATACTGCATAACCCACTATGATACTTTCGGGGAAAATGCCCGTATGGGAGAGTAATAAACTGGAATTGTTTTTATTGCAAATCATCTTTAGAAATTGCTATTGAAGGATAATGAGAAAGTTCCGTCAAATCAACATTTAGTGGCACACTATAAACCATGTAATAATTATTGGGATGAAGGGCAATCAATTCATTCATTTTTTGTTCTGCTAAGCCTTTATCATTTGTAGCATACACGACTGACACAACACCTGCTTTATCGTTTTCCGTCCCTTGTATATTTCCGCATAATATTAATTTTAATGGGGCGCTCCCATTCAAGCCTTGCTTAATATAGTCCTTATATTCCATAGTCTGCCCTCCATCAATTCCGGTTTGCCGATGAGTTTATTATAAAGGAATACCCGCTGAAAAGCAACTTCTTTCCAACGGGTGTCAGTTTCTTTACGGGAGTTGCCCCGAGGCGTGCCCGCTTTATATTTTTATTGCAGAAGTGCGATACAAATGAGGATTCCGCCGGAAAGCAGTGACCAGAGGTTTTCCCTTGTGTTGGAAAGCCGCGTGAGTTTTGCGCCCATGTATGCCCCGACGGAAAGGAATGCCGTCTGGAACAATGCGGCAAATAACGGCAGGAAATCTACAGACATGCCGGAAACTGCCGCGCTCAGCCCGATGGCAAAGGAGTCAATGGAAAGAATAAACCCGAGCAGGATGGTTTCTGCCGGCTCCAATACGGAGGATTCGTTTTTATCACAGCGCGAAGGCGCGTGAACAGCGGCAAGCGGAGAATCCGCTTCTTTTTTTTGCCCAAATCCCTGCAAACAGAGCCATATCCCGAACAAAAGCAGGAAACCCTGCCCCGCCCGTTCTGCCAGCCCCTGCGGCACAAACTGTGACAGCAGTCCGCCCAGCAACAGAAATCCTTCCATCATAAAAAAGGTTTCTGCCGCCAGCAAAAGACGTGAAAGCGGGGGAAACGAAATGCGCCGCAAACCATAGGCAAGCCCGATGCCGAGGGCATCTGCGCTGAGCGACAGCGCAAGCAGTACGGAAAAAAACATAGGGAAACACCTCCTGCTGTTATCCTATGCGTGAGGTATTTTTTGGGGAGTGTCCTCATAGATATGAAAAAGAAGGACAAACCTGAGGCGTCCGGCGGACTGGACGGCTGAAAAATACGGCAGAGGAATGGGTGAGGAAGTATGAAATGGTGGCATATGAGCCTTTTGGAGGTGGGGAAAGCCCTGCGGACAAGCCTGAACGCTGGTCTTTCCCCGGAACAGGCGGCGAAACGCCTTGCAGAGCATGGGAAAAACCGGCTGGAACAGGACAGCGGTAAGGGCGGCTTTCTGCGCCGTTTTCTGGCGCAGTTCAATGATTTTATGGTACTGCTCCTGCTGGGGGCGGCGGCGGTTTCGTTCGCGGTTTCCTATTGGAACGGCGAGAATGATTTTGTGGATTCGGCAATTATTATCGGCATTGTCGTGCTGAACAGCCTGCTCGGCGTAATTCAGGAGAGCAGGGCGGAGAAAGCATTAGAGGCGTTGAAGGAGCTTTCTGCCCCGAAAGCCCGTGTACTGCGCGGCGGGCAGGAAAAGGAAATTCCCGCAGAGGACGTTGTGCAGGGGGACGTCCTCCTCCTGCATGCGGGGGATTATATTTGTGCGGACGGGCGTATTTTTGAAAACCATGGTATGAAAACGGAGGAAAGTGCGATTACAGGGGAGTCCCTTGCGGCGGAGAAAGAGGAAAAAGGATTGCTGCCGGAAGAAACCCCGCTTGGTGACCGAAAAAATATGGTGCTTTCAGGCAGTTACCTCCTTTCCGGCGCAGGCAAAGCTGTCGTTACGGCAACAGGCATGGATACGGAAATCGGGCGGATTGCCGCGCTTCTTGCGGAGCAGGAGGACAGCGAAACGCCTTTGCAGAAAAAGCTGGGCGAAACGGGGAAAACGCTGGGCATTGGCGCTCTGGCAGTCTGCGGCGTGATATTTGCGATGGGGCTTCTGCGGCATCAGGAACCGTTTGCGATGTTCATGACTTCTGTCAGCCTTGCTGTGGCCGCAATTCCGGAAGGCCTGCCTGCCATTGTCACCATCGTTCTGGCAATCGGTATGCAGAGGATGTCCCAAAGGAACACCATTATCCGGCGTCTGCCTGCTGTGGAAACGCTGGGCGGCGCGGAGGTTATCTGTTCCGACAAAACAGGGACGCTGACGCAGAATCGCATGAAAGTCGTAAAAACAGCAGGGCTTGGGCGGCCGCTGGAGCGTGACCCTGAAAAGAGGAAATTTGTGCTGATGCTTTTCGCACTCTGCAACGATGCGAAGAAAGAAGGCAGGCGAATCCTTGGCGAGCCGACAGAAAAAGCGCTGGCAGAGGCGGCGGAAGAAGCAGGGCTTTCCCTGGCGGAACTGCGGCAGGAAATGCCCCGAAAAGGTGAAATCCCATTTTCTTCGGAAAGGAAGCTGATGACGACATTGCATAAAACTGCCGAAGGGAAGTGGCTTTCCGTAACGAAAGGCGCGCCGGATATTCTGCTGGAAAAATGCAGCCATTGTCTGGATGGTTCCGGCCAGGCAGCTTTTACGGGCGGGCGCAAAAGCAGTGCCCGTATGCTGAACGGCGAAATGGCGGCGAATGCTTTGCGTGTCGTCGCGGCGGCGTTCCGGGAATGGGACGAGGAACCGAAAAATCTTTCGCCGGAATATCTCGAAAACGATTTGGTATTTGCAGGTATGGCAGGCATGATAGACCCGCCGAGGGAAGAAGCGGCAGAGGCGGTCGGCGTATGCAAAAAGGCGGGGATACGCCCTGTGATGATTACGGGTGACCACGCGCTGACGGCACAGGCGATTGCCACACGGCTGGGAATTTTCCGGAAGGGGGACCGCTGTATCACAGGGCAGGAACTGGACAGGATGACAGATGAGGAGCTGGAACAGGCGGCAAAAAGGTGTACTGTGTTCGCAAGGGTAGCGCCAGAACATAAGGTACGTATCGTGAAAGCATATCAGAATGGCGGGCATATTGTTGCCATGACAGGGGACGGCGTGAATGACGCTCCCGCTCTGAAAGCGGCGGACATCGGCTGTGCGATGGGCAAAAATGGAACAGAGGTTGCAAAAGGCGCGGCGGATATGATACTGACAGATGATAATTTTGCTACGATTGTGGAGGCAGTGCGCGAGGGGCGCAGTATTTATGATAATATCCGCAAGGCGATACATTTTCTGCTTTCCAGCAATATTGGCGAAATCATTACCATATTTGCTGCAATGTGCTTCGGCTGGGCAACGCCCCTCCTGCCGATACAGCTTTTGTGGGTGAACCTTGTGACGGATTCCCTTCCGGCAATTGCGCTTGGGCTGGACCCGGCGGAAAAGGACGTGATGGAGCGGCCGCCCCGAAAGCAGGAAACGACGTTGTTTGGCGGCGGTATGGGGAGCCGGATTGTCGTAGAGGGCATGATGATAGGTATGCTTGCGCTGCTGGCGTTTGGTATCGGGCATGTTTATTTTGACCATGGCCAGGGCTATACTGTGGGGCGGACAATGGCGTTCGCGGTGCTTTCGCTTTCACAGTTGATACATGCGTTTAATATGCGGACGGAACATTCCCTGTTCCATATATCCGTTTTGGGCAATCCGTTTCTGGTAGGAGCGTTTTTGGCAGGCGTGGCGCTTCAGGCAGGCGTAATCATGCTTGCACCTCTGGCGGCAGTATTCAAGGTCTGCCCGTTGTCAGCAGTACAGTGGCTGATTGTGTCAGGGCTGGCGTTTGTGCCCCTGCCTGTAGTGGAGCTGGAAAAATGGAAAGACAGGCTACTGAACAGGCGGAGGGAGCAGACCCTGTGAAAAGCAGAAAAAAAGACCCGGTATAAACCGGGTCTTTTGCTTTGCTTAATCCTGTGTGTAAGGCATCAGGGATACGTGTCTTGCTCTCTTGATAGCTGTTGTCAAAGCTCTCTGATGCTTTGCGCAGTTGCCTGTAATTCTTCTGGGAAGAATTTTGCCCCGTTCGGAAACATATCTTCTCAGCTTGCTTACGTCCTTGTAATCGATTGTTGTTACTTTATCTGCACAGCACTGGCAAACGCGTTTTTTCCTGCGGCCACGTTTTTTCTGAATCATGTCTGAATCCTCCTTTTCCGGTTATTTTAGAAAGGCAGATCGTCGTCCTCGATGCTTTCGTCGATAGGATAAAATCCATCGGACGGGGGCGCGGGCTGCGCTGCGGCTTTGGGGGCGGGAGCGGAATCTCTGTGGCTCTCGAATGAGGAGCGGCTTTCCGCGAAATACTGTTCTTCCACGACAACATCTGTCGACCAGCGTTTCTTACCCTCGTTATCGTCCCAGCTGCGAACCTGCAAACGGCCGACTACACTGACCATCTGGCCTTTTTTGAAATATTTCTCAGCAAATTCGCCGGTTTTGCCGAATGCAACGCATCCGATAAAATCAGCGTCCTGATCGCCCTGACGCTTAAAACGGCGGTTGACCGCCAAAGTGTATCTGGCTACGGCAAGCGGCTCGCTCCCCTGGGAATAACGTACTTCAGGGTCCCGCGTCAGCCGTCCCATCAAAATCACTTTGTTCATAGTGCCGCCTCCTTATGCGTCCTTGCGGATGATGAGATAACGCAGAACGTTTTCCATAATACGCATACGGGCTTCGATTTCAGCGGGTGCGGAAGCGGGTGCTTCGAATGTTGTGAAGCTGTAGAAGCCTTCATTTACCTTCTGGATTTCATATGCAAGCTTTCTCTTGCCCCAGTCGTCAACCTTTTCGATTTTCGCGCCGAATCTTTCCAGAGTAGCCTGAATCTTTGCTACTTCCGCTGTTTTGCCTTCGTCATCCAGATTAGGATTCAAAACCAGTGCCAATTCGTACTTGTTCATGTGGGTTACACCTCCTTTTGGACTTATGGCTCTCCCTTTTGCCTTCCGGCAGGGAGAACAAGGAATCTGACTGCGCCGGACAAAAACCGACGCTTGGAATACAATACCACAAAAATGGCGGAATTGCAAGCATTTTTTTACGGTGCCCCTTTTGAGGAAAGTGTTGCTGGGATATAGCTTCGGCAGTTTCCACAAAAGCACATTGCTATAACAGGAACTATGCGCTATAATCAATTTGGCAAATCGGGATTTAAGGAGAAAGAATATGAAAAATTTTTCTATGCCAGAGCAGGTTTCCCCGACATTAGAAATAGATGAGTTAATGAGGTTGAAACATAGTTTGGAAAAGAATGTATCAAGGGAAGTTGCAGAAAGCATAATAAAGGAAATTCCATTATCTATAAATTCAACACCAGACATTCGAGCCGAGTGGGTAGAAAAGCTATCTGCTATTCTTGAAAATAGATTTGATAAAAAAACGGTAAAAAACATTCGCCAAGAGTGCTATTGTAATGAAAATGGTAGGTTAGAAGATACAGCAAATAACTTGAAACAACTCTATCTCTCTTTGGATAAGGATTTGCATAGATTTGTCAATGCTCTGAACGAAAATGGTGCTGGCTGGTTTATGAAAGACAATCAACTGTATACAAAAATGTTTACTTGTGAATGTCCTATGTTAGAAAAAGCAAAAAATTCAAATTCATTAACATGGTGTCACTGCACTGCTGGATATAACAAAAAATTATTTGAGATTGTTTTTGAAAAACCTGTCTATGCAGAAATTGTGCAAAGCATACGGCAAGGATTTGATTTTTGTCTTTTGAGAATTACAATTCAATAAATTCCAGTTTATCGGACAGCTGTCCATCAACAGGGGATTGCTCGCTTTGGATATTTTGACGCGCAGTTTGACGAAGCGGCTTTTGGCAACACCAATCTGGAAAGGGATTTCGCGGTATGCCGCAGACGGAAGAAATGCGTTTTGGTGCAATGTTTTTTCCTGTGTTTGTTGACAAAAACATGGTTTTCCTGCTAAAATAACGGTTGGTAATTCAATTTACAGGAGCTGCATACGGCGGCGGGGTCTCAGAAGGGGCTGGCGGGCGTATGCGAAAAGGCTCCGGATTTAGGAGGTTATGCATATGGCAGGAACGATTTCCAGAGGAATTAAGGCGCCCATCATTCGGGAAGGGGACGATATTGTAAAGATTGTTGCGGATTCCGTTCAGGCAGCAGCAGAGCAGGATGGCTTTCAGCTGCGTGAAAAGGACGTAATTTGTGTGACAGAGGCTGTTGTTGCCCGGGCGGACGGGAACTATGCTTCAACCGAGGATATTGCCGCAGACGTAAAAGCAAAGCTGGGCGGCGGCACTGTCGGCGTAGTGTTCCCCATCCTCAGCCGGAACCGTTTCGCCATCTGCCTGCGGGGGATTGCGAAGGGTGCGAAAAAGGTCGTGCTGATGCTGAGCTATCCTTCTGACGAGGTGGGCAACCATCTGTTTGATATGGATGTGCTGGACGGCAGCGGTGTAAATCCTTATACGGACGTGCTGACACTGGAGGGATACCGCAAGGCATTTGGTTATATCAAGCATCCGTTTACAGGTGTAGATTATGTTGATTATTATAAAGGATTGATTGAGGAAGAAGGGGCGGAAGCGGAAATTGTGTTCGCGAACCATCCCGAAGCCATTGTGAAGTTTGCAAAAAATGTACTTTGCTGCGATATCCATACAAGGGAACGTTCCAAGCGCCGGATTGCGGCGGCGGGCGCGGAAAAGGTGCTGACAATGGCGGAAATTCTGGATGCGCCGGTAAACGGCAGCGGCTACAATGATTCCTTTGGCCTGCTGGGCTCCAACAAGGCAACGGAAACGACAGTAAAGCTGTTCCCGAAGAATGCGCAGAAGGTAGCCGAGGATATCCAGAAGGAAATGCTTGCGCGCACGGGTGTGAAGGTAGAGGCGATGATTTATGGTGATGGGGCATTCAAAGACCCTGTCGGCAAAATCTGGGAACTGGCTGACCCTGTTGTGGGCGCGGGCTATACAGATGGTCTGGATGGCCTGCCGAACGAATTGAAGCTGAAATATCTGGCGGACAATGATTTCGCGGATTTGAGCGGCGAAGAACTGGCAAACGCTATCCGGCGGAGGATACAGGAGAAGGAGCAGAACCTGAAAGGCCAGATGGTTTCCGAGGGTACAACGCCCCGCCGCCTGACAGACCTTATCGGCTCCCTTTGCGACCTGACAAGCGGCAGCGGCGATAAAGGCACGCCGATTGTACTGGTGCAGAATTATTTTAACAATTTTGCGGATTAACAAGAAAACGGTTCTATCCAACCGCATATTATGCGGTTGGCAGAAGGGTCAAGGGACAGCGTCCCTTGCGGGAGTTTGAGGGCAGAGCCCTCAAAAGAAGTCTTAAATATTTACAGGAGTATCGAAAGATACTCCTTTTTTTAGGGAAAGGAAGGAGGAAACGGCATGAGTTTGCCTGTGGCAGTTTTGAAGAAGGGCGAGGGCCGCATGCTGAAAGAAGGCGGCCTTTGGATATTTGACAATGAAATCGCGTCCGTGTCATCGGAGGCGGAGGACGGCGGGCTGATTTTTGTACAGGATTTCGATGGCTACCCCATGGGGACAGGCTTTTATAACAGCCGTTCTAAAATTGCCGTGCGCATCATGAGCCGCGGCAGGGAACCAATGATTGACGAAACGTTCCTGCGTGAACGCGTGCGGGCGGCATGGGAATACCGCAAAAAGGTTGTGGATACTTCTTCCTGCCGCCTGATTTTTGGTGAGGCAGATTTCCTGCCCGGCCTTGTGGTCGATAAATTTTCGGATGTGCTTGTCGTGCAGTCGCTTGCGCTGGGCATTGACCGCATGAAGGGAACCATATTGCGCCTTCTGCTGGAAACGCTGGCGAAGGACGGCGTGCAGATTCGTGGCATATATGAGCGCAGTGACGCGAAAGTGCGCAGACAGGAGGGCATGGATCCGAAAAAAGGCTTTCTCGGCGAACCGTTTGACACAAAGGTGGAAATTGTGGAAAACGGTGTAAAATATATCGTAGACGTAGAGGACGGGCAGAAGACAGGGTTTTTCCTTGACCAGAAATATAACCGCCTGGCAATACAGAAGCTTTGCAGGGGCGCGGATGTGCTGGACTGCTTCACGCATACAGGCTCTTTTGCGCTGAACGCAGGCATTGCTGGGGCGGCGCAGGTACTGGGAATAGACGCTTCTCAGCTTGCCGTGGAACAGGCAGAGGAAAACGCGCGGCTGAATGGGCTGGAGAATGTGGTGCAGTTCCGGTGTGAAGATGTGTTTGACCTTTTGCCGCGTCTGGAGGCCGAAGGGCGGCAGTTTGATGTGATTATACTTGACCCTCCGGCATTTACGAAATCCCGAAACTCTGTTAAAAATGCTGTGAAAGGCTATCGGGAAATTAATCTGCGGGCAATGAAGCTGCTGCAAGATGGGGGCTTTCTGGCAACCTGCTCCTGTTCGCACTTCATGACATACGAACTATTTACACAGACCATAGGACAGGCGGCGCGGAACGTGCATAAACGCCTGCGGCAGGTGGAATACCGCACACAGGCGCCGGACCACCCGGTGCTTTGGGCGGCGGACGAATCCTATTATCTGAAATTCTACATTTTTCAGGTTTGCAGCCAGCCATAAACGGACAGGAATACAGCATTTTCAGCGTAGGGAGGAATGATGGCAGTGATGAGGGAAATGACGCAGGAAACAGTAAAATGGATAAAAGACTTTTTGGAGGCGGTAAAGGACTGTTTTGGCGAACGCCTGCTTTGCGCGGGCATACAGGGCAGCCGCGCCCGTGGCGAGGAAAAAGCCAACAGTGACATAGACGTTGTTGTTATTCTGGACAAGCTGGATTTTGATGATTTGAAAGCCTATGATGACGTAGTTTCCGCATTGCCGGAGCGGGAAAAGCTGTGCGGATTTCTTTCCGGCTGTGCGGAACTGGCGGCATGGGAGAAATCGGAGTTGTTTCAGTTTGTGTTTGATACGAAGGTGTTGTATGGCAGTCTGGATTTTGTGCAGCTGGGGACGGAGGAGGATTTGCGGCGGGCAGTCCACAGCGGCGCGTGCGGCTTGTATCATGCCTGTGTGCATAATATCCTGCATGAAAAATCGCCGGAAATTTTGCGGGAACTGTATAAATCAGCGTTTTTTACACTGCAAATGAAATATTTTGCGGAAACAGGGGAATACATTTCCGGAAAAGAAACAATGCGGCACAAGACGGCAGATACTGACAGAATCATTGCCGCAGGGGCAATATCGGTACGCACAGAGCCCGGGGTTTTTACGGCGGAATTTGAACGCCTTGCCTGCCGCCTGATGGAATGGAGCGGAGCCCTGATTACGACATATCAGCAATAAAAATGGAGGGCTTTTGCCCTCCAAAACAGTTTTATCGTTTGATATTAAGCGCGGGCAGATAACGAACCATTACCCGAATCACAATGATTTCCATGATGCCCATTCCGACAGCCTGCATGGCGCGCGGCGGCAGGAGCGACAAAAACGGCGCGCCAAACAGCGTGGAAATCCAGAATGTATTCATCAGGAGCGAGCCGATACATTCTGTTACCAGTATGGCAAGAATAATCCGCTGCATATCCTGCTTTTTATGCAGGAATATGCCATATACTGCGCCGACAAAGAACGCTGTGATAGTAAAGCCCGGAAAATACTGGGCGATGGGGAACAGCGTTGCCCCGATGTAATCCCCTGCTGCCCCGACGATGCCGCCGGCGATGGGGCCGAACAAAATTGCCGCGGTCACAACAGGAATGAATGCAAACCCGATTTTCAGATTCCACAGGGAGATGGAAAGAAAACGGGAGAGCACAACATTTGCGGCCACCATCATGGCAAGAATGGCAAGACGGTGGGTGGAACGGATACTGCTTTCATACATACTGCATACCTCCTTTGGATATGTGCAGAGGCGGCGTTTTTGCAGCAAAAAACCCCCCTGCTATCTTTTTGCGACGCAAATACAATAAAAAAACGTCTGGCTGTAAGATAACAAAGAGGAATCTCTTTCTTCATTATGGTAACAGCGGGATGCGGGCGATGCACCGCAAGGGAAGACCCTTTTCGTCCCCGTGGCAACTCCCCGTCCACAGGGCACTTAACGCGCAAAACCCTACTCTGTATTTGCACATGGAAAACCATGCGCTTTTATTTTAGCATTTCCGAAGGGCTTCGTAAAGAGAAAAGTTCAGAAATTTTTGGAAAAATGTGATATTTTGCAGGGGGAAAAGGTATTATCAGTGAAAAGCTTTTCAAAACAGAAGAAAGGACTTCACAGTTTATGGACGAAGCAGTTTTTACCCGCACAGCCAAAGCCTATAAAGACCGGCTTTTCGCCATTGCTTTCCACTATTGCAGGAGCAGGGCGGACGCGGAGGATATCCTCCAGACGGTACTCCTGAAGTATTACAGGTCTGAAAAGGAATTTGGAACAGAGGAATACCTGCGGAACTGGCTGATACGGGTGACTATCAACGAATCCAAGCGGCTGCTTCTCTCCCACTGGCGCAGGCGCACAGTGCCGCTGGAGGAATTGGAGGAATATGCCGCCCAGACACTTCCCATACCGGAAGAAAGCGAGCTTTTTCTGGCAGTGCTTGCCCTGCCGCAGAAATACCGTATTGTTGTCCATCTTTATTATTATGAGGAATATTCCGTAAGGGAAATTGCAGACCTGCTGGCCATCAGGGAAACCACCGTGCAGACCCGCCTGATGCGGGCGCGCGCGAAGCTCAGGGAAAAACTCAAGGAGGCATGGAACAATGAAGAATAAGGAATACTATCAAAAGACTTTTTCAAGGCTGACCGCCTCCGAAGACGTGATACAGGAGGTAATGAATATGGAGCAGAAAAAGGTTTACCGTTTTACAAAAAGGACTGTCGGTATCGCCGCGGCAGCTGCACTTACACTGACTGCGACAGGAGCGGCATATGCCGCAACGGACGGCAATTTTGCGCAGCTTTTGGAACGCATTACCGTTTATATCAACGGGGAGGAAGCTGACATGGGGGATTATGAGATCTTTGAGGATGAAAACGGGAATTCGCAGTTTGTGGTTTCTCTGGATTCCGATGAGGAAATCACTACCAGTGTTACGGTCAAGCCGGATGCGGCGCTTGATCCGGATACGCATTATTCCATTGATTTTAACACTGACCGGATGCTGGCGCAGGCGGAGGAAGTGCCCTTCACGCTGGAGGACGAAAACGGCAGGCTTTATCTGGTGGAAAAGGACGGCAGCCGTTTGGATATTACGGAAGCCGCTGCGACAGACAAAGGCTACCGCTATGCATGGAAAGACGAGGACGGGAAGGAGCATCAGGCGTTCGCCCTTGGCACGCCGGAGGAACACTTTATTGCATTCTCAGCCAATTCTGTTGAAATCGATGCAGACGGGACTGTTTCAGGCAGCACAAACGCAGCGATAGAGGGAAAATAAGGCAGGAATAGCAGGCTGAACGCAGCATGACGGAAAGCCCCGTTCCAGCCCGCATGGCATTGCGGCAGGAATGGGGCTTTCTGCACAGAGAAATACGGATTTGTATTCCGTCATTTCCGCTTATCGAAGGTATGCTTGTCATACTTCCTGTCAAGTTCGCCCTTTTTTGCAGAGAAACGAATGAAAAATGCCATTAACGCAAGTGCGGCAATCAGCCCCGCCGCTACGGGCATCAACGAAGTGCCCGGACCGCGTTCTGCTGTTTCCGCCGCCTGCACTGCCGCATCTAAAAGGATTCCTGTCATTCCCGTCAGATTCTCTAAAGATACCATCTACATCACCTTTCTTAAAGAACCAAGATATTTCGCACAAAAATCAGAATAAAACTTGTGGATTTCCTTCCGCCGCACGGATGTGCGGCAAAAAGGGTCAAGGGGCAATGCCCCTTGCGGGGTTTTAGGGGCGGAGCCCCTAAGGTCTTTTTGTATCTTTTATATTCCTTTCATGGAAAGCGAAATCCGCTTTTTCTCCAAATCCACGGAAAGCACTTTTACTTTTACCACGTCCCCCAGCTTGACCGCCTCCAGCGGGTGCTTGATAAACCTGTCGCAAATCTGCGAGATATGCACCAGCCCGTCCTGATGTACACCAATGTCCACGAACACGCCGAAATCAATGACATTGCGCACCGTTCCGGCCAGTACCATGCCCTCCTGCAAATCCTCCATAGAAAGCACGTCGCTGCGCAGTACCGGAGCGGGAGCCTCGTCGCGCGGGTCGCGCCCGGGCTTTTCCAGTTCCTTTATCATATCCTCCAAAGTCGGCACGCCAACGCCGATCTGTTCTGCCGTTTTTTCTGGTGCGGCAACCTTTTTCCTCAGCCCGCTAATGCGCCTGCATACTACGTCCTCCAGAGAAAAGCCGCAGACCTTCAGCAGCTGTTCCGCCGCTTTGTAGCTTTCAGGGTGGATTCCGGTGTTGTCCAACGGCATCGTGCTTTCCGGCAGCCGTAGGAAGCCCGCACACTGCTCATATGCCTTAGGCCCCAGCTTCGGCACTTTCAGCAGTTCCTTCCTTGTAGAAAACTTTCCGTTTTCCTCCCGGTATTTCAGGATATTTTTGGCAACTGTGCTGTTGACTCCTGCCACATAGGAAAGCAGGGCGGGGCTTGCCGTATTCAGGTCAACGCCAACGCTGTTTACGCAGTCCTCCACTACGCCGCCCAGAGCTTCGCCCAGCCGCTTCTGGTTCATATCATGCTGGTACTGCCCCACGCCGATGGACTTCGGATCTATTTTTACCAGCTCCGCCAAAGGGTCTTGTATCCGTCTGCCAATGGAAACTGCGCTCCGCAGGGAAACGTCATATTCCGGAAATTCCTCTGCCCCCAGCTTGGACGCGGAATAGACGGACGCACCCGCCTCATTCGCAATAATATACTGGACTTTCCGCTTTGTTTTTTTCAGCATCTCTGCTACAAAAAGTTCTGATTCGCGTGACGCTGTGCCGTTGCCGATGGAAATGAGGTCCACGCCATGCTTTTCAATCAGGGCCAGCAGCTTTCTCTCAGCTTCGGCAGTTTTGTTCTGCGGCGGGGTGGGGTAAACAACTGTTGTTTCCAGTGGTTTGCCTGTTGCATCGATAACGGCGATTTTGCAGCCTGTGCGGTATGCAGGGTCAAGCGCAAGCACAATTTTTCCGCTGATGGGCGGCTGCAAAAGAAGCTGTTTGAGGTTTTCGCGAAAAACGCCAATAGCAGATTCCTCTGCCTGTTCCGTCAGGTCGTTCCGGATTTCGCGTTCCAAAGAGGGCGCAATGAGCCGTTTGTAGCTGTCCGCAATGACCTCCCGCAGGATTTCCGCAGTCTGGCTGTTTTTGTGGATGATGTTCCGTTCCATTCTCTGCAAAACTGCCGTTTCATCGCCATCCAGCTTTATGGAGAGGTACCCTTCCTTTTCGCCGCGGTTCATGGCAAGAATACGGTGACCTGCCGCCTTTTTCAGCGGCTCGGAGTAGTCGTAATACATTTCGTAGACGGAAGGCTCGTCCTTTGCTTTCTGGGAAATCAGAGAACCGTTTTTCAGCAGTTCTCCGCGCAGAAGTTTTCGCAGTTCCGCATCATCGGAAATACGTTCCGCAAGAATATCCTTTGCACCCTGCAAAGCGTCCTCTATGGTTTCTACGCCCTTTTCCGCGTCAAGGAAAGCGGCGGCATATTCTTCCAGCGGTACGGGAAGACGCTGGCCCCAAAGCATTTCGGCAAGCGGCTCCAACCCTTTTTCTTTGGCAATGGAAGCCCTTGTGCGGCGTTTCGGGCGGAAAGGGCGGTAAATATCGTCAATTTCCGTCTGCGTTTCCGCCTGTTCCAGTTTTGCTGCAAGCTCGTCCGTCAGGCTGCCCTGTTCGGCAATGGCGTTTTTCACCTGTTCCCGTTTTTCCTCCAAATTGCGCAGTGAGGCAAGCCGCTCCGACAGCCGCCGGATAATCTGGTCGTCCAAAGAGCCGGTCATTTCCTTTCGGTAACGGGCAATAAATGGGACGGTGTTTCCCTCGTCCAGCAGCTTCACAGTATTTTCCACCTGAGAAGGGCGGATTTCCAGTTCTTCCTGCAATTTTTTCAAAATATCCATATAGACGTTCTCCTTATCCCTTGTCCGGCTTTCCTGCCGGTTTTGTTCTCCATTATAGCATAAACCCGGAGGAAATGCCGAAAAAATTTGTTTTCCTGTTTCTGCGGACAGGGACGATATGATTTGTTGCCTTATATGACTTATTGCAAATTATTTTATTTTATTTGCGATATATACTTGACATTTAGGAAATTATATCGTATTATCAGAATTGTAAAGAGCAGTATAAAAAGAGCGTTGAAGGAAATGATTTTGATTTTCACCTGTTTTGTATTTTCGGAGGGGGGATGGCAGGCTTGAAAGAAAATATGCAAAGCAATAGGAGAAAATGGATTGGCCTGATTGCAGCTGTTTTTTTATACTATCTGATACATGAAGGGTGCCATTTCGCTGTTGCCATGGGCTATGGCGCATTTGAGAAGGTCAGGATTATGGTGCAGGGCGTTCAGGTGGTGGTGAAAAAGGAACTTCTGACAGACCTGCAGATGGCGATATTCTGTGCTGTCGGGAGCGCAGGTACGTTATTCACCGCATATATGCTGGTTTTCTTCTCCGTAAGGATTACGAAAAGTAAAAATAAGGTGATGAAAGCCGTCTGTTATTATACAACGCTGGTCCTGCTCCTGCTTGACCCGTTATATTTAACAATCATATATCAATTTGTTGGCGGCGGGGACATGAATGGTATTCTGCTGTTGAACATTCCTGAAAAGGCAGTCCAGCTTTTTTTCGGAATGGTTACGGCAGCCAATGGCTTCCTGATTGCCAGAAAAATTTATCCGTTATATCAGCAAAGTTTTCGGGAATAAGGGCCAGCAGCAAGAAAACGGGCTGCTTGTTCCAGAAAATCAGGACGTTTGGCGGTATTGGAAAGGATGTGGTATTTTGAAAAACCTGAAAATGAAATCAGCGCGCGCCGCGAAAGATTTTTCGCAGGAACAACTTGCAAAGGCAACAGGCGTGACAAGGCAGACCATCGGCATGATTGAAGCTGGGAAGTATAATCCGACGCTGAGTCTTTGCGTTGCTATCTGCAAAGCGTTGGGTAAAACGCTGGATGAGCTGTTTTGGGAGGAAGGGACATGAGCGCGCCGCCGGAAAAAATTTTTCTGCTGAGAAACGGTTTCCGGTGCCTGCTGTTTGCGGATGCGCTGTGTGTGCCGCTGCGGGTGTTTCTGTTTGGTTTCCGTCCGCTGGAACTGCTTGTAGGGCTGTTCCCGCTGACCTGTCTTTTTCTGTATCTCCCGTTTCAATGCAGGACGTTACGGTTGGATATCTATAATTTTTTTGAGTATTTTGAGGAGGAATGAAAAATGATGATGCAGCAGATGAAAGATGAACGCGTTGAACAGGCGAAACATAAAATTTACGCGGAACTGATGCTGATTTCTTATGGCATTATTGTAGTGTCCTATTGTATAAAAGCGATTTATTTTGAGATGAGCATGCGCCAGTGTGCCACGGAGTTTATTATTCTGATTTTGGCGCCGCTGTATCAGGCAGTGCGCAGCCGGCAGATGGGGGTCGTATTCGGCGATGTAAAAACTGCATGGTGGAGGCAGATGCTCCCTGTGCTGGGTATTGTTGTCTTTCTGTTTGGTCTGGTGACTGCCAGAAACTATATGAATGGTAAGGCGGCATGGGTTTCTGCAAACATTTCCACAGGGATGATATTCATGGCTTCGTTTTTTGTTATTTTCGCAGTAGTGCGGTTCCTCGTGGTCTATATGGAACGGCGGCGCGCAGAAAAGCTGGAACGCGAATATGACGAAGAAGATTAAAGAATTCCTTTTTACGGGTGTTGCCATAAAAATGTCGTTGTTTGAAACGCCCTCCCGCAGTCCAAATGTTTTTGGATTGCAGGAGGGCGTTTCGTTTTTCATATCCCCCGGCAAAAAAGCATATACATAACCAAGATAATTTTAGAGGAGTGCTTGGTTTGAAAACGTATATCGAAGAGAGGGCGGTCGAAGTTGCGAAATTTATGATCCATACCAATGCTACCGTGAGAGAAACTGCGAAAAAGTTTGGAATAAGCAAATCAACCGTACATACAGATGTGATAAAACAGAATGGTTCGTTTGGGTAATAGATTAAGAAAACCAAGGAGGAACGAACCATGAAGGACTTGAAAGCGCGAACAACAGCAAATGGCATGGAGTATATCCTGGTCGGCGACTACTACATTCCCGATTTGCAGCTACCGGAGGAAAGATGCCCCATCGGAATTTGGGGACGGATGCACAAAGACTATTTGGAGTAGCATCATCCTGCTCTGTATAATGACCTGATTTTGACCGGCAAGCTCTGGACATATCTGGCTGATCTGAACTGGCAGGCACAAACCCGGTTTGATTGCATCATTGCCCAGATGAAAGAAGCTGAAGAAATCACAGAGGAATTGAAATCCCAGGATCAGATGGTATGGATCAGAGCCATAAATAGTATCCACAGCCGCGCAGAGGAAATCATCCTCCAGGAACTGATCTACGAGGAGGATGCTGTATGAGGATTTTAGAAAGATTCTGGTACGGAAATATTGAGCCGACAGAATACGATACAATCTCCTGCAAGGAATACAAAGAAGTAATCCGTTTGATTACCAGGAACGAGGAAAAACTTCTCGCTACCATAACAGATGAGCAGAAGGAGCTATTTTCCCGGTACACAGATGCTGTTCAGGAATATCGGACTATGGCAGAGTGCCTGCTGTTCCAGAGCAGCTTTAAGTTGGGCGCCAGGATGATGGCTGAAGTAATGGAAGAATAATTGAACATAAACGGTAGCGCCCATCGATCGTCAGAAATGATCGATGGGCGCTATTTCGTGTTGATTATTTTAAATCTGTTTCAAGATATTGGCTATAGGTATAGATATTATCAGTACCAACCAGTTTAGTAAGAAAAGCTCTGAACACTACATCTATTGGAACCGACACAAAGAAAAACAATCTTTTTTTGGGTCTTGAGCAACAAACATAAAATAGGTTTCTGTTTCTTTCATAAGAAGCTTGCTTTCCTTCGGGAACATTAGAGTGTCCTGTTATCATCGGTGCATAGGTTTCAAACTGATATAGATTCCAACCTTTGCTGATAACAAAGACAACATTGTCATATTCTTCGCCTTTAACGCCATGCTCAGTAGAAAACATAGCATCAGGAAACAAAAAATCAATCGCTGCGGTAAATTGCAGGTAGTCCAATTCTAAAAATGATTGAATGGAAGTGTTTGAAACATACACTGTTTCCGGCGCTTTCTGATATAGATGATACCACCCATCCAATTTTGGAGGAAATAGGAATCAATTTGGTTCGCTTGATTAACTCAAATACATCAATTGCTCTTTTGGTACGAGCAATTTCCAACTGCTGCTGTAGCTCCTTCCATTTGACTTTTTCGGATTTTTTCTTAATGGGAAAGCGTTTAATTCCAAGTGTATCAAAAAGCAACTGCATATTTGAATCTTTAAGTGCTTGATAGATTGGTTCAACGGTATCCACAAAGAACAACAGGAACGGATCTTCTTTATCTCTCAGCCCGTCATCTAAAATCTCTAAAAGTTGTTCGTACCCTTGCTGCGTAGCAAGGACTTTATGCGTTATCATTAGAACCTTTAGATCATCCTCTTTAGATGATTCACGCTTGATCTTCTCTGTGACATTGTTTAGACGATTCTTTAATTCTTCCGCAGGTAATTCGCCTTTTAGATTGCGTTCTGTCCGGCGAGGTGCAGTGTAATCGTCGCAGGTAATTACAATCACTTCTCCGACAAAGCCATCTATTGCAGATGTTTGAGGCAAGTCAGGCCGCAAATCATTTAGGAGTTGAACAATCCGTGGTGCAGATCTGAATTTTGAGCCTTTCTTTATAATCTCAAGGTTCTCATTTTCAATTAGGCCACAAGCCTTGTTGGATTGATAAATGGTTTGCCAGGCATCACCAAAGAAACCGAACTGAGGGCCTTTTTTCTCTGCGATAAAGAAGTTAATGAAGCGATCAATGACCGGTTTATAGGAATCTTGATACTCATCAATTAAAATCAAAGGATACTTGTCTGCGAATACACGCCGGAATTTTGCATTATCTAAAAGCCGGCAAAAGAGCTTTAGAACGTCATCGTGGTATAAATATTGAATTCCATTTTCCTTGTACCGATGCCCCAAGGTATATGTAACTTCTGTAACCTTGAAAAAATCTCCTTCATCTGGCAAGAAGTCAGAATCGCTTGTGATAATATCAATGAGAAAGCTTTGATACTGTTTGATAGCGTTCCATGCAAAGGAGTGGATGGTCGATGGAAGAATAAATGAATCTTTTGATAGTCGTTCAGCAATCACATCCACCGCAGCATTAGTATATGTGATGCAAACTACAGTTTGTTTCTTTCGGCGATACTCCGTCCACTTATTTGCCTGAATCCATTCAATGGCTTTGTCCAGCGAATATGTCTTACCTGAGCCTGCACCAGCTTCCACACGAAAGCTGATCCCATTCTGAAGTGCTGAGATGATTTGTTCATCTACTTTATCGGCTTCAGCTTTTGCGAGGTCGTAGTTTGTCCTTTTGTGTTCTTCACTCACGAACTTACTCCTCCTTACTCAAGCACCCGTTGGTCATTGAGCCACACCAGCCCATCTTTGATATAGGCTGGAATAGCATAATCCTCACATTCACAAATGAGATTAAGAGCAAAATCTGTTTTACTCTTCCCTGAAAACTCAAGATCGTCTTCAGTAGGAGTATCCCCCAATTCATAGTGTGCACGGTTGACATTCCGAATTGCTTCTTCCAAAGAATGTCCGCACAACCCGTTCTCTGTTGTTTGGAATTCAATGTGACATTTGCATCGAGTTTTATCAGCAGGAGACATCGATGTAATATCAGTTAGAGCGATTTGAGTATTATCATCCGCTGAAAGCCCTTTGTTCTTCCGGACCCACCATTTTAGAGTTTCATTAGATGTTGTTTCACCGCATGAAACCGGAACAGACTTATAATATATTCTCCCGTTCGCACCTTTTTGACCAGACACAGAGTCCAAATCAGTAAGAATAAGGCATGGGATACCCAAAAACTCAGCGAACGGAATAAATTTATAGGCATACGCACCGCCGATTTCAACCAAGGCATAATACTGAGCAGGTAGTTTATATTCCCGAGAATCAAAGTCCCCCGCTTTAGCGCATTTATCGATCATGTCGGGCAACAACAAACGTTCTGATGCCTCTTCAACAAAGATTGCTTTATCTGCAAAAAATAAATCACACTTGGTTAGAGTAAGTACTTTCGGATAAAATCAGTGTTAGAAAGATTCTCCTGAGCAAACGTATTTAGGTTCTTATAAATAACACCAGCCTTTGTTTTTTGCGCATATCGAATTTTAGAGAAAACCATTGTGTTTGCAATGTGAGCAGAATGCGAAGTTATCAAAGTTTGAATCCCTACAGAAGTAATTTTCGCAAGAAACGCTTCTAAGTACTCTGCAAAGGCGTGTTGCATCTGCGGATGCATATGAGACTCTGGTTCTTAGATAAAAAGCAACGGTATACAGACATCCCCACATTTTTCTACCTTTTTGGCGAATGCTGCAAGAAGAAATTCCATTTTGATCAGGTTTTTATATCCCAAGCCATTATAGGTACTGGGGAGTCGCTCTTTACTTGTTCCAGCAGTATAAGAAAGTTGTGTTTGATTCTTTATCTGATCATCAATGCTTAGTTGGGTTGTAACCCCTAACTGTAGTTCTTCTCCATTGGGATAACCGAACCCAACTGCGTTGCTAACCAGAGCGCTTAGGATGCTATCGCTTTGTTGTTGGACGTTTTCAACAATAGCTCGAAGTTCCTTAACTTTTTCAGAAACACTTGGATCTAATTCGTCTTCACTCATGTCAAAGAAATCAGAGATAAGCGAAGACAAAGAATTGTCTTGGGTTCCGTCTTCACCAAGGCGGCGCTCTGCTTGAATAATGTGAAACGGAAATAATTCGGCCAGCTCTTTCTGCTTTTTACTCTGCTTTTCTTCTGGATTTTTTGGATTTATCGCACAAATCGTCATTTCAAAAAGCTTGTGGAAATTGCTTATAATAGCATTATGGACATCATCAGCAGAAGAAAAGCTCCCATTTTCATAATAGTTTGGCTCTAAAATTTTCCATATACCTTTCTCGTCTGCTTTCAATTTGTATTCGGCACGAATCAACGCTGTAGTGGTATCCACATCTACATCAATGATAAACGGAGACAATGCGCCTAAGTTATCCTCCGGGTCATCCAGGGAATAGTCCACAAGGAATTCTATAGATATTGGTTCCAGCCGTTCACATAGATCTTCAAAAGCAATTTCCTTTGCCATGAACGAAGCAATATTAGCATATAGATTTTCTCTTTTTGACAACGGGTAATCATTGAAAGAAAACGGAGTTCCATCCAATACTTTACCGATGCACTTAAAGCACGAGGTTTTGGCAGTATTATTGCGTCCCACAATTAAGGTTGTTTTCGAATCAACTTCCAGTTCAGCATCAATAAGCAATCTGTAGTTTTTTATTTTTATCTTTGATAATCGCATGCCAAGGTAGTGTAAAATAGTTTGTGTCTTTGGAAAAAAATACCTCCTTTTTGGTAAGAATTAAGATATGACAATTCTTATCGAAAAGGAGTATTTTTATGCCAGCAACAAAACAACAAATACGACAGATTATTGCAGATAACAACTTAAACAGCGTGGCTGATGTCTACAGACTGTTAAGGGACAGCTTCAAGGATATCCTTCAGGAACTTATGGAAGCGGAACTGGATGCCTCCCTTGGTTATGAAAAGAATCGGAAAGGCGATACCCCCACATCCAATAAGCGTAACGGCCATTCTCCCAAAACCCTCAAGAGCCAGTATGGGGAATTCCAGATTGACGTCCCAAGAGACCGGGACGGTGAATTTGAGCCTAAACTCATCCCCAAATACCAAAGGGATATCTCCGGTATTGAAGAAAAAGTGATATCCCTCTATGCAAGGGGCATGAGCACAAGGGATATCCATGACCAGATACAGGAACTTTACGGGATGGAACTGTCCGCTGAAATGGTCAGCAAGATTACAGACCGGATCCTGCCGGAAATCAAAGAATGGCAGTCCCGTCCCTTAAATCCCATCTATCCATTCGTATTCATGGACTGCATCCATTACAAAGTCAGGGAAGACGGACGTATTCTAAGCCGCGCCGCCTATATCGTGCTGGGGATAACGGCAGATGGTTATAAGGATATCCTCAGCATTACCGTAGGCGCCAATGAGACCAGTAAGTTCTGGCTGGGGATGTTAAATGACCTGAAAAACCGCGGCGTGCAGGATGTGCTGTTCTTCTGTGTGGACGGGCTTGCAGGTTTTAAGGAAGCCATAGCCGCAGTCTATCCGGATGCCCAGATTCAAAGATGTGTCATCCATATGCTGCGTAATTCCTTTAAATATGTCAATTACAGTGACCTGAAAAAATTTTCTTCCGATTTCAAATCTGTATACAATGCCCCCAATGAGACGGCTGCCCTGTCAGAACTGGAAAAGATCAAAGGGAAATGGGGAAAGAAATACCCCTATGCAGTCAGTAACTGGGAAAACAACTGGGAGGACGTCAGCTCTTTCTTTCAGTTTTCCGATGATATCCGGCGTATCATGTATACCACAAATATCATAGAGGGGCTCAACCGCCAGTACCGGAAAGTGACAAAGACAAAAAGTGTATTCCCCAGCGACACTGCACTGGAAAAAATGCTTTACCTTGCCAGCGGGAACGTGGTCAAAAAATGGACACAGCGTTATCGGAACTGGGATCAGGTGCTCAACCAGATGATCGTCCTTTATGGGGACAGGCTTACCCGGTATCTGTAAAAAGAAAAAGCCGGAACACCCTATCTTATCAAGAAGTGTTCCGGCCCTATTCTATTGGCATTAGCAGTATTGCCAGAAAAATCCAGCCTTATTCTGGAGGCCGGGTGTGGGCAGCGCCCACATATTATTTTTCTCCTGCTAATGCCTGATTGGTGTACAAAAAATTTGAAATATAAGTATAGAAACAGAGAAATTGGCAATACTATTATCAGAAAAGAAATTCGACAACATAAAATCGGCTCTGTTCGACAACGAATTTTTACATATCTGGTTCATATCAATGAAGAGTTTTTAACCATAGACACTGCCAGATTTTTTACAGCCCCCATGCCAATTTCCTTTCTGATAGCACAGGTATATGATGTAAGTGCTATCGGGATTGCCCTTTGTACACAAAAAGATTTTTACAAGCAAAAACGTCCAGGATAGTATATTTCCAAAGACTGCAATAGGTCATGACCATTCATAATTGTCACATTCGTAATACGAGCTTCATCACGTCCTTCAGGAGTAAAATCGGAAGTTGTAATTACCCAGGCCCTACTTGCATTTCGTGTGCGCATATAGCTATGGACACGCTGGATAGGTGTGGAGCCAATATTATTGCCCTGACGATACCTTTTGCATTGGATCAATTCATATTCTCCGTGAATATTGGTAGCAAGGACATCAACACCTCTATCCCCAGAACGCCCAATGACTTCTGCATGTACAAACCTCTCCGAACAAAATAGTCCGCAATCAATCTTTCAAAGTCATAAGGGTCCATTGTGCACAAATGCTCTCGACCATTAGTGTCATAATCGGTATTGACTGTATTACGAGCAAAAAATTTCCCCTGCTCGGGATCTTCTACAGCATAAACATTCAGCAGTTCTGGAATTAGTCTATTGGCGGTGTGCAATTGATTGATGATTTCTCGACTACCATTTTCCATGAAGGAAGAAAGGTGAATCACATACTCTTCAAAAGTAAAACCTTGTCCATTTGCTGTTAATTCTTCAATTACGACTGGAGCAAACTCACGAAGTCTAATTTCAGCATTCATCTCACGGTTCATCAGAGTATACGGAGATAGGCCAGTCAATCGATACTGTGCACCATTTCTTGTTGTAAACCGATCTAAGGTTCTTCTAATTTTGGTTTCATACATCGGATGAGCTAATCGCATCAATCCACATCTACGCAATTGAGACAAGAACTCCTGATTAAACTGAGTAATCACAAACGGATTGCCTTGATCTGTTGCAGCACTTGTAGCGGCTAAGAAAACGAGTTCGTCAATATCAGTTTCGCCCTCGTACCATCGGCGCTCGCTTTCTTGCAGCTTCAGGAAAATAAAGCATACATCATTTTTGAATGTCCAAGCAGCATAAGCCAATGCCCGCATTGAAGGATCTGAAATTTCCGCAGAAATAGTTAGAAGTGGCTCAAAACCATGACGTCGCCCAAAATCCTTCAGCTTGTTAAGATCGCTGACCCAATCTCGTTGTTGCGGCCTGAAATATAACACCATAAATCCATGGTCATCAACAATCCGATTCGCTTCAATAAATAATCGTTCAATATCGATAAGAAATTGGTCTTTACTATGCTTATCAACTCTGGAGGGAGCATTGCTAATCACGACTTCGTTGTGAAGTCTGTCATCATCGTCTTTTAACGAGTACCCCATAAGCGGATGGATTCTTTGGGCGTGCTCAAAGTATTGAGCGTTATCACCATATGGAGGATCTGTCAGAAGAAGATTGACTGTGTTGGGCAGAATAGTATGCAGAAAGCGTCTATAGTCCATAGAACTTACTTCTAACAAATTTGAGTCAAAGTCTTGCGCAGCGATATAATTTCTGCGTTCTTCCAGTTTCTCCAAAAATCTATGATATAAATTGGTCTTCTTTAGGCGATTTTCAGGGCAATGATTATCTTGACTCTTGCTACGATAGTCAGTGTATTTTCCGCAGTGTGCAATCGAAATAAAAGTATCTTCAAAGAAGGCACGTGTAGCATCCGGAAGTTCAGCAATGACATCCTTAAGTGTCATCAATGCAATTTGCTGACGCTTGGAGAATAGATTTTGATATGCCGTATACTGTGGGGCTGTAAAATTCAATCGAGAATTCTTGATCAACTCTACATTGGGAAAGTTACAAGGCATAGCCTCCACTTGGAGGCGTACGGCTTCATCAAAATCATCATAATGTTTTTCTGTGCAGTCACAATGACATCTATATCGTCTATTTCTAAAAATTACATTTTCGCCATTTGCTCCAAGGCGTTCGTGTTGTGTTGGATGGTAGTACTCAAGCGGTTCACGGTCAAAGAATAAACCATCAAAAGACAACTCAGCTCCACAGTTTGGACATCTTGTTTTATAGATGGCGTTCATAGTAGGTTCTACCCGCTGCGCAATAAAACGCAAAGCTGCACAATATTCCTCGGAAGACGGAACACCACGAAACGGAGCAGTAGACATTTTATAGGCGTACGGCTCCCACTCATTAAATCGCACATGACGACCAGCATCAAGTGCAGCGTATGCAAATGTACCAGACCCGCCAAAAGGATCTACGACGAGCCCATTCTCATCCGTGAGATTCTCAATCAATGTTCTTGCAATAGTGCGGCTCTTTCTACCAATGAAAGGAAAAATCTGCTCCGATTGATCTCGCGGCTGCCTATTGAGAATTGTGCTTTGCAAGTGAATCATTCGCTGGCGCAGGTTTTCCTGTTCTGCGTAATCTAATAACCAATACATTACTTGCACCTCCATAACCCATCCTGGAACACGAAGAAATCATTGATGACATCGACAAAAGATTTATATTTTGTCGACAGAATTTGCAGGTATCCGCGTTCAAAAGATTCTTTGAGCATACCATAATCGTACAGATCTTGAGATGTTACCTCTTTACGTTCTGCAATGATTCTCTTTGCGCATTCAACCGCAAGCTTTTTTGCCTCGTCTATAGTTCCATTAAATTGTGGTGCTTCACTGATTGCTCTTTTCTGGAATACAACGATATAGTTACCATCAAGCGTGCCTTTAGATAGTGTCTACACGTGTTAAGCACGGATAGCAGCCCAAATAGCGATACAACGGACGTGTACCGCAGCGATAAAGGCATCAGAAGTCTTGGCATAACGAGTGGCAATCCCTCTCCAGCGTTTCAGGGTAAGGAAACAGTTTTCTACCAAATGACGCAGTTTATAGAGATATTTATCATAGTCGCGCTGCTCTTTGCGGTTTTTCTTCGGTGGGATCACAGGTTCCATTCCTGCCGAAACCGCATAGGCCCAGATATCGTTTGTGTCATAGCCCCGGTCTGCTAGCAGGGTTTCCGCAGAAATACCCTCTATTAGGTGGACAGCTTCTTTACAATCCGCTCGGGTACCTTCTGTAACAAGGATTCGGACTGGCATACCATTCGCATCCACGGCCAGATGTATTTTTGTGTTGAGCCCCCTTTTGTCCTGGACATATCCTGATTGCCACCCTTCGCTCCCGACGCATGGGGATGCACTTTGATATGGCTGGCGTCAATCATCAGCCATTCATAATCCGGCTCGTCGATCAGGATTTCCAGAAGTTTTTCCCAGACGCCTTTTCTGCGCCAACGGATGAACCGCTGATGGACGCTGCCCCATTTTCCATAATCGGGAGGCAAGTCTCGCCAAGGAGCCCCGGTTCGCAATACCCAAAACACCGCATTGATAAAACGGCGGTTATCCTGGGCGATCCCTCCCCACTGGCCGCGCTGTCCCGGCAGATGTGGTTCCAGTAGCGCCCATACTTTGTCACTTATGTCGTGTCGGTGATAGGAAGCATCCATCTTTTTCTCTCCTGTCCTTTAAGATGCTTCCATTTTATCACAATC
>CAJTKM010000002.1 GCA_910576545.1 Lachnospiraceae bacterium
CCTCCCTATAGATTATTTGGTGATACTGCATCAGCAGTTCTCCAAGAATAACTATAAGGAGATTTATAGTGAAATCAAATATGTGTGCTGCCACAATATGTTGTGGTGGCTCTGAAGGTGGAAAATACCATTTCCGGGTGGCTCTGAAGCGGGAAACTGGTGGCTCCCAAGGGGGATAATATTCACCAAACCTATTATCGCATATTTTATGCCGAATTGAAAGAGGAATTTTCAAATCGAGATCATATTTTTCTGGTGTGGGTTATTTTGATGGTTCTGCGGTCTTTACAGGGTGCGCTACTTGGCAAGCAGGGCATTTGTTCCCACAAATGCTCGAAACAGACATCCGGCGTTGCCGCCGGATGTCTGTTTCTCTGCTTGTTGGGGTAGCACCCCAAACCCCTTGAACAGCCCCGTAGCCGGGGCTGGCTGCGCGTTCGTTTCACGAACGCTATTGTTCCTGCTTCGCAGGAAAAGACGGAGCCTGCGCGCCCTTGCAAAGTGGAAAAGCGGCAATTCCAATTCTTGCCACCATCATCGGATTGCGGCAAAACAGGCAAGGGATTGTCTGGACAATTCCCAAATCTCGTCCAGGCGTTTCTGTAAATCTTCAATGTCCGCCGCATAGATGCTCCCGGTTTCGTTTGCCCGCTTTGCGTACTGATTCAGATTATTTGTACACCGCTGGAGCATGGAAACAAGCTGACGCACATCTTTCAGGTCCAGCCTGATACAAATTCCGTCCAGAGCCATCTTGCGGACGTAGGCGCTCATGGTCAGAATGCCAGCGTCCTCCATTTTGAGTTTTATCCGCTCCTTGTCCTCCGGCGAGATGCGGATTTTCAGTTCTTCGGTCCGTTTGCTCATTGCTTTTGAGTTCCTCCCTTCGCAAATAAAATCAGCTAATTTTGATTTTCAGCATCGTGCCGCAAATCAAATTTTCAAAAAATGGCCGGACACAGGAGGCCAATTCCCATGTCCGGCACATATTCGTTACGGTTAGTGGTGGTGTTCAATTTGACCACCACCAACAGCCGTAACGCTTTTTAATCTTTTGTTGCGGTTAATGCAAGTGTTCAATTTGGACACTTGCTCTATCTGTAACGTTTTTCCTTCGTTTTGTTACGGTTGAGGTAAGTGGCCAATTCGACCACTTACCTTATCCGTAACGCTCTGGCGATATGCCCGCTGGCGGCAGGCATTGCAGCAGTAGACCGCATCCGACCGCTTGGGGGTGAAGGTTTTTCCGCATCCTTTGCAGACCCGGTTTTGCCGTTTTTCCAATCGCCGCCGCTTCAAATCCTTCTGATAGCCACGGTTCCCGCACAGATGGTAATAGCAATATTTCTTGGTTTCAATCAATGTGTAGAAATCCCGTCCACAGCCCTTACAGACGATTTTCCGTACAATGGAATTTGGTCTTATCCCGGCGAGTTTTTCTTCATACCACTGTCTCAGCGTTTCCTGATTTTCGTATTCCCAATCGCAGTTCCACATGGAGTTTTCCCTTCTTTCCATAGGACAGGGCGGGCCCAAAATATCTGACCCGCCCCATCCCATGTTTATACGGTTTCTGCTCCCTGCTCCTCGGCCCGCTTCTGCCGATACCGCATTTTGCTGTGCGCTTTCCTCTGGCAAGCCTCACAGCAGTATTTCACATCGTTCCTGGTCGTGGTGAACGCTTTCCCGCAGTTTCCGCAGACACATTCACGCATCCTGCCTGCCGCCGCTTCCTGCCGGTAGAATTTCGCCCGGCAGTTCGGGCCGCAGAACAGAGTATTCGACCGCGTGGATTCAAATTCTTCCCCACAGCATTTGCAGACCAGCTTGAACGGCTGGCCGACCGCGTGTTCGCCGGCCTTGATCTTCTGATAGCGTTCCCGGCTCTTGACCCGATGCCTGTGCAAGGCAGCCTGCCGCTTTTCTTCCTCCGGCGTCAACTCCGGGGCGGGGAGGTCGAACCGCCCAATGAATTTCAGATAAATGTCTACTTGTTGCGTCCTGTCGCCGTCAATCTTTTCCGGGGCGTGGACGATGATCTTTTCGATGAATTCATTTATCATCGGCGTGGTCAGTTCCGAGAAATCCGTGTACTTCTTTGCCAGGGCAAGGAAGCGTTCCACATTGGCGGTGTCTTGCTCGAAGCTGTCCAGAGCCGCTTCCGCCTCCGTGACAGACTGGCGGAGTGCAGTCTGCTCCTGCTCATACCCGGCAAGGAGAGTGTCAAAGCGTTCCTCTCCGATGCGCCCCACCGCGTAGGATTCGTACAGCTTCTTGATGATGGTGTCCAGTTCCTCACAGCGCCGCTTGTCTTTGTTCAGCTTGCGCTTCAAATCTTTTGCCGCCTGCGCCTGCCGGACTTCGGACGCCGCCCGGACCTTCTGGATAAACTCGGCCTCGTTGGAAATGGCGTAGGTGCTGGCCGCCCGGATAGTTTCCAGAATCAGCGTCCGCAGTGCTTTGGTGGAGATGTGGTGATTGCTGCAAGCCGTGTCATGGGACTGACGAGCCAGGGTGTAGGTAGAGCAATCGAACCAGTCCGACGAATAAGGCTTGGCGGCGGTTCCCCGTGAGCGGTGGTTATACAGCTTCGCGCCGCAGTCGGCGCAGTAGAGAAGCCCGGTCAGGGGATTGGCCTCGCTAGCGTTCCTCCGTCATTTCAGATATTATCGGTAGCGGCTACCGATAATGCGATACGGATTTTTCTCTCCTTTCCTAGGACCACAAGTCCTATTCACCACAAATGAGCCGCAGTCATATGTATTTGGTGGCAGAAACCACCCTCTACATAGTAACTCTCAAGAACCAATGTGGATATATTCTGCATGGAGTTTTTGTTGTAATAGCCCCCTACTGGGAAGAAAGGGGGTGAGAGAAGATGAGATATTCTGAACAGTTCATGGAACATATCGAATATGCGTTTCATGCGTTCTGCAAGATTGTCCTGCGCCATGAAGCAATCAACGCATGGCGGGATTTGAAGCGGAAAGAGGAACGGGAAATATCCCTTGACTATCTGATGTCAGAACGATATTTTGAACCGTCTGCTATGGACAGCTATTTTGAAAAGCAGGATAAGCCGACTGTATTTCTTGTGTTTGGAAAGGAAGTTGTCGTTGATGATGAACGGTTAGCAAAGGCATTATCGAGATTGCCGCAGTTACGACAGGAAGTCCTGCTATTGTATTACTTTGTTGGTTATCGTGATGAAGCTATCGGCAGATTGTACGGGCGTTGCAGAAGTACGATAAACAGTCGGAGAAATGTTGCACTGAAACAGTTACGGAAAGAATGGGAGAGATTGGAACATGAGGAACAAGAAACTGATACCTTTTGAGGTAATCGAACGAGCCGTAGCCGGAGAAACGGAAGCGGTAGACGCGGTATTGCGGCACTACACCGCACACATCAAATACCTGTCTATGTATAAGGGGTATATCAATGACGATACACAGGACAGATTAAAAACAAAACTGGTTGAAGCCATATTGAAATTCCGCTTCGACCGATAAGAAGTAGCAAAGACAGGAAAAACTGTCAAGGGTAAACTTTGCGCTACGCGCCCTTGACAGTTTTTCCTGTCTTTGCTGTTGGGCAGTCAAGAGGGCGAAATCAGCAGACTGCTTTCGCCCTCAATTTATTATGGGGATTGTTACGCAGTAGGGGTCATTTTGTCCTTGATTTATGCGGCTTTGTGAGCGTTGAAATGACGGGGCAAGGGTTTTATATGTCTGCCTTCAAAAACGGCGTTCTATTGCGTAACTGGCACTAAAGTGGCTTTATACTTAAAGATTGTATTTCGAGCCATTGCGATAATATATTTGATATTCGTTTCATTTCTAATATAACAGAATCTTTAAGGTCTTTATAGCCCATTCCGTCAAAACAAGTTTCTACTAATCCAAAAAAAGGTTTCTGTCTATCTAACTTAGATGAAGAAATAATACTATTTCCATTTTTATCTGCTAAACTTGGGTGCATCATACAATTTCTAAAAGTACTGTTCATAAATTTAGCGTTTTTAACATCAATTTCATTTAAATAATCAGAAATATTTTGTGTCATCAATTTGTTTTGCACAAAATGCTCATGTAAATCAGTTAATTTATGTATGCTGTAATAATAGACAATATAATTTATTTTGAGCCACCAACCATAATCATCTTTTTCGTAATCGTTTAAAACGTATAGAAGAAAATTCATTGTGGATAAGGTATGAAGTAAATAAAGAAAAATGGCTTTCCCATTTTCCCCTTGTGGTAAAAGAGCAGACTTTCGATTTGTATTATAATCTGCATAATAAAAATCGACAATATTTTTGTTTGAATTTATAGTTATCGGTGTGTCAAAGCTTTCCAGTCCAGAACGAATGGAATTTATAAATTGTGCGCATGTATAAGCATATTGATAACATTCCTTTCCTACATGCTCATCTAAGTTAAAATTATTAGGAGAAATCTTATAAGCAGTAGCAATTTCATTAAGACTCTTTTTTAAGAAACGATTATCTTGTAACAAATAGTAATTATATTGTGTATTTCCAATTACTATTTTATCCTTATTTGTGTAAATGCCCAGATTATAATGAATATTCCAGCTTTTAAGCCGGTTTTTAAAAATCTCATTTTGGAGATAATCTATCGCCAATAACATTCTTTTAGATTTGCTGTATCCGTCTTCAAAAATTTTCAATTTCATGCAAATATCTTTTATTCGTGCAGAGTATGGTATTTCGAGTTTTATTTCATTTGACGAAAGCATTTCTAATATGGTAGCTGCCGTTAATGCAAAATAAGGGATAATTCCAAAACCAATTATTCCATCTTGCTGTAAAGACTTAACTAAACTATATACTGTTTCGCAATCATATTTTATTTGAAGTAATGACAAATACTCATTTATTGCCATTTCTGCATTATATTCATTATTGTTCTTTTCTTCCATAACTTCACTCTCTTTCACTAACAATCTTGTGTATTGATTTTAGCTGAAATAAATAGAAACTGCAACAAAAATAAGTAGGTATAACGTAATCTGTCATACCTACCTATATGCACCCTGTTTGTCAGCGTTGATGATATGTTGTTGTGAATACTTCCTTATCACCGTAAAGCCAAGGCTTTTTTGGGGTTTCAGTGCGTCAGCACCTCCGCCCCGTCCTCCGTCACCGCAACGGTATATTCCCACTGCGCGGAAAGGGAGCCGTCCTCTGTGTAAATCGTCCAGCCGTTATCCGCGTCCTGGAAGAAATCTTCTTCACCCGCATTTACCATCGGCTCAATTGTAAACACCATGCCGGGCACAAGCAGCATACCCGTCCCACGCTTGCCAATATGGCAGACATACGGGTCTTCATGGAATTCATTGCCTACGCCATGCCCGCCAATATCATGCAGGACAGTATACCCATGCGCATATATATATTCACTGATAACCGCGCCGATATCGCCCAAAAAGCCCCATGGCTTTACCTCCTTCAGCGCGAGGTCGACCGATTCTTTCGTAACCTCCACAAGCCTTTTTGCTTCTTCGCTGACCTCGCCAATGCAGAACATCCGCGAAGCATCTGCGTAAAAGCCGTCCAATATGGTAGTCACATCTACGTTTATAATATCGCCCTCTTTAAGAACCTCGTCTGCGGCAGGGATACCATGGCAGATGACATCATTTACAGACGTACACACGCTTTTCGGAAAGCCATTATAATTCAGCGGCGCAGGGATACCGCCATGGGAAACGGTATATTCATGCACAAGCGTATTGATTTCTTCCGTAGACATACCCGCGCGGATATTTTCCCCCACCATATCCAAAATTTCCGTATTCAGTTTACCAGCCTTACGGATTCCCTCCAGCTGAGCCGGCGTTTTCAGCAGCTTATGCTTCGGCACAATCACTCCGCGCCGTTTATAATCCGTCAGCTTCGCGTCAAAATCCGCATGGCAGGCTTTATATTTTTTCCCGCTGCCGCACCAGCAGGAATCGTTTCTTCCAAATTTCATGGTTTATGCTCCTTTTTTATAACCGCATTATTCTTCTGTTTCTTCCGCGCTTTTCGTCCCTTCGGCTTCTTCAGTTTCCCCGGCTTCCTCCGCGCGCTCCACGTCCTCGCCGGAAATCTTCGCAATGCCAACGACCGTCACGCCTTCATCCAGATTCATCAGCTTAACGCCCTGCGAAACACGCCCGTAGCTGGAAATCTCATTCCCACGCAAACGGATAATAACGCCTTCAGAGGTAATGAGCATGATTTCCTCATCCTCCTCAAGCAGCAAAGCGCCCGTCAGAAGCCCTGTCCGGTCTGTCAGCTGGTGTATTTTCAGGCCAATGCCGCCGCGGTTCTGCAAATTGAACTGCGAAACATCTGTCTGTTTGCCGAAGCCCTTTTCGGTAACGTTCAGCACCTTTGCGCCCTGCACCATCTTCACCGCAGAAACCACGTAATCCCCTTCGCGCAGTTTGACCGCTTTTACGCCCGCCGCCGTTCTGCCCATCGGGCGCACGTCCTTCTCACTGAATTTGATACCCATGCCGAAACGCGTTGCGGCAAAGATTTCATTATCCCCTTCCGTTGTCATAACGGCAATCAGGTCATCGTCCTCCCGCAGGTTCAGCGCAATCAGACCCATCTTACGGATGTTGGCAAAGCTTGCCATATCGGTCTTTTTAATCAGCCCCTGTTTGGTTACCATAACAAGGTACTGGTCTGTCCTGAATTCCTTTACGGGTATTGCCGCCGTAATTTTTTCGCCGGCGCCAACCTCCAAAAGGTTTACGATTGCCATACCGCGCGATGTGCGTCCCGCTTCGGGAATTTCATATCCCTTCATACGGTAAACCTTGCCATGGCTGGTAAAGAACAGCACCGTATCATGTGTGGAGGCAAGGAACAGATCCTTTACATAATCCTCCTCCCGCGTCTGCATACCGACAATGCCGCGCCCGCCTCTGTTCTGGCTCTTATAAGTATCCAGCGGCGTACGCTTTACATAATTCAGATTTGAAAGCGTGAACACGCACGTTTCCTCATCTATCAAATCCTCTACGTCAATCTCACCGGGATTCTGCAGCAGCTTTGTACGCCGGTCGTCAGCGTATTTTTCGCGCACCGCCGAAATCTCGTCCTTTATAACGCCCAAAAGCAGTTTTTCATCTGCCAGAATCGTCTTATAATACGCAATTTTTTCCTGTAATTCACGGTATTCTGCGTCAATTTTTTCATGCTCCAGCCCCTGCAAACGGCGCAGCTGCATTTCCAAAATCGCCTGTGCCTGCAGCTCGGAAAACCCAAACCGCTCCATCAGCCGCTCCTTGGCATTGTCGTAACTGGTACGGATAATATGGATAACTTCGTCAATATTATCAATGGCAATGCGCAGGCCTTCAAGGATATGCGCCCGTTTTTCCGCCTTATCCAAATCGAAGCGTGTCCTCCGCGTCACAACCTGCTCCTGATGCTTGAGGTATTCCTCCAGCATCTGCTTGAGGTTCAGCACAGCAGGCTTGCCGTCCACCAGCGCAAGCATGATTGCACCAAAGGAATCCTGAAGCTGTGTATATTTATAAAGCTGGTTCAATATAACGTTTGCGTTTGCGTCCTTTTTCAGGTCGATGATGATGCGGATATCATCACCCGCAGACGCATCGTCCACGTTGCTGATGCCCTCCACGCGCTTCTCCCGCACAAGCTCGTCAATCTTTTCAATTAGACGCAGTTTGTTCACCATATACGGAATTTCCGAAACGATAATCCGGTCGCGCCCGTTATGGTTCTCAATCTCCGCCGTTGCGCGCACGATGATTTTGCCGCGCCCCGTGCGGTATGCCGCACGAATACCGCTTTTGCCGAGGATATTCGCGCCCGTAGGGAAATCGGGGCCTTTGATATGCTCCATCAGTTCCTCTACGTCAGTTTCCTCGCCGTTTATTTTATGGTCAATCATGCAGACTACGCCGTCAATGACTTCCCCAAGGTTATGCGGCGGGATATTTGTTGCCATGCCGACCGCAATACCGGAAGAACCGTTCACCAGCAGGTTGGGGATACGGGAAGGCAGGACAACGGGCTCTTTTTCATTGCCGTCATAGTTCGGCTCAAAATCGACCGTATCCTTCTCGATATCGGCAAGCATCTCCGCCGTTATCCTGGACATACGCGCTTCTGTGTAACGGCTTGCCGCCGCGCCATAGCCGTCAATGGAGCCGAAGTTGCCGTGTCCGTCCACGAGCATATACCGCATGGAAAAATTCTGCGCCATACGCACCATCGCCTGATAAATAGAACTGTCACCATGCGGGTGGTATTTACCCATGGTATCGCCAACGATACGCGCCGATTTCCGGTACCCCTTATTCGGGTCGAGGTTCATCTCGTTCATGGAAAACAGGATACGCCGCTGTACGGGTTTCAAGCCGTCGCGCACATCTGGCAGGGCGCGTGCTACAATAACGCTCATGGCGTAGTCGATGTAGCATTTTTTCATTTCCTTATTGATATCTATGGTGACTATCTTATCTATCTCTCTCTGCTCATCACTCATTTTTTCACCTCTTTAATCAAAACCTGCAAAACCCTGGGGACGCTGTCCCCAACCCCCTGCAAGGGGCGCTGCCCCTTGACCCGCTTTCACCGCGCGTATGCACAGTGATAAATAAAGTTTGGGGCCAAGCCCTTTTCAAAGGGCCTCCAGGGCTTCCTTAGAAATCCATCTCCGCATACTGCGCGTTTTCCTCAATAAAAATCTTCCTCGGTTCCACAGCGTCGCCCATAAGCATACTGAAAATCTCATCTGCCAGCACAGCGTCGTCAATCGTGACCTTCTTCAGTATCCTGTGTTCCACCGCCATAGTCGTATCGCGGAGCTGGTCAAAGTCCATTTCACCCAAACCCTTATACCTCTGGATATCCTTTATCCCTGTCCGTCCAATTTCCTGATACAACGCTTCCAGCTGGATATCGTCATACACATAGTAATGCTGTTTATTCTTCTCCACGCGGTAAAGCGGCGGCTGGGCAATATAAACCTTGCCCTCTTCAATCAGCTGCGGCATATAGCGGTAGAAGAACGTCAGGAGCAGCGTGCGGATATGCGCGCCGTCCACGTCGGCGTCTGTCATGATGACGATTTTATGGTAACGCAGCTTTTCAATATCAAAATCCTCGGAAACACCCGTACCAAAGGCGGTAATCATATTCCGGATTTCCTCGCTGTTGAGTATCCTGTCCAGCCTTGCTTTCTCCACATTCAGGATCTTGCCCCTCAGCGGCAGTATCGCCTGTGTCCGCGGGTCGCGCGCCTTAATCGCAGAGCCGCCCGCAGAATTCCCCTCTACAATATAAATTTCACATTCATACGGGTCGCGGCTTGTGCAGGGCGTCAGCTTGCCCGGCAGCTTATTATTTTCCAGTCCGGTCTTTTTGCGTACCAATTCGCGCGCCTTCCTTGCCGCGTCCCTTGCGCGGGAAGCCATCATGCCCTTTTCGATGATGGTTTTGCCGATATTCGGGTTTTCCTCCAGATAATAATTCAGGTATTCGCTCAGAACACCCTCCACGGCGTTTTTGGCTTCGCTGGTGCCCAGCTTTGCCTTTGTCTGCCCCTCAAACTGCGGGTCTTCCACCTTTATGCTGACGACGGCTGTAATGCCCTCACGCACGTCATCGCCGGAAAGTTTCTTATCCGCGTCTTTTATCACGCCAATTTTCTTCCCGTAATCGTTCAGCGTTTTCGTCAGGCCAGATTTGAAGCCGACCAGATGCGTGCCGCCGTCAGGCGTATTGATATTGTTGACAAACGTAAATATGCTTTCTGTATAGCCATCGTTATGCTGGAACGCCACTTCCACAAGGATACCGTCCTTTATTCCGCTGGCATAAAAAATATCGTTATAAAGCGGCTGGCGGCTCTTATTCAGGTATGTGACAAACTCCTTAATGCCGCCCTCGTAATGAAATGTGCGCTCCTGCTCTATGCCTTCCCGCCTGTCAATCAGGTTGATTTTCAGCCCCTTCGTCAGGAAAGCCGTTTCCCGCAGACGCTGTTTGAGCGTTTCATAGGAAAAAACCGTTTCCTCGAATATCGTTGCGTCCGGCAGGAAGTGGACGAATGTCCCATGTTCCTCCGTATCCCCGACCACAGTCAGCGGGGACACTACATTGCCGCGCTCATATTTCTGTTCGTGTATTTTCCCTTCTGTATAGACGCGCACAGTCAGCCAGTCAGAAAGCGCGTTTACAACAGACGCGCCTACGCCATGCAGGCCGCCGGAAACCTTGTAGCCCCCGCCGCCGAACTTACCGCCCGCGTGCAGTATGGTAAAAACGACCTCAACCGCAGGCAGACCCTTCTGCTGCTGTATGCCGACAGGGATACCCCTGCCGTTATCCCTGACGGAAATAGAGTTATCCGGATGTATCGTCACCGTAATTTCACTGCAATGGCCCGCCAGAGCCTCATCTACCGAATTATCTACGATTTCATAAACCAGATGGTGTAGGCCCTTTTCGCTTGTGGAACCAATATACATGCCCGGGCGCTTCCGGACAGCCTCCAAACCTTCCAACACCTGGATTTGATTTTCGTTATATTCCGCTGACACCAAATCCTCTCCTTTCAAAGTTCTCAGGGTGCTGTCTCTGCTCAATGCACCCCATTCCCGCGAACCTTTCAGCATTTTTTTGACAGAAAACGTTAATGGGCAAGACTGACGTTTTGCCGATATTACCTCCGCTTGGCAAGGGTATATACAGCTGAAAAGCGTGTATCCCCTTATCAAGGGAAGGTATCATAAACAGAGCAGATTTGCCTTGTCTGCTGTTCTTTTCCTTATCAGGCGGAAACAATCTTTTCAAAACAAAAAAGAAATCCTGTGCGCTTTTTTAGAAATTCAGCAAAAGCAAGCGCGTGAGCAGTCTTTCCTTTCTAAAAACCCAAAAATCTTATCGTTTTGATTATACCATATTTTGTCTTTGCCGACAAGCGCAAAGTATTGATTTCACAACATTTTTTAAGGATTTCGGCAGTATTTTTCAAAATTTTCCTACCTTATAAATTAAACAGTTTAGAAATGGGGCAGAAAGGGAGGAAATCCTCATTCAGGCGGGACTTTTGTTGACTTTCCCCCTGCAAAGTGCTATGCTTATCAGAAAGAAGGACAAATGTACATGGGGGTTATGAGATGGGTTTTGATATTGATTTTATGCTGGAACTCGGAAAAACACTTTCGCTCCTGTTCGTCATCATATTCATTGAGGGTGTGATTTCCGGCAGACCGGACGGAAAATGGCCGGGGCTGCTTTTCGCATCTTTCATCGGTGTGATTTCCATTATCGTGTGGGCAGTTTCCCGCTCTTTCCAGTATTTCCTGTTTATGCTGGTGCCGACGGCTATTTGCTTTTTTGTGTATTACATATCCAGAAGGAATGTAGCAAAAGGGCTGGGCTATCATCCAGAGGAGGAAGAATAACCATGCGGCAGGTACGGACTTTTTCCGCCTGCCGTTTCTTTTTGGAGGGATTATGATGGTTCATAAAAAACAACTCTTTGCCCTGCTTTTATCCATGTTGCCGCTGACCGGCTGCGGCACGAATCAGCCAATGTTTACAGCGGAGGCAGGGGCACAGTCACCAACTGTGAAAACAGTGACATTTGCGGTAGTCGGGGATATCATGGTACACGACTATCAATATAACGAATCCTTTGACCAGGCAACGGGGACATATGACTTTATGCACAATTTTCAGGATATGAAGCAGTATTTTGAAGGGCGGGATATCGTCCTGGGCAATCTGGAACTGACATTCGGCGGACCCGACCGCCCCTATTCCTCCTTCCCCTGCTTCAATACGCCTGACAGCTTTCTGGACGCTGTGAAGGACGCAGGCTTTAACCTGTTGACAACAGCGAACAACCACAGCATGGATACAGGCAAAGCAGGCGTCATCCGCACGCTGGACAAGCTGGATGAATACGGTATCCAGCATTTTGGGACAAACCGTTCCCAGCAGGAGCAGGACACCATACTTTACAAAGACGTGAATGGACTGCGCTTTGCCTTCCTGTCCTATACCTATGGCACGAACGGCATACCCATGCCCGAACCATACCTTGTGAACCTCATTGATAATGACCGCATGGTACGGCAAATCAGCGAAGCGCGGGAAAATGCGGATGTTGTGGTCGTCATGCCGCATATGGGCAACGAATATGAATCCACCCCGCGGCAGGTATTTGTAGACTGGGCTGACCTGATGTTTGCGTCAGGCGCAGATATCGTGCTTGCCAGCCATCCGCACGTTTTACAGCGCATGGAATACCGCAAGCTGAACCATGGCGATGGGGAACATGACGGCTTTATCATCTATTCCCTTGGGAATTTCATATCCTCCCAGACAACGCCGCCCCGAAACGCCAGCATCGTTCTGCACCTGACCGTTGAAAAAGTCGGAAATGAACCGCCAAATGTGCGCGAAGTTTCATTTGTACCAATCTGGACACAGTTCCGCAGTGCGGCAGATGTAAACCATTTTGTAGTGCGCAGTGTTTATGAAATGCTGAGCCTGCCCCAGCCTGAACTGGACCAGACCGTCCGCAGAAAGGACCAGAACCGCCTGCGCGAAATCCATAAGGAAACCGCCTGTTTCCTGCTGGACAGGGATATTCCGCTGGAGGAAATGCAGGAAGAATATGTTTTCCCTAAACCGTAAAAATGTGCTTGTTTTATAATTAACAAAGTGGTATACTGAGAAGCAATAACAGGATATTTTAAAAACCAACAAATTTTTATATAAATTCAGACCCCAGCCGCATATTATGCGGCTGAAATCGGGTTAAGGGGCTTGCCCCTTGCGGGTGGTTGAGGGCAGAGCCCTCAAGGTCTTTTGGTCTTTATGCTTTTTCGTTCTGCAGTAAAAGAAAAGGGGGAATTTACAATGGCGGAAACGGATTACCTTATGGAAAACGTTGCCTCTTTGCGGAAGGATTTGGGGAAAAATAATATCTCGCAGAATTTGTTCCAGCGTTTTAAGGAATTGATTATCTCCGGTCAGCTGCCCGCGGGCTATATGCTGCCAAATGAAAACGTTGTCAGCGAAATGCTGGGAGTTGGCAGAAGTACCCTGCGCGAAGCCTATACCGCTCTGGCTGTATTCGGCTTTATTCAACGTTCCAAAGCCGGCACGTTTATCAACCAAATCGACAATATCGTTAATATTGCGCCGTTCAGCATCACTGTCGAAAACTCTGACCTGAGCGACCTTTTGGAGTTCCGTTATATGCTGGAGGGCGAAACGGCAAACTACGCTGCCAAACGCGCCACCCCTGAGGATATTTCCCAGCTGGAATATTCCTATGGGAAAATGATTGAATTCCGCCATGACGTCAACCAGTTTGTAGATTATGATGCAATGTTCCATATGCAGGTTTCCGCGGCTACGCATAATAAACTGCTGATGAGTACCATGATTGCCGCAAAGGATTCTTTTGAAAAGGGTATCCGTCTTTCCCTGCGCGAATCCCTCACGCAGAACCCGCGCGTTATTGATGTTACGATAGAACTTCATGGAAAAATCATAGAAGCCATAAAAAACGGAGATTACCAGACCGCTTACACCGCTATGCGGGAGCATATTTCTTATGTAAATCTGACAGTAAAATATGGCTGAATCAAAACCACCCGTTGCAGGCATTTGACTTATGAAAACAACCGAAAAGAAAAATTTATTTTCTTAAGTCAAGCCGCCTTTCATCGGGTTCTTTTGGTTCCAGCACAGTAAGAGCCTATCCCGAAATAAGGCATATGCAGATTGCACCGTCAGATTTTTCGGCAGACACGGAGATTTTTTGCAGGCGTGCTGGGAGGCACGGCAAGAAAAAGCAACAAAGTCTGCCGGAAAAGATGCAGGCAAGCTGTTGTGGATTATTTCGGGATAGGCTCTAATCTTTTTCCCTCCCTTCTCTTGTCAGGGACAACAGCTGTCGCCTGCCCTTGCTGCAAGGCTTTCCTCCTCGCCAACCAACTGTTTCGGGGCCTTTTATGATGCGGCTGATTCCGTCCCGTTGCAGTCCCATTCCCTTTTTTATTACAGTTCAGCAAAATTACTTTCCCTTTGTCAATCATATTATTTGCTTCAGGCAATTTTTTCAGCGGTACGGCAGGAAATCCCGCAATCACAGCTCAAAGGCTGATACTGCTTGCTTTTCCTGTATTTTTATGCTAAAGTTTTGGGTATATGAGAAGTACCAGAAACATGAAAAGATATCAGGCTGTCAAAAAACCTGCTTCCGTATCGTGAAAGGTTCGCGAAACAAACGGCTTAGAACGAGTCCCTTCATACCGCCAGCCCCTTAAAAAGGCTTCGTATAGCAGGGCCCGCTGTTGCCACAACCACAGAGCGGATACGCGGAAGGCGAAGCCTGAAACTTTTTTGACAGACTGAAGATACGTCTTATTTATATTACAAACGGAACAGGAAACGCATTTGCCTGCCGTTCCGTTATACAGGAGGAAAAAACATGGATTTTAAGTTTGAAATCGCAAAACTACTGGCAGATGCCGCCGGAATTTCCCCGGAAGATGCCGTAGCAGCTGTGGAAGTGCCTGCCAATAAGGCAATGGGGGATTACGCTTTCCCCTGTTTTCGTCTGGCAAAAACCTTTCGCAAGGCTCCGCCGCTGATTGCACAGGAATTGATTGCAAAATTGGAACAGCCCGCCTTTCTTTCGAAAATGGAAGTCGTTGGGGCTTATGTAAACTTTTTTCTGGATAAAGGCGTATATGCCGAGCAGATATTGCGCCGCGTACTGTCTGAAAAAGAAAACTATGGCAAAAGCGATATTGGCAAAGGCAAAACCATTGTTATCGACTATTCCTCCCCGAATATCGCAAAGCCCTTTCATGTCGGCCATCTGCGTTCGACTGTAATCGGCAACGCCATTTATAAAATTTATGAAGAACTGGGCTATCATTGTGTCGGCATAAACCATCTGGGCGACTGGGGCACGCAGTTCGGCAAACTCATCGTTGCCTACAAAAACTGGGGCAGCAAAGAAGCCGTTGAACGTGACGGCATACAGGAACTGATGCGGATTTATGTGAAATTCCATGACGAGGCAGAACACGCCTCCGCATTAGAAGATGAGGCGCGGCTTTGGTTTGTAAAAATGCAGGACGGTGACGAGGAAGCCCTTTCCCTCTGGAAATGGTTTTATGACATCAGCATAAAAGAATTTGAACGCGTCTATAATATGCTTGGCGTTAAATTTGACGCATATACCGGCGAAAGTTTTTATAATGATAAAATGGCTCCTGTTGTGGAAGAATTGAAGCAGAAACAGCTGCTGAAGGAAAGCGAAGGCGCAATGATTGTGGATTTGGAGGATAAGAACATGCCTCCCTGCCTGATTATCCGTAAAGACGGAGGCACGCTTTATGCCACAAGGGATATTACTGCCGCGCTTTACCGCAAAAAAACATACAATTTTGACAAGTGTGTCTATCTGACCGCACTTGACCAGAATCTGCATTTTGCACAATGGTTTGAAGTCATTCATAAAATGGGCTACGACTGGTACCAGAATTTGATTCATGTACCCTTCGGTCTTGTCAGTCTGGACAGTGGCAAACTTTCCACGCGGCATGGAAACGTTGTGCTGATGGAGGAACTGCTCAACCAGGCAATCAGCGAAACGAAAAAAATCATCGAGGAGAAAAACCCCGACCTTGCGGATAAAGAAAATGTTGCAAAACAGGTCGGTATTGGCGCAGTTATTTTCAATGACCTCTACAACACCCGTATTAAGGACGTTGTATTCTCCTGGGAACGCATGCTGAACTTTGACGGTGAAACAGGTCCCTATGTGCAGTATACGCATACACGTGCGTGCAGCATTTTGCGCCGTGCGGAAGAACTGCCCACAGCCGATGCACAGATTGATTTCAGCACGCTTTCTGACGAAGTTTCTTTGGACGTCTGCAAGCTTTTGGAGGCATTCCCCGCAAAAATTTCCGATGCGGCAGACAAACTGGAACCTTCTGTTGTCACACGCCATCTTGTCGCAATCGCACAGGCGTTCAATAAATTTTACCATGATAACCCGATTTTGAGCAGTGAACCGGCAACAAGACAGGCGCGTTTGGCTGTCGTACTTGCTGTAGAAAATGTATTAAAAGAAGGTCTGCGTCTTTTGGGCATTGACGCTCCCGAACAGATGTGATACGGAAAGGGGCTGTTGTGATGAAAAAGTTGAAATTGATTTATAATCCTTTTTCCGGCAACAAGAGCTTTAAGTTTGACTTAGACGTCTGCATCGGAATTTTTCAGGAGGGCGGCTATGAGGTTCATCCCTTCCGTACCCTCTCCCCCGGTGATATCGAAAAACATATTGCACAGATGCCCGCTGATTATGACATTATCGTTGCCTCCGGCGGTGACGGTACCGTAAACATTGTACTCAACGCGCTGATGCGGCGCGGGCTGCACATCCCTCTGGGAATCATTCCCTCCGGCACAGCAAACGATTTTGCGACCCATCTTGGGCTGAAAAGCGGCAAGGTAGAGGAATGCTGCCGCACCATTGTGCAGACAGAGCCTGTTGACATTGACCTTGGTGTTGTAAACGGCAATATTTTCTTTATTAATGTTTGTGCGGGCGGTTTGCTGACGAATGTTTCACAAACGGTAGACAAGGATGTGAAAAATGCCCTTGGCAGCCTCTCCTATTATCTGAAAGGTGTGGAGCAGCTGCCAAGTTTTCATAAAATCCCTTTCCGCATCACCACAAGCCATGAAGTCATAGAGGAAAACCTCTATCTTTATATGATAATGAACAGCACAGGCACCGGCGGCTTTACCAGGCTCTCCCCCGAGGCTTCCGTAACAGACGGCATGTTTGAATTGATTGCAATCCGCGGACGCTCCCTGATAGAGCTTTCGCCTGTGTTCCTGAAAATGCTTTCCGGCGACCATATCCGCGACCATAAAAATATTTTGTATCTTCGGGACGATTATTTTAAGATTGAATGTCTGGATGAGAATTTTAAGATAATGGAGTCTACCGTAGATGGAGAGATGGGGCCCAAAATGCCATTTGAAGTGCGTGTTTTGCCGAGGGCGTTGCCTGTGTTTGGCAGGTTTTATGAAAAATAATTTTCTTTGGGCAAAATAGCCATATGTATATTTTCTTTTCTGCGCATTTTTCTGAATAAAAGTAAAATCTTTTATCAGAATTTTGGTTTGCAAATTCCTTCTGACTTTGTTAAAATAGATTTACAAATAAAAATGTAGCGCGTAGAATGGTTCAGCGCAGAATCTTAAAAGATTCTGCGCTTTTTTACGCAAAAAGAAAGGATGAGAATATGAATTTTTCTTCGAAACTACCGCAAAACAAAAAGGAATTTGCACTGTTTATGACTGTCATCTCCGTCATATCTGTCAACATCATTGCACCGCTGATTACATGCTTTGAAAGCGGTTTTCGGCTTTCTGTCTGGGCGCAGTCACTTCAGGCAGTCCCTTTTATATGGTTGAACGTTATCGTGCTTGTCCTGCTAACCTATAAACCAGCGGAATGGCTGACAGGAAAAATTGTTTCACCTTCGGACAGCTTTAATTCGCATATTCTGGCAAACATTCTTTGTTCCGTATTGTTGATGTCTGTTTTTTTAACCATAATCGGAACATGGATTGGTATGCGGCAAATATCTCTTTTGCCAATTCAGCAATTTTTCTACAAATGGCCTCGAAATTTTTCTATTTCTTTTGCGGTTGAATGCTGTGTTGCACAGCCGATTGCAAGGTTTGTCATGTATAAGCTTCATCAGCTGCAAAAAACAAAAGCATTTCCTTCTGCTGTAAGAGCAAAATAAAACGGCAGTGTTTCACGTGAAACAATATAAAACAAAAAATTTATGCAGTGTTTCACGTGAAACACTGCTTTTTTCTTTGCAATCCAGTCCCAATATGTTATAATGGTAAAAATAATGAAATTCCGAAAACTATCGCAGAAAGGCGGGGAATTATGAGCAAAGCACGCACCATTGCGATTACAAACCAAAAAGGCGGCGTCGGCAAAACGACAACCGCTATCAATCTTTCCGCCAGTCTTGCGGAAAAAGGAAAACGCGTACTGGTTGTGGATGCAGACCAGCAGGGAAATACAACAAGTGGACTCGGGCTGGAAAAAAATGAAATTGCACAGACAATTTATGAGATTTTCTTAGGTGAAGCAACGATTGCGGAAGTTAAACAGCCAACCTGTATGGAGGGCATGGAAATTCTCCCTTCCAATATCAATCTAACCGGCGCGGAAATTGAGCTGATTGGAAAGGAAAAGCGCGAATACATTCTTCGCGAGGAGTTGCAAAAGGTGAAGTCCAGCTATGATTTCATCATAATCGACTGTCCTCCCTCCCTCAATCTCATTACCATAAACGCATTGACAGCCGCGGATACCGTCCTCGTTCCCATACAATGTGAATATTTTGCTCTGGAAGGTCTGGAACAGCTTCTGCACACAGTCAACCTCGTAAAAGAGCGGTTGAATCCCTCGCTTGAGATCGAAGGTATTGTTTTCACAATGTTTGATGCGCGGACAAATCTCTCTTTACAGGTCGTTGAAGAAGTCAAGCGCAGCTTAGGGAAAAACGTCTACCGTACGATTATCCCCCGCAACGTAAGGCTTGGAGAATCTCCCAGCCATGGGCTGCCAATATCGCTCTATGACCCGAAATCCAAAGGGGCAGAGGCATATGATTTGCTGGCAGAGGAAGTTATGGAGAAGGAGTGGAAATGAGCATGACAACAAAAAAAAAGGGACTTGGCTCAAAGGGGCTCGGCATAGAAGCGTTAATCAATAATAAAATGGAAGACTTTAAGGAGGTCAGCCTTCGGCAGCAAACCGGCGAAGCAGTCAATGAATTGGATATTAACCTGATTGAGCCAAACCGCAAACAGCCCCGCAAATATTTTGACCCTACGGCGTTGGAGGAACTGGCGGAATCTCTCAAAACATACGGCATGATTCAACCGGTTGTCGTGAAAAAAAATGAGGATTTTTACGAACTTATTGCGGGAGAACGCCGCTGGCGTGCGGCAAAAATTGCCGGACTGCAAAAGATTCCCGTTGTGATAAAAGCATGGGAGGAAGGCGAAGCATTTGAGGCTGCACTCGTTGAAAACTTGCAGCGTGAGGACCTCAATCCAATCGAAGAAGCCGAAAGCTATCAGCGGCTCCAGGAAGAGTTTCAGCTTAATCAGGAAAAAATTGCGGAAAGGGTCGGCAAAAGCCGTTCTGCAATCGCGAATTCCCTCCGCCTTTTACAGCTTGATTCGCGTGTGCGAAATTTTGTAACAGAGAACAAACTCAGCGGTGGTCATGCCCGCACGCTTTTAGGCATTTCCGACAATGATGCACAGTTTGAACTGGCGGAGCATGTTATAGAGGAAGGGCTGAGCGTACGCGCACTGGAGGCTCTTGTGAAAAAAGAACAGCAGCGGCTGGAAAACCAGATGCTCCCGCCGTCCATACCTGCTCCTGAAGAGCCTGAAAACGATGAAACCGTATTCTACCAGGCGATCGAAGAAGATTTGAAATCCATTTTTGCGACAAAAGTAAAGCTGAACAGAAAAAAGAATAAAGGCCGAATCGAAATTGAATACTATTCCAAAGATGATTTGGAGCGTCTTTTGACAATGATAAAAAGAATGGAGCATTAAAATTGAATACAATAGCGATTACACTGACGCAGGAAGAACTGACGCTGCTGTTTTTCGGGCTGGCGGCGGCAGTTTTGCTGCTTTTTATACTATGTATCGTTCTGTTTGTAAAGCTGGACAAGCAGAAAAAACGATATGATTTTTTCATGGGCACGAACCGCAAACCGTCATACAATCTGGAATCCAAGCTGGAAAGCTATTACAGCGTTTCCAAAGGGATTGCGGAAAAATACGCAAAGCTGCTGGATATGGTAACAGATATGGATAAAACCATGAAATCCAATATTCAAAAGGTCGGATTGATTCGTTACAACCCCTTCGATGAAATGGGCGGCAATCTCTGTTTTGCTCTTGCCCTGCTGGATGGAAGCGACAACGGTGTTGTACTGAACGGCATTCACAGCCGGACAGGCTCTTTCACTTACGCAAAACCCATCGAATTGGGTGTCAGCACATACATGCTGTCGGACGAAGAAATCAAAGCTGTTGAAATGGCAAAGCAAAACGCCTACCAGCCGGAGCATGAAAAAGTAGTCAAGGTACGCATGAAACGCACATTCAAGCGTCGCGACAAGGACGATATTATGCGCGAAAAAATCGCGGCAGCACAGCAGGCGCAGCAGGCAATGCAGAATACCGCGCCAAAGGAGCACAAGGTTTCCATTGGCGACGTGACAGAAGAAGAACGCGCGTTAATCCTAAAGGAAGAAACGCTTGCGGGCAAAATCGCGGCAGCCGAAGCAATTTTGAAAAAACGCGAGCAGGCAAACCAGCTTGTAGAGCAGGCAATAGAAAGTGTGGAACAAACCGAAGCATCTGAGAGTGGAGATCTGCTTGACAAAACCCCTCCAAGACGTCGGGCACGAGCGGCGAGCATGGAAACAGCGGAAGCTGCCCCGCTTGAGGAAACAATGCAGGCAGTAAACCAAACGACAGAAGACATGGAAACGCAGTTTGTCGAGGCTATATTTTTGGAAGCCCCGAAACAGGAATCGGATGACGAACCAGATAACGAAGAATAAAATTTCCGGTTTTACCTGTGGATAAGTGGATAAATTGTCCACAAACTGTGGATAAAATAAGTTATCCAGAAACTTATCAACAGTATCAACAGGGTTATCCACAGTTTACACACACCTGAAGAAGCGATAAAGGAGAAGAAAATGGGCTATAAAATGGTATTTTCAGACATGGACGGCACCCTTCTGCGTAATGGAACAGAGATATCTGTGGAAAACCTGACCGCCATACGCAAAGCTGTGGACAAGGGTGTGGAGTTTGTACTCTGCACAGGCCGCGGCGTTTTCGGCGTAGAACGTTATCTGGAGGAACTGGGTCTGCTCGGCAGAAAAGGCTATGCCATATGTCAGAACGGCGCAACGGTATACGACCTTCAAACCATGCAGCCAGCAATCCGCCGCAGTTTCCCGCCGGAATGGTTCGCGGAAATTGCAAAAGCGGCACGCGAACTGGGGCTGGAATTGTATTATTACGATGACAGGCGTTTCATGACGGAACGCCCAACGAAACAGGTGCAGAAATACTGCAAGGTCATGCGGACAGAAATGGGTATCCTCGAAAATCCTCTGGATTATGACGGGGAATTTACGAAATGCCTTGCCAGCGGGCCACGGGAAAAGCTGACACAACTGCGGGAACAGGTTCGCCCCTTTTTGGACGACAGGCTTGATACATTCTTTTCCAGTGAAATCTATCTGGAATTTGTACGGCAAGGCGTGAATAAAGGCAATGCGCTGGCGGATACGGCGGAAAAGGCAGGCGTCCCCCTTTCGGAAGTCATTGCCATTGGCGACAGCGATAATGACCGATCGATGATACTGCGCGCGGGGCTGGGCGTGGCCGTACAGAATGCAGAGAAGGACGTAAAAGCAATCGCAGACTACATTACGGAGCGCAACTGTGAGCAAAACGCCGTTGCGGAAGTGATTGAAAAATTCATATTGTCATAAATACTGTTTGTGAATGCACTTCAAAAAAAGCCAAAAACCAACGCCCCTGCCATGCGTCAGCAAGGCAGGGGCGTTTCCAATCATCAGCACAAAATCAAAACATAGATTGAGCAATCTCCTCAAAATACTCCTTCGCCTCGGCGTATTCGGGAGCATTTGTAATGCCCGCAAAAGCGGTCTGTGCCTCCGCATAAGCAGCCCTTGAAATCTGCGGTTTGTTATCAGATAAAGTGTTTTCCATAAACATTAAATAAAGATCTGCAAGCAAAAAAGCATTTTCATCACCAGAACGGATTGTTGGAAGAAGCTCAGAAAGCTCCTCCATAGAAATACTTACATAAAATTCCCCGTATTGTGCCATAACCGGCAGGTCGCTTGTCACCGTGGGCATTGTTTCAGGCTGCTGTTGTACCCCTGCTTGCGCCTGCTGTGCGCTGTCAGGAACTTCCCCAAGGTAAACGGTATTTGTCCCCGCGTTCCATGTCACCTCTTTGCCGACTGCTTCGCCGACCGCGCGGATAGGCAGGTATGTTGTGCCGTTATAAATGAACGGCTCCGCACTGGTGGAAACCTCTTTCCCGTCCACTACGATTTTGATGTTGCGGAATGTCGCGGAAATGTTTTTTGTACCGTTCGCCGCAGAAACGGTGCATGTGCCGAGCGCCATTATACCTACTAAACCGAGTACAACTGCTTTCTTCCTCATAAAATCCTCTTCCCCTTCTAAAATCATTTTTCCTATAAGAATGCCTTGATTGTATCATAAAATAGAAGGAACGGCAAGAACTGGGGGCGGATAATGGGAAATATGTCCGGAAAAAGGGAAAGGCGCAATGTCAGGGGAGACATTGCGCCAGTGAGTGTGCACACACTCGGGGCATATTGTGGTACAGGAAAAGGGGTTTTCTTGTACTCCAATAGAATAACCGAATTAGATAAGAGTATCTTTAGAATAACATTAAAAAATAATTAAAAACGAATATTTTCTGTCCTTCCCGTTTCCGCAGAAAATACCCGAAAACAGTATAAAAAAGCCCATAAAACATCTGTCATACAGACATTTCACAGGCTTTTGAAGGGGAACCCGTCAGCGCGTATTCCTCTGTATTTTAGTGCACCGGGATAATTTCACCATTAAAGGTATCATTTACATAAGCCGCAACTTCCGCACTCTCCAGCACTTCCGCCAGCTTCACCAGCTCAGGACGGCTCTCATCACCGGCTCTTACCGCAACCACATTCGCATAAGTTTCACCCGCAAGGGAGTCAGCCGTTTCCGATGCAAGCGCGTCAGAGGAATTCAGGCCATTCTGAAGCGCGTAATTTGTATTGATTACAGCAAAGCCAAGGTCACTCAGGGACAGGGGAAGCTGTGCCGCCTCCATATCAATGATTTCCAGATTTTTAGGATTTTCGATGATGTTCAGCTTTGTTGCTGCAAAACCAGCCTCAGGGTCCAGCTTAATCAGACCGTTTGCTTCCAGCAGGAGCAGTGCGCGGCCGCCGTTTGTGCCATCGTTAGGGATACCAACCTTTGTACCTTCGGGGATATCTGCAAGGTCTGTCACCACACCGGCATAAATAGACATCGGTTCAAAATGTACTGCCGCAATGGAAACAAGGTCTGTATCATGCTCCTGATTGAACAAATCAAGGTAAGGCTGATGCTGGAAAAAATTCGCATCTAAATCACCGGATTCCAGCGCAAGGTTTGGCTGTACATAATCGTTAAATTCTATAATATCCAGCGTAATGCCTTCAGCCGCAAGCGTATCCTTTGCCGCCGCAAGGATCTCCGCATGAGGCGTAGGAGATGCGCCAATTTTCAGCGTTACTTCTCCGCTTTCGCTTTCTGTTCCGTCCGTGTTTTCCGTGTTGCTGCTGTCCGCAGGGGCTTCAGAGCCGCCGCAGCCCACAAGGCCAAATGCCAAAACACCTGTTACTGCCAATGTCAAAAACTTTTTCATTTTTCATATCCTCCTTAAAAATACATCATTTTTATATGTAAAACCTTTGCAGTTTTTACAACCTTTTATCACTATGTCTGGAAATCCTCGTCCCCAGTTCCTGGAACACCTGCACGATAAGCACCAGCAGGACAACCATTACATACATAATTTCTTTATCGCCGCGATAATAGCCATAGTTGATGGCAATTGCGCCAAGCCCGCCCGCGCCGCAGATACCTGCCATTGCAGAATAACCAAGTATCGTTGTTACCGCAATAGCGAAGCCCAGAAGGAGTGAAGGCGTAGCCTCCGGCAGGAGCACCTTCGTCATAATCTGGAACGGCGATGCGCCCATCGACTGCGCCGCCTCCACAACGCCCTTGTCCACCTCTTTCAAAGAGGATTCCACCAGACGCGCCACAAACGGCCCCGCCGCCACCAGCAGCGCAAGGCTTGCGGCTTTCGGCCCAATGACCGTACCGACCACAATTTTTGTAATCGGCGTGATTGCAACCAGCAATATCAAAAACGGTACAGAGCGGATAAAGTTAATGATAACGCCGAAAATTTTATTCAGCGAAACAATCGGGTAAATCCCGTCCTTGTCCGATACAACCAGCAGCATTCCCAGCGGCAGACCAATCACATAGGCGAAAAACGTTGAAACCAGCGTCATAAACAGTGTTTCCAAAAATGCTTCGCCGACCAGCAGCAGCATACCTTGCTCAAACATACTCTACCTCCTCAACCTCAACCTTCCTGTCCCGCAGATATTGTATCATCTTTCCGCGCACCTCCGCGTCCTCCGGAAACTGCAAAATCATCTGCCCGAATACGCCGCCCTTGATATTTCGTGTGTTGCCGGAAAGGATATTGACCGGCGCGCCGTATTCTATCATCATGTTGCCCAAAATCGGCTCGTTTGCGGAATCGCCCTTGAAAACCGTCCGGTAACAATACGGCACATGTCCGACATACGCCTCTTTTTTCTCCCCATCATGGAATACAAGCTCCCGTCCGATCTGTGTTTTCGGTGAGCGGAAAATTTCTTCCACGCTCCCGATTTCCGCAATATCGCCGCCGTCCAAAATAGCAACGCGGCTGCAAATTTTCTGAATGACGCTCATTTCGTGCGTAATGACAACAATCGTAATACCCAGGCGTTCATTGATATCCTTCAGCAAAGAAAGCACGCCAGCCGTTGTATTCGGGTCAAGTGCGGAAGTTGCCTCGTCGCAAAGCAGCACTTTCGGCTCTGTTGCCAGCGCACGGGCAATTGCAACCCTTTGCTTCTGCCCGCCGGAAAGCTGCGCCGGATAAGAAAGCATTCTTTCCGAAAGGCCTACCAGCTCTAAAAGCTCCTTTGCGCGTTCCTGTGCCTTTTCCTTCGGCACACCGGAAATCTTCATTGGGAACATAACATTTTCCAGCGCAGTTTTCTGCATCAGCGGATGGAACTGCTGGAATATCATACCCATAGAATGACGCTGCACACGCAGTTCCTTTTCTCCAAGGGAAGTCAGTTCCATACCGTCCAAAAAGACCTGACCGGCAGTAGGACGTTCCAGCAGGTTGATGCAGCGCACAAGCGTACTTTTTCCTGCGCCGCTCAGCCCGATGATACCAAATATTTCCCCCTTGTAAATATCCAAGTCGATATTATGCAGCACTTCAATGGTATCTTTCTTTTGCGGAAAGCGTTTGCAGACGCCCCGCAGCTGAATCATGGCTTCTTTTTCTTCCATTTTTCTATCACCTTTCTTTTCCCTGGCTTTTCTTTTGGGGCTGCCTGAGCAGATCTCCCTGCGGTGTCCGGACTTCTTTCCGGTACCTATTCAAAAGGGCCTGGCTCCAAACTTTATTTTTGCAAAGCTGCGTTTTGCCCAGGATTTACAAAAATTATTGGGTTAACGTTAAAACATTTACAAAGCAAATCATTTAGAGCAAGTTCCGCTATACAAACCATTTTTTCAAAATTCGCTTAACAGGCAGCCTGAATCTTTTGATTTGTATTTCATGAAAAAAGCCCTCATCCCTGAACAATAGTTCCAAGGACGAGAGCAATGCTTCGTGTTACCACCTTAGTTTACCATAACCTCACAGTTACAGCCTTCGCAAGTACGGGCAAGCCTGCCGATACTCTGACGCTGTCACGGGCGTTCCCGTCGCAGCCTAAAAAGGGAATCCTTTCTCGGTGCGCGGCTCCAAGACCATCTTCCACTCCTGCCGCCCCGCCCGTTCTCAGCCTCATCGGGTTCTCTGTAAAAGCTTTCAGAATGTACTCTTCTTTTCACTGCCTTTTTCTGTTCTGCTGTTACGGTCTATTATAGCGGCTTAAATATATTTGTCAACCTTTTTTTTGGTCTTTTTTTCAATACTTCAAAATACCTGCGTCGTATCGGAAAAAGTGAAATGCCTATTGTAATTTTTCCCGAATGTGCTATAATAATAGAGTCAAAAAGGCGCGGGCGGCAGTGCCGCCGGAAGGAAAGCTATATCCCCACCCTTTTCCCCAGAGAACCGGCGGACGGTGCAAGCCGGTGAAAAGGCAGGAAGTTCCACTTTCCAAGCTGTCGGTGAAAGCCGGAAGGGTAAGCCCTTTATCGCTGTTTAAGAGGTTCGGCGGAAACCCGCCGTTCAATCCGGGTGGCAACGCGGGAGATATTCTCGTCCCTGTTTTATGCAGGGGCGATTTTTTATTTCCATTTCAAAGGGTTCGCAAGGGAATCGGGGAGGCAGGCTCCCCGTGTTTTTCCACCCACGCCGTCTGTATTTTGAAAAACAAAGGAGGATTTGCAAACATGCTCGACATTAAATTTGTAAGGGAAAATCCCGAAATCGTAAAGGAAAATATCCGCAAAAAATTCCAGGACAATAAACTGCCGCTGGTGGACGAAGTCCATGAACTGGATAAGGAAAACCGCTCCATCAAGCAGGAAGTTGAAGCCCTGCGTGCGGAACGCAATAAGCTTTCCAAGCAGATTGGCGGCTTAATGGCAAAGGGCGAGAAAGAGGAAGCCGAAAAAATAAAAGCGCAGATAGCCGCAGAAGCAGAACGCGTTGACAGCCTGACTGTACGCGAAAAAGAGGTTGAGGAACGTATTAAAGTCATTATGATGACGATTCCCAATATCATCGACCCCTCCGTACCCATCGGTAAAGATGACAGCGAAAACGTTGAAGTCGAAAAATTCGGCGAGCCTGTTGTGCCTGATTTTGAAATCCCCTACCATACGGATATCATGGAAAGTTTCGACGGCATCGACCTGGAAAGCGCACGGAAAGTTGCCGGCAACGGCTTCTATTACCTCATGGGCGATATCGCAAGGCTCCATTCCGCAGTTCTGGCGTACGCGCGCGATTTCATGATTGGCCGCGGCTTCAAATACTGCATCCCGCCGTTTATGATTCGCAGCAACGTTGTTACAGGCGTTATGAGTTTCGCAGAAATGGACGCTATGATGTACAAAATCGAGGGAGAAGACCTTTACCTCATCGGCACGAGCGAACACTCCATGATTGGCAAATTCATCGACACCATGAATAAAGAGGAAGACCTGCCGCAGACGCTGACAAGCTATTCCCCCTGCTTCCGCAAGGAAAAAGGCGCGCATGGCATAGAAGAACGCGGCGTATACCGTATCCACCAGTTTGAAAAGCAGGAAATGATTGTTGTCTGCACACCAGAAGAAAGCCCGAAATGGTTTGATAATCTCTGGCAAAACACAGTAGACCTGTTTCGCTCTATGGATATCCCTGTGCGCACGCTGGAATGCTGCTCCGGTGATCTGGCGGACCTGAAAGTAAAATCCGTAGACGTTGAAGCATGGTCGCCGCGCCAGAAAAAATATTTCGAGGTCGGCAGCTGCTCCAACCTGAGCGATGCACAGGCGCGCCGCCTTGGTATCCGCGTTACCGCGCCTGACGGCAGGAAATATTTTGCGCATACACTGAATAACACAGTTGCCGCACCTCCGCGCATGCTGATCGCCTTCCTGGAAAACAACCTTCAGGCAGACGGAAGCGTAAAAATCCCCGAAGTTCTCTGGCCTTATATGGGCGGCACAAAAGTTCTTACACCGAAAAAATAAGCCTCACGCAAAAAATCCCTGAAAAAATATTTTTCAGGGATTTTTTTTGTGTAATTTATTGCATGGGGTGTGCGTCAGGACTCCTTCCCAACATCCTCCGGTGCGCTGTGCAGCATATTTTTGATTACGCTGATATCCACAGAAGCCCCAGCCGATTGTTTATTCATTTCCGCTGCGGTTATCAATTCTTCGCGCACGATAGAATACTCCCGCGGCGCGTCAATCGCGAGCTTCACTCGGTCGGAACCGATTTCAGAAATACGGATTGTAATTTCTTCTCCGATACGGATTGCTTCGCCCGTTTTCCTTTGCAGTATCAGCATATTTTCTCACTTCTCCTTTACAGCAAATTCATGGAACGGCTGCTTGAACGCATACTGGCCGTCATCTAAAATAATCTGTATCGCCTGCTTTGTTTCCGCATTGACAGCCAGCGGGCAGCGCAGATTTACAGAACTTTTTGAAATATCTTCATCTAAAACACAGATATTATAAAATAAAAGTTCCTCACTGGATTCTGCCGAAAGCAATTTCAATTCGGCCTCCGCCAGTACAGGCTTATATTCCGGCAAAAAACAGAATGGATTGATGACCACAAACGCCAGCTGTTCGTTTTCGATGTTCTGTAAACAAAGCAGACCGCCATTCTCGTCCTCAAAGCGAATCAGAATAAACTGCCGGCATTCTTCAAAGCCAAAAATCCCTTTTGGGAATGTAATGACTTCGTCCTCAGTGTACGGCATCGCACCAAAATACTTCGTATTGATTTCCATGTTTTCACTCCTGTTCACGCTTTCACGTCGATAGGCTCATAGCCGGGCGCGGCACTGGGCGGCACATACAGCGGTTCCCCAATGTATTCGATCCGAACATCTGGCATCTGGGAAATAGAAATTTCAATATCCCCCGGAATAAATTCGAATGTACCTTTCTGCACCTGCCAGTCAAAATTCATTTTGTCCAGCTGATAATCAATTGTGAGGTCCCCGCCGCTGGGCGTAATTTCAACCCCGCCCTTCGGAATAAAATCAATCCCAATATCGTCCATACCCATAAACTGGTCAGTGTGATTTTTAATAATCTGCCCCAGCACATCATCGCCGAATTTCGCATTCAACAGCAGATGCCCCTCGCTGGAATACGTTGCCGTAGCTTCATAGGCCGCAGTTTTGCCCTGCTGGGCATAGCGGCGGATAGAACTCCCCGTGCTGGCCGGGCGGATAGAATCCCTTGCTTCGAAAGTATCCAGATTCAGTTTAATCGGGCTGCTCTTGATTCGCAGACCGCCCTTATCTCTGGAAATCTCAAGATCAGCGGAGCCGTGCTTATATTCCAGCTTCGCGTGCTGTATGTTCATTTCAAATGCTATAGGAATATTCGTAATTTTCAACAACTGCTCCATACATACACCTCCGCAAAAATTTTTTTGCCTCATACCTGTTGGGGATTCCTTCCCCATACCCCTGTTGTGTCCATACACAATATAACATATTATATTAAAATTTTCAAATAAAATCTTAATTTTCCTCAAATCCACCTATAACCGCGCGTTCGCGCGGTTATAAGGGTCTGCTTTCTGTTTGGTTGCTCCTGTTATCTCATAAAGTCCAGAAGAGACTGGGAAAGGATATTCGTCCCCACCTTAAGCGCCGCATTGTAGCAGTACTGCTGGTAGATATAAGTAGAAATTGCTTCCTCCATATCTACTTTTTCCACAGAAACAATACGCTCATTCAATGTATCGTTGTAGGTTTCCAGCCTCTTCATATTCGTACGCAGGAATTCCGCGTCCGTATCCAGCTTTGTCTGTGCATCAATAAATCCCTTCATCTCATCTTGGAATTTATTTATCATCCCGTCTAATTTCTTATGGTCAAAATCCGGAGATTCCAGTTCACTGGCCATCTGCCCCAGCAGTACAATGATGTTGTCGCTCTTGCCGTCCTCACCAGGACCGTAGCCAAGGAAATTGATGCCGGGATAGGACGTATTAAACGCGCTGGTACTGATGATTTCCGGTTTTCCGTCCGCCGTTCCTTCTACTGTTTCTTCCAGACCGAAACCAAGGTCAACATATACCGTTTCTTTGGAAAATTCCTTCAGCTTTTCCAAATCCGCAGGGTCGCAGCTGTTCACGTCAATACCGCGATAGGTCAGCGTTTTTCCGTCCTCGGAAAGCACGAAAGGCACTTGATGTGTTTCCTCGCCGCCGAACAGGAACTGTCCGTTAATCTGTGTATTCGCAGCAAGCACAAGGGACTGCTGCATACCGCGCAAAGTAGCGGCATACGTATTCCGCGTGCTTTCGTTCCAGTTTGTACCGTTTACAGATTTCAGGGAATCAGGGTTGATCGTTTCCGTCAAGATTTTAGAAATCTGCAAAGTCGCACTTTCCAGCTCCACAACACGGGACATTGTTTCTTCATTCATTTCCATCTGCCCCGCATTTTTACGGAACTGGGAGCGCAGCCGGAACGCCCGCACCGCAGCAGCCGGGTCCTCGGAAACTTCATTAAAGTTGCGCCCTGTCAAAACGCGGTCCTGTGCTTTCGCGTATCTGTTCAGAGCTTTATTCAAGCCGCGGTTATAATGGTCCATAATGGCCTTGTTTGTAATGCGCATACGTTTTTCCTCCTTCAAAATAGGGTCTGTATTTCCCCTGCGGCGCCCCTTTGGGGCTCTGCCTGTTCAGGCGGCGCTCCGGCGGTTTTGCCCGCCGGATAGCAGCCTTTCAGCCTTTCGGCTTATCTGTTTATCCTTCTGTTTCCTGATTAACGGCCGACCATACCGGTCTGTGTCAGCAGAATTTCCAGCACCTGGTCCAGTGTAGTCATCATTCTCGAAGCCGCCACATAAGACTGCTGGTACCTCATGAGGTTCATTGCCTCCTCATCGTGGTTTACGCCGGTCGCCGCCTCACGCTCGTCAGCAATGCTGCCCGCGAGCATTCCATAGTTGTCAGCTTTTTCCGTTGTATGTTTGATGTCAAGCCCCAGTGTTGCGTCAAGGCTGACGTAGTATTCTTCAAATGTACCGTCAAATATTTTGGAACCGGGCTTTGTTGCCGATGTAATCTGGTTTGTTTTCGGGTCAACATAAACCGTCAGGCTCTGTTTTTCCGCAGCGTCCTGGAGTCCCTGTGCATCGCTGAACATCTGTTTTTCCGCCATAGCTGCTTTCAGGCTTTCCAAATCGCTGAATTCGCCCTTTGCAGGGTCTGCCACAACCGGCGGTGTTGCAGTCGGGTCAGGGGTAACAAAGGTAAACGTCACTCCGTTAAACGTAGCATCTCCACCTGCGGCTATAGCCGCATCCACCTCGGCAGGGTCAACAAATGTAAACGTCTTGGAATCGCTGGAATTCGGGTCGCCGATTGTGATTGTGTTCCCCGTTACCATGCTGCCGATGCCGGGTTCCTTATCAACAGAAACACCAACATTTTGACCATCTATTTTTTCCATGCCCGTAATCCTCGGCGGAGTTGATCCATCTGTTGTTATCTCGATATTTTTTCCCTGTGCCAGAGCAATCAGGCTGTCCATATCGGAAAATTCGCCTTTATCCGGGTCTGCAACAGGCTTGCCATTTGCATCTTCTTTCGGTTTATACGTAAACGTATTGCCGTCAATGGTGATGGTATCGCCGTATTTCATGCTTTCCGGTCTGATATTTGCAAAGCTGCTGACTGTTTCGCCATTCACCTGCACGTCATACGGCCGGAATGTCTGCGTCGCCGTAGTAGCGCTCAATACGCCTTCCAACGGTTTTGTCGGATCATCTGGCGTACGTGTCAGGTCAACGCCGTTCTTCGACGCCGCTTTTTTCAGCGTTTCAAAATCAGAAAATTCATTTCCGCTTTCTCCCGTCGCGCCTTTCGTATAGGTATAAGTTTTCCCGTCAATTGTAACGGTGTCACCCTCTTTCAGGCCGGTCAGGTTCGGTTCTTTCGATGCAGCGCCAGCCGGAGTATTGAAATTTATCTGAATCTGGTCCATCAGGTCAACGTCTGCCTTGTAATTCAGCTTGCCGTTCAGCATATTGATAAAGTGCAGTACGTTTGTGTTATTGCCGCTCGGGTCATTTTCGTTCAGTGCAGTCGTAATGCCATAGGAATTGTTTACCCAGCCGTCCGCAAGGTCGATTGTACCCGCCGTAATCTTGCCGCCGTCACGGCTCTTAAAGAGGTCATGGCGTTCTGCAGTACCGTCCTCGTTTTTGACGGTTTCCATATCGGCTTCCTTCTTCGGTGCAGGAATTCTCAGAGGGACAGGCTTTGTTTCCGGCACCAGCTCTTTTACCTCTTCCATCACCGGAATCTTATTGCCGTTGTTGTCTAATACATACTGGCCATTGGCGTCTTTTTCGTAAGCGGGAACCATAACAGGATTGCCATCCTTATCAAAGATTTTATTCCCCTGGTCGTCAACAGCCTGTTCATATACCTGCTTCTTAACAGGATTTCCATTTTCATCAAGTACGGGTCTTTCCAACGGTTTCCCATTCGCGTCTGTTTTATAAACAATATTGCCGTTGTCATCTCGTACAACTTCTTCTTTCGGCTTAAAACCGCCCTGTCCGTCCGGCTCCATCTCATAAACAGGGTCACCGTTTTCGTCTTTAACGTCGATGTAAATCGTCTGACCGTTTGTGTCCTTATCATAAATCGGATTGCCTTTGGAATCCAGCTTATAAATCGGCTTACCATCTACACCCAGAGGATTTTTCTTGTCCTTGTCGTTCGCGTCATATACTAATGAACCATTTGAATCAATATCAAGCTTTCCGTTATACGTATATGTCTTGCTGTCCTCGTTGTAATCGTAGTTGGTATAAAGCAGGTAAGAATTTCCGTCTTTATCCGTTCCTGTTTTCTGAACCGTGAACTCATACGGATTATTCGCCTGGTTCATCGCCTCCGCAAATTTATTTGCCAGCGTATCCAGCATATTTTTGTAATAGCCGATACCGCGGATGGTGTTGGGAGGGTCGTCGTATTCTGCGGAATAGTTGAGCATTTCCAGCGCACCCTTGAGGATACCGTCTGTCAGCAGCTCGTTTACGGATTCAACCGCCGCGCCCTTCGCCTCGGACTGTGCCAGCGCATCCAGTGCCTTCTGTACGTTTTGCTTTGCCTCGTCCAGATTGTTCTGCGCCAGATTCTGCCCTGTTAACGCAGCACCTGTCAGCAGGTCTGTTGTAATATCAGCATTATTCTTATCTTTCAGCGGATTTCCGGCCTTATCTAACAGCTGGCCGCCTGTCAAAGGGTTCGTATCCAGATTTGCCAGCGCATCTTGATATTTCGCTTTGGAAGCATCATATGTTTCCTGATACTTCTCTATTTCGCGCTCCTTCGCCCGAATCTCAGTTTTTTTGTTGTTATATTCATTTACCGCTGCATCTTTGGCGTCCCTCAGCTCAATCAGCTTTTCTAATTCTTCCTCTGTTCTGTCCGCTGGGTCCTTCCCCTCATAATCAAGCAGAGCCTGCCAGTGTGCAGCTGTTGCGTCCTGCATCGCCTTATACAGCGCGGTGCCGTCCGGGTTCTGGTCAGTCGGGTCGCCCAGCTCCGTGCGCAGCTGTGCCAGCTCATCTGCAAGATTTTCCCAATGTTCCTTTACATCAGCAAACTCATTGTAAGCGTCTGCAAAAGTCTCATTCCGGTTATCAAAGACATTCTGCGCCCTTTCCAGTGCTAACTGCGCCGTATTCAGCCTGGAAACCAATTCCTGGTCAATCGGGCTGAGCGGGCCAAGGCCTACATTGGTTTTATCCCCGTCTTTGGACAGTATAAATTCCCTGCGCTGTTCATCTGCAATCAATTCATAATTCTGTCCATCTCTGCCTACCATCGAAATGTGCAGCTCGTCAATAACCGTTGACGCAGAAATACTGACCGGCTTATAAGTTACGTTGATTTTCATGTAATTGGAAAGCTGGTCAATCAGCAGATTTCTCTCGTCCTTCAGCTCCAGCGCGCTCTGGCCGATAACCTCGCTTGCGCGGATGCTTTTATTCAAATCCTGAATACTTTTCAGTATCGAATTGACGTCAGGAATATACGCCGTTTCCATGTCATAATTCAGATTTGTTTCAACTTCCTCTATCCGCTTGCTGTAACTGTTGAACAGCGTTACCAAAGACTGACAGGAAGCCTTTACCATGGAGTCAAATTCCTTACTGCCAATTTCAGAGGTATATTTTTCAAATTTCTCAATGATATCACCAATCTGGTTGAAGATACCGCCGTCACCAAGGGAATCGTCACCTGCATTTTTTACTTCGTCCAGAATATCGCGCAGGTCGTTCAGAACATCCAACTTAACGCCCTGCTCCGAAAAATGCGCAACTTCGTTACGGTAGCGTAAATCAAGGAAAGGGTCGCGCAGCTGGGAAGTGCCTTTTACAAGCACGCCGTTACCTATATTTACGATATTTCTGGAAGCATAACGGTTGCTCCCGCCGTAGTTGATGCTGACCTGGTCCAAAACCTGTCTGGTATAGCCCGGTGTGCCTGCGTTCGTCAGGTTCTGTCCTGTCAGATGAAGGCCATGCTGAGCAGCAAAAAGCCCCAGTTTTGCAGTCATATATCCGCCGAATGTTGAACTTATCATATTGAAACACCTCGTTTTTCTAAAATAAAATGATTATCGGGTTATACTCTGCGGCTGGTAAACGTCCGCGGTTTTTCCACCTTTTCCCCGTGCCCGGAATAAACCGTATCTGCCTCTGCGGGTTTTCCCGTCAAACCTTCCAGCCCTCTGTTGATACGGTGCAGATTCACCTCTATAGCCGTTTTCGCGCCCTCATAGACCCCTTTGTATTCCTCCAGCGCGGCCGCCATCTCCTGATAAAGCGGCAGGAGGAGGGCTTTTGTTTCCGCTGAAGCCCCCTCAACAATCTGCTTCAGCGTCAGCTGTTCCGCACCCATGGCTTTCTGAATGCTCTGCCGTTTCTGGTCAAGCCCGCGTGAACGCATCACAAGGGCCTGTTCTTTTTTGATACATTCCTCCAGAATCAGCACATTATTTTTCATTGCGGCTTCCATCTTTTCCTTTTCCACCGCTGTAATATCCTTCAGGAACATGCATGTTTCCGTCAGGTTTTTTTGAAGTTCTTCTGTATGATTCATTTCAGGAGTCCTTTCTCTGTTCACGCCTGGCCAAATCAGCCCAAAAGCATTTTTTTTGCGATTTCATCGATCATGATATGGTAACTGCCATCCTGCACCTGTGTCCGAATTTCTTCTACTTTCTGCGGGTCCGAAACTGCGGAAGCCTCTTTCATTACTTTTTTGGATAATTCCCTTGCAAAAGTCATTTCGTCAGGCGTATTTTTGGAATGAATGGTAATTTCATCGAAATTTTTTGAAACCTTTTTCGAAGTATTACCTGCAGGCGCATGGCTTTCCAGCCTTGACGGGCTGCTCAGACGGTTCATGAAATTTCTGCCGCTGTATATTTTCATATAAATCACCTCACATTATGGATATTGTCAGAGAAAATTTCCCTGACAACAGCCTTTGGCGTCTGACTTTAGAATCCGACAAAAAGGAACCATCAGTTCTCAGAAATCAAGCCGCCTTGCACAGAGCATTTTTCTCATTTTTTCAATTCTCATTGTATATATCGTCATAAGTAGGGATAAAAATTACACCTCCACGCCGATTTTTGCAGTTCTTTCCGAAAAAATAAGGGCGGACGGGCATTGTATACCTCTTTTACCACAATGTCAGAGGTACCGGGGCAAATATTTTTCCATAGATTTTATGCATAAAAAAGGCTTCGCGGATTGGAAATTCTCTTTCAACCACGAAGCAAAATTCTGTTTTACTTGGAACTTATCCGTAAATTTCCTGATATTCCATAAAGATATCCCAAAACTTCCCGATATTTTTCCACCAATGCTCAGGGCGCAGAGCCTCCGGCGTATATCTTCCCATTTTCGACATAGAATAAATTCCCCTCGTCCACATACCGCCGCAGGGAATCCTCAATCCCCGTACAGGTCAGGAACGCCTGCAAGCCTTCCTGTCCAATGCTTTCCAGCAGGAACTTCTGCCGCCGCTCATCCAGCTCGGAAAAAACATCATCCAGCAGAAGCACAGGCTCCTCCCCCGTTTCCGCGCGTATCAGCTCAATCTCCGCAAGCCTTGCCGCAAGCGCGACCGTTCTCTGCTGCCCCTGCGAGCCGTAAGCCTTGACCTCCCGCCCGTCAATGGTAAACAGAATGTCGTCCTTATGCGGCCCGCACTGTGTCGACCCCATGAAAATATCGCGTTCTTTGTTTTTTTGCAGCCGCTCTGCCATAAGCCCCAGGGCACAGTTAGGGTGATATGCTGTTTTCAGGCTGTCCTGTCCGCCCGTCAGCTGCCGCAGCTTTTCCGCCGCAATTCCGTCCATACGCTCCAAAAAACGCGCTCTGGCGGCAATAATGCGTTCTCCATAATCTACAAGCTGCCCGTCCCATACAAAAAGCGTTTCTTCCAGCGCTGGTTTTTTCTGTATGCCCTTCAGCAGGTTATTCCTCTGGCGCAGGATACGGGTGTACTGCTGTAAATCATAAAAATACACCCTGCTTAGCTGGCATAGCTCCATATCCAGAAAGCGGCGGCGTTCGGCGGGTCCGTCCTTGACAAGTGAAAGGTCCTCCGGGGAAAACACGACTGCATACAGTGTGCCGAACAATTCGCCCAGCCTGCGCAAAGGGACACCGTTCACCGCAACGCCTTTGCCATGTCCGCGGCCTGCTTTTTCCTCGCGTTTCAAATGCACGTCAATGCGGTCGATGCGCTGGCTGCGGCGCACGGAAAGGCGGATATGGCTTTCCGCGCTGTCAAAAGCAATAAGCTGCTGGTCGCTCTTACCGCGCATGGAACGGGCAACAGCACAAAAATAAAGGGATTCCAAAAAATTGGTTTTCCCTTGTGCGTTGCTGCCGCAGATGATATTGATACCATCCGACGGTATCAGATGCAGCTGTGAAATATTGCGGAAGCCCTGCAAAGAAACCTCCGTAATTCGCATTGCCATCACCTTCTTGAAGATTAAAGAACTTAAAGACCCCAAAGACCTTGGGGACGCTGTCCCCCTGGCCCCGATTTTCGGCACGCTTCCGCGTGCCGATGGAATTATAGAAAGTGTGAGAGTCTATAAAAATGCCGCCGTTTCGTTTCCATATTCTGAAACCTTACCAAGGCAATCCCCTAAACCCTCACAGCATCTTTTCTATTCTCCTTCTGCCAGAACCTCCACTTTCCCAATCCCTTTCACTTCCGCCACATCCCCATGGCGCAGTTTCTTTCCGCGTTCGGAAACAGTCTGCCCGTTCACGGTCACCATGCCCTCCGCAAGGTAAACCTTCACATCAGAACCCTGGTCGACCAGCCCTGCCAGCTTCAGAGCCTGCTGAAGCTTAATAAAATCCGTTTGTATCCGTATCTGTTCCATAGCATCCACCCCTTTTTACATACGCAGCGGCAGTATCAGGTACTTGAAGCTGTCCCCTTCCACCGGCAAAAGCGTGCAGGGGCTGAGGGAGGCCATAAAATGTATCCTGACCTGTTCATCTTCGATAGAGCGCAGAGCCTCAATAAGGTATCTGGGGTTGAAAGCGATTGTCAGCCCGTCCCCGTCAATCTCCGCACCGATTTCCTCGTGTGCCGTTCCCATATCACTTCTTGCGGTAATATCCAGCTTGTTCGCGCCAATCTCGATACGAACGGGTGTTTTTCTGTTATCCCGCGACACAAGAGAAGCGCGTTCCAACGCCTGTATCAGCTCTGTTCTGCTTATCAGGACCTCCGTCTTATAATCATCGGAAAAGCTCTGCGCATAGCGAATGAAATCGCCTTCGATCAGTCTGGAAACCATCACAGCCGTTCCGAGGTCAAACAAAATATGACGTTCTGTCAGGCAGATAGAAACAATGTCTTCTTCCTCCTGAGAAAGAATTTTATTCAGTTCGCCCAGTGTTTTCCCCGGCACAACAACCTCCGTTTCCCCGCTGCTCTGCAAAAGGGGATTTTTGCGGAAGGAAATACGATAGCCGTCCACAGAAACAATATTTACGGTACCTTCCCGCAGTTCCAGCAGTTCGCCGGTCAGAACGGGCTTGGAGTCATCCTGCGCAATGGAAAAAATCGTCTGGCGGATCATATCACGCAGCTTCACCTGATTCATAGAATAAGTGTTCTCCTGTTCAACTTCCGGAAGCTCAGGGAAATCATCTGCGTTCTGCCCCATAATTTGGAACTTCGATGTTCCGCTGACGATGCGAACAGCGTTGTTCCCGTCTGTTTCCATGGTAACAGTATCGCCGTTCAGTCTGCGTATGATATCATTAAAAATGCGTGCTTCAATAGCAATTTCGCCCATTTCGGCAATATCCGCATCAATCGGTGCCGTACGGATGCCGATTTCCAAATCGTTTGCTGTTAAGATAAAGCCTTTGTCGTTTGCCGTCAGCAGAATACATTCCAGAATCGGGAGGGTTGTCCGGCTGGAAACGGCTTTATTTACAATATTGATATATTGCAAGAGGGTATCTTTATTACAGGTCAGCTTCATGCTGTTCACAACTCCTTCGTTTGTTTTTACACAGGCAGTTCCTTGTGTACAGTGTAAAGAAATATATAATATTGAATTCGCAGTAGCAGTAGTAGGCGGTGTGGATTTGTGGAAAACACAATTTTACATTGGTTTTATGGGAAATCCCGACAGGGAGAAGTATGTGGACAATCTCCGGGAACCGCAATGCTTTTCCACGTTTTCCACAACTGCTCAAAACCCGTCTTATTTATCCACAAATTTTCCAGAGCCTTTCCCACAGCTTTTACACAGGTCAAAGAGGAAATACTGCGGGACGCTGTCCCGCACCCTGCAAGCCCTTTGAAAAGGGCTTGACCCTAAACTTTATTGCGGAAAACTGCGTTTTCCGAGGTTTGAAGCACAAAGAAATCCTTCTGTATCTGTCCCGCAAAACTATGTTTTGCGGAAAAAGGGTCAAGGGATGAAATCCCTTGCGGGGTTTGGGGCAGAGCCCCAAGGTTTACTGCCCTTTGATTTCTTTTTCCAGCTGTAAAAGAGTCTTTTGTAAAGCAGGGTCGGCTTCCATCTGTTTCTCTATTTTCGATATTGCATGAATAACAGTGGTATGGTCGCGCCCGCCAAAGCTTTCGCCAATTTTCGGCAGTGAAATATCCAGCAGCTTCCGGCAGAGATACATTGATATCTGCCGCGGGAATGCGATATTCTTCGGCTTTTTGCTCCCCTGTATGTCTTCCACACGAATATTGAAATGGTTCGCGACAATCTCCTGTATCAGGTCCGTTGTCAGCGGCGCGGATGCGTTTTCACTGAAAATATCCTTCAGCGAATTTTCTGCCAGCGCGATGGAAATATCCTGATTCGTCAGCTTCGCATATGCGACAATTCTGTTCAGCGCGCCCTCCAGCTCCCTGATATTGGATACAATATTCTTCGCGATATATGCCATCACATCGTTTGGCACCTCAAGGTTGTCCCGTTCTGCCTTTTTCCGCAGTATTGCGTTTCTCGTTTCATAATCCGGCGGCTGGATATCCGCAATCAGCCCCCATTCAAAACGGTTCCGAAGCCTGTCCTCCAGCGTTTTAATTTCCTTCGGCGGCCGGTCGGATGAAATGATAATCTGTTTATTCGACTCATGCAGGGCATTGAATGTATGGAAAAATTCTTCCTGCGTCCCTTCTTTTTTGGATATAAACTGAATATCGTCAATCAGCAGAACGTCGATATTCCGGTATTTATTGCGGAATTCCTCATTTTTATTGTTCTGAATGGAGTTAATCAGTTCATTTGTAAAGGTTTCGCTGGTGACATAAAGTACCTTTGCGTCCGGTTTTTTATCCAATATAAAATGTGCGATGGAATGCATCAAATGCGTTTTCCCAAGGCCGGAATTTCCGTATAAAAAAAGCGGATTATACGCCTGCGCGGGGGCTTCCGCAACGGCAAGGGATGCTGCGTGTGCCATGCGGTTGCTGTTGCCGACGACAAATGAATCAAAAACATATTTCGGATTCAGATTGCGGACAAGATTATTTTCAGTTTTCTGCTCTGTTGGAACAGGTTTCGAAAATTTTTCTTCCTCCGTCAGTATTACAATTTCATATTCCCGGTGAGCCGCCTGCTTGACAGCGTTCCGAATGAGCGTGAGATTCCGCTTTTCCAGCATTTCCCGATAAAATTCGTTTTCTACCTGTAAATACAGGCGGTCCCCCTCAATCCCGCAGGGGATAATAGGCTGTATCCACGTTTCAAAACTGACTGTGGATACTTCTTCTTCAATGAGTTTCAAAGTTTCTTCCCAGATTCGGCTGATTTGTTCCATGATTTTTCCTCCTTTGTTTGCGAATAGATTTTGTGGATAAATGGCTGCCCTATACACAAAATACTGGGATATGACTGTGGAAATAAGTTGCCTTCCCGAGAAGCCGTCCTGTTTATGCACAGGCTGGGGAAAACAGCTTTTCAACAGTATCCAACGGTGAAAAACCCTTTGCGTACTCTCGGCAAAACTTTTTCCGGGAAGAAAAAGTCAACAATCTTTTACACAGCTTTGGAAAGTTATACACAGGTTTATCAACAGCTTGTGGATAACATAATGCACAAAGCGCAGGAACCTGTGGAATATGGGGAGCATAATCAGCTCCCCGTTTTTAATAGTATATCAAAAGTTATCCACAGGTGCAATGAAAAACTGTGCTGAAAAATTTGCCGGGTCTTTGTGAAAAGGCAGTTTTACTGCTTTTTCTACAACATATGGGAAAAAAAATCTCAAAAAGTCTAAATATCCACATTTTCTGTGGAAAAGTTTTTTTTAGGAACCACAGAATAAAGAAAAATGGCGTGCCTGTTGGAGTTTGCTTCATTTTTTTCTTGACGGCTTGCGCCTTTTTTACTATAATAGTGGCAGTGCTCATAAAAGAGCGGCAAAACATTGCTTGAAAAAAGGAGGTGCAATTCCAATGAAAATGACATTCCAGCCTAAGAAAAGGCAGAGAAGCAGAGAACATGGTTTCCGTAAAAGAATGAGAACCGCAAACGGCAGAAAGGTACTTGCTGCAAGAAGAAGAAAAGGCAGAAAAGTATTATCCGCGTAAAAAGGCGCAGAGCTATGCGTTTTCGCGTCATTTTTTCATAACCAAAACGTATACTAAGGCCGCAGATTGTGGCCTTTTGTTCGTATAGGTAAAAGATTGGAAAGACCTTGGAGGCTTTGCCTCCAAACCTCCACAATCCCTTTGAAAAGGTCATGACCCCAAACTTTGATGCCGCCGCATATTATGCGGCGGAAAAAAGGGTCAAGGGATGAAATCCCTTGCGGGGTCAGGTAATTTTGCCTGTGGTAAAAACGGGCTTTGCCCGCCCTGCATTGGCAGGGTGCCAGAGGGCAGAGCCCCAGGGTCTTGAAAGGTCTTACAAGGTCTGAAACAGAGGAGAACGAGAAATGAAGCACACGGAATCCCTGAAAAAAAATTACCAGTTCCGTTATGTATATAATAGAGGGAAGTCTATGGCGAACCGGCATCTGGTACTGTATCTGGTGAAAAACGGTACGCAGGCGAACCGTCTTGGGATATCCGTCAGCAAAAAAGTCGGTAAAAGCGTGGTGCGCTCCCATGTCACAAGACTGATACGTGAAAGCTACCGCCTGATGGAGGACGAGTTAAAGCTGGGTTATGACCTTGTCGTAATTGCGCGGGCAAATGCCGCAGACGCCGGCTATCATCAAATTTCCGGCTCCCTGCGCCATCTTTTTAAGAAACAGCAGCTTCTGCTTCCTTTGCCGGAAAAGAAGAATGCTGACAGCTGATTTTTGAGGGGGCGGGATTATGTGCAGGAAACTGTTTCTGATGCTGATTCGCTTTTATCAGCTGGCAATATCGCCCTATATCGGGGCGCATTGCAGGTTTACACCGACCTGCTCGCAGTATGCCTATATCGCCATCAGCCGCTATGGCGCGGTGAAAGGGCTTTATCTGGCAGTGCGGCGGATTTTGAAATGCCACCCCTTCCATAAGGGCGGGTATGACCCTGTGCCGTGAAATGATAGAGGCAAGGGAAAACTATATTGCTTATCTCCCGGACGCATGAATATGCGTCTGAAAAAGGGTCAAGGGATGGAATCCCTTGCAGGGTGTGGGGCAGAGCCCCGCAGTTTTAAGCGGGACATTCCCGCAAAGATTTCCAATGTCTGTGTTTAAGGAGGAAAAATGCTTTGAATCCCTATTTATTGAGTCAATTTGCGCTGGATGCGCTTCCGTCTGTCAGAGAGCCGGGGAAAATTGTCGGCCCTGTTGCCGAAGTCCTCGGCAGGTTCTATAATATGCTGTTTGATATGCTGCACAGTAATACGAGCGCGGGAACGCTCGGTCTGGCAATCATTATTTTCACGTTGGTCGTAAAGCTGATACTGTTCCCGCTGATGGTGAAACAGCAGAAATCATCTTTCAAAATGCAGATGCTCCAGCCGGAGCTGAATAAAATCAGAAAAAAATACGAAGGCAAAACGGACCAGATTTCCCAGCAGCGCATGGCGTTTGAAATGCAGGAGTTTCAGAAAAAGAACGGCATCAGCATGGTGAGCGGCTGCCTGCCGATGCTGATACAGCTGCCTATCCTGTACGCGCTGTTTTATTTGTTCCAGAATGCCTACGTTTATGTAGACGCAATCGGTCAGAATTATACCGAAATCGCTAATGCAATTATCAATATCCCCAAGGAATTGCGTCTGGAAGCCTTCCAGCCTTATGCGCAGGCATTTGTGGACGAGTATAAAAATATTGAGATCATTAAAGACGGCCTGGATATGAACGCGACGAACGAGGTTATCCTGCTTGTGAATTACCTGAAGGCGGATAGCTGGACGAACATCGTAAACGCACTGGGCAGTGAAGGCAGTGCGCTGGTTCCCCTTCTGACTGCAAAAAATAATATCGAAACATTCCTGACCATTCCACTGGTCGCAAAGGCCGGGCTTTCATTCCCCGGCGTTATTATCCCTGTCGTAGCTGGACTTTCTACATACGTCCAGTCTAAGATAATGATGCTCATGAATCCGACGCAGAATGACCCCAATAATCCTGCGGCGGCAATGACAAAGTCTATGCTTTATGTTATGCCGGTCATGATGGGCGTTTTTGCAATCGGCATGCCTGCCGGCCTTGGCCTGTACTGGACGGTCAGCAACATTTTCGGTATTCTGCAGCAGGCTGTCCTGCAAAAGTATTTCAAAAAGAAATTTGAAGAGGAGGCACAACAGAATGGATGAAATCAGAAAAACCGCGAAAACCGTTGAAGAAGCCATTGCAGCGGCGTTGGCTGAGTTGGGCGTTTCCCGTGAGGAAACAGATATTACTGTGATTGACGAAGGTACAAAAGCCTTTCTTGGAATGTTCGGCGGGAAAGATGCTGTTGTGCTGGTGAAAAAGAACTTTCAGCCGGAACGGGAGGCCGAAAGTTTCCTGCGTGAAATTTTCCTGACAATGGGGCTGATTGTAAAAATCAAGGCTGAAATGAAGGACAAGCACCTCTTTGTGGAACTGACTGGCGACGATATGGGTATTCTGATTGGCAAAAGAGGGCAGACGCTGGATGCTTTGCAGTATCTGGTGAACCTTGTGGTCAATAAGAAAAGCCCGTACTATATCAGTGTAATGCTGGATACGGAGAATTACCGCCAGCGCAGAAGGGAAACGCTGGAAAGCCTTGCGTTTAACCTTGCCAAAAAGGTAAAACATACCCGCAGGAATGTCGTGCTGGAGCCTATGAACCCTTATGAAAGAAGGATTATACATTCCGCCCTGCAAAATGACCGCTATGTCACCACATACAGCGAGGGCGAAGAGCCTTACCGTAATGTCGTGATCACGCTGAAAAGGGAACGCGACAGGGATAGGGAAAGAAGCTGAAAAAAAGCTGAGAAAGATTGAAAACCCGTTGTGAAAACAGCGGGTTTTTTAAGATTATAGGAATTATTTTTCCATGGCTGGCTGTTCTGCCAGCCTGTCAATCTGAATACGAAAAGCAGATAAAAATTTTTCCATCTGATTGTATAATAAATACGCCGCAAGGCTTCTGGTGTGGTTTTCATCGCAGACTTCCGGTTTTGCTAAAGAATCCCAAAGTAGGAACGCAACGCCTGAAAGCATTTGGCATTGAAAAAATAAGTCATCTAAATTCATTATAATGTCATGTTGTTTTTCCATAGTTTCATCCTTTTGAATATTTTTGACGTCAATTAAACTTAATTATAATACAAGATAAGTTTGATGTCAATAGGCTGTCTTTACTTTTTTTATAAATGGTGTCATAATAACATAAAAAGGAGATGTTTACTATGAAAAGAAATGACCCCTATACCAGGGACGACCAGACACGCTTCACCATGCGCATCAATACCGAACTGCTCGAAAAAATAAGAGAGGACGCGGAAAAAAATAAACGGTCTACGGCAAAACAAATCGAATATGTACTGGAACAATATATCCTTTCCCTTTCGAATGAATGATATATTTTTTCTGATACCGCCCCGCAAAACATAATTTTGCAGTAAACTTTTGTTTTGGCAAACTATCGCATATAAATAACCTGAAACCCTGCCATGTTACCTCAAAAAATGAGACTTTTTGCAGAAAAGGCTCTGTTTTTGAGGGGAGTCCGAGGGATAGTTTATCCCTCGGCCGTTGAGGGGTGCGGGGGCATTCGGAAGCCCCCGCGTTTTGGCTACTTTTGCTCCAAAAGTAGCTCCCCGAAGGGAAAAATCTGTCTGGAAAAAGACATTCGTTAGATATGAAAAATTTGGAGGAAACAATGAAACGCGAAAATAGATTGGACGACATCATCGCCGCCATTTCCACGCCCATCGGCACAGGCGGTATCGGCATTGTCCGCATGAGCGGCGCGGGCTGTATCGCCCTTGCGGATACGCTCTTTCGGGGCAAAAAACCCCTGAGAGAAAAACCCAGCCATACCCTTTCTTATGGCAGAATCATAAACGGCGCAGACGGCGAAATCATAGACGAGGTTCTCGTTTCCGTAATGAAATCGCCGCAGACCTATACAAAAGAGGATATTGTAGAAATCAACTGCCACGGCGGGCCGCTGGTGACGCGCCGTGTGCTGGAAGCACTGCTTGCGGCAGGCGCGCGCCTTGCCGAGCCGGGCGAATTTACAAAACGCAGCTTTTTGAACGGCAGGATTGATTTGACGCAGGCAGAGGCAGTGATAGATTTGATTCATTCCAAAACGGAGCTTTCCCGCCAGTCCGCCGTAGGCCAGCTGGAAGGACGGCTGAAAAAAGCCGTGCGGGAAATGCGCGAAGAAATCCTTGACATGGTTGCCGCCATAGAAGCCGCTATTGATTACCCGGATTATGATATCGAGGAAGAAACATATTCCTCTATGGAGCAGGGTACGCAGGGGCTTTTGACGCGCGTGGAGGACCTGCTGAAAAATGCCGACCGCGGCAAAATCATTCGCGAAGGCGTGCAGACGGTCATCATTGGCAAGCCGAATGTTGGCAAATCCTCCCTGCTGAACTGGCTTCTGGAGGAGGACCGCGCTATTGTGACAGACATTCCCGGCACAACGCGGGATACGGTGGAAGAATACCTGAACATTGGCGGTATTCCGGTGAAAATCGTGGATACGGCTGGCATACGGGAAACGGCAGACGCGGCGGAGCGCATCGGTGTGGAAAAATCCCGCACATATGCCGAAGCCGCCGACCTCATTATTATGATGCTGGACTCCTCCCGCCCACTGGAAGATGAGGACAGGGAAATTTTATCTTTTATCCGTGAAAAAAAGACGGTCGTACTGCTGAATAAGACGGATTTGGAACAGCGGCTTTCTGTTACGGAATTGGAGGGATTTGTTCCCGGAAAACGGATACTTCCCATTTCCGTAAAGCGCAACGAGGGCTTTGAACACCTGCTGGATACGCTAAAGGAAATGTTTCTGGAAGGAAACGGTACGGCGCAGGAAAACAGTCTGCTTGTGAATACGCGCCACAAGGACGCCTTGCTGCGGGCAAAAGCCGCACTGGCGCACTGTATGGAGACCATACAGAACCGTATGCCGGAGGATTTCATTTCCATGGATTTGCAGGATGCGAACATTGCATTGGGCGAAATCACCGGCGATACGAGTGATGAGGAAATCATAGACAGGATTTTCACAAAATTCTGCCTCGGCAAGTAATCTTTGATTGTGAAAAAGGAGGTATTTTTATGAAAGTCGGTCTTGTGTTGGAAGGCGGCGCGGCAAGGGGTGTATTTACCGCCGGGGTGCTGGATTACTGGATGGAGCAGGGGCTGATGTTCCCCTATATTGCCGGTGTTTCGATTGGCGCGTGCAACGCTATGGATTATATTTCAGGGCAGCCCGGGCGCACGCGGGACTGCATGATTCACACCGATAAAAAATACGCGTACTGCGGCATAGGCACATTTCTGCGGAAAGGGCATCTTTTTGATCTGGACAAGCCCTTTGACGATTTTCCGAACAGGGATTTTCTTTTTGATTATGACACATATTTTGCCAGCGGTACGGAACGCGAATATGTATGTTCCAACTGCGAAACGGGCAGGCCGGAATATCTTTCGGACGATGGGAAAAGTAGGGAACGGCTGATGCTGATAGGGCGGGCGTCCTCGGCCCTGCCGGGTGCGTCCCCTGTTGTTTTTATTGAAAATGTGCCGTATGTAGATGGCGGGATTACGGATTCCATTCCTGTACGCCGCGCTTTTGAAAAGGGCTGTGATAAAGTTGTCGTCGTACAGACCCGCCGGAACAGTTTCCGTATGAAACCATCTAAAACGGCAAAAGCAATCGCGCGGATGTACAGGGAATACCCGCGCATGGGCGAAAATCTTCTGAACCGCCCGAAGGTGTATAACCGGACGCTTGCGGATATCCGCAGATGGGAAAAGGAGGGCAGGGTGTTTGCCATTCGTCCGGAACTGCCGGAGGTTAAGCGTATGGAACGGGAATACCATACGCTGATGCGGTTTTACGCGCATGGTTACTGGCTTGCGCAGAAGTTGTATCCGGAACTGCTGTCGTTCATGGGCTGAGGTTCCTTTTTTCACCGGAATATGATATAATACCCCCATCCGGAAAGGAAATGGGGGATTTTTTTGCGCAAAAAGCTGTGCTATGTGTTTCTTGTTTTTTTTATTTATTCCGTAATTGGCTGGTGCTATGAAGTCTTTCTGGAAACTGTGGTGTACCGCTGGGGCTTTTCAAACAGAGGGTTCCTGTTTGGCCCTTATTGCCCGGTTTATGGCTTCGGTGCGCTGCTCCTGCTGTTTTTTCTGCGCCCTCTGCAAAAAAAGCGGCTCCGCTGGCATGGCGTGCCGCTATCCCCCCTGCTGGTTTTTGCAGGGGCAATGCTCCTGACGACTGCTGTGGAGCTTTTGACAAGCTATATTCTGGAAGCCTTTACCGGCGGCTGGCTTTGGGATTACCATACATATGCCGTACAGTTTGACGGAAGGATAGCGCTGAATCCAAGCATACGCTTTGGCCTTGGCGGCCTGCTGATAGTATACGGGATACAGCCTTTTCTGGAAAAGGCGGCGGCAAAAGCAGGGGAAACATTCTGCCGGAATGCCGCTTATCTGATTGCCGCACTTTTCCTGCTCGATTTCTGTTCGACTGTTTTTTAAGAAGTCAGTTTCAGGCCCAGTATCCCAATCAGTATGAACGCTAAAAATACTATACGGTACAGGCTCAGCGGTTCATGGAATATGACTGCGCCGAACAGTATTGCGCCGGCTGCGCCGATGCCTGTCCAGATTGCATAAGCTGTGCCGAGCGGCAGTGTTTTTGTCGCAAGGGACAGGAAATAAAAACTGACAACCATGCCGCCGATTGTGACGGCGGAAGGCAGGAATTTGGAAAAGCCTTCCGAAAATTTCAGGGCAGTAGACCATACGACTTCAAAAAGCCCCGCAATTGTCAGATATACCCATGGCATACCATCACCCCCTTTTTTGCAAAATAAAAAGCCCGAAAAATATCACGTGATATTCTCCCGGGCTTTTTTCCCTCCGTGTCCGCGGCAGTGGGCCGCGTGTTTTCTCTTGGTCGCTGTCCGGCAGTGCCGCGGAACCCTAGAAAACGATTTGCAGATATATTATATCCTGTTGCCTGTGAAGTGTCAAGGAAAAAAGCGGCATAGCCATAAACGGGAAATCGCCTTGCCTTCCTTCCGGAAAACAAGGCGATTTTGCTGCTTTATCTGCCGCACATTTCCTGATATTTCTGTATCGCCGCCTGCAATTCCTCATCTGATACATGGTCGCGCTTTGCGACTTCCTGCATGATAGCCAATCCTTCTTCAAAAAGGCTGTCTTTCAGTTCAGGGTCATTTTCTGTGCTGGTAACGAGATATGTATAGTGTTTTATGACTTCCTCAATAGAGATATATCTGGAATAGGGATAATATTGTTTTTCCAGCGCATTTAATTCCATTTCTGGAATACCGATATAAAAATCCCGAAGTCCGTCCAATGTGTTGAATTTGATGATGGTGAAATCTCCATACAGATAATCCACACTTCCGCCGTCCCTGTATGCACCGCCCCGAATTTCCTTATTTTCTAAATCCTGCCAGCCTTTCCGCCGAATATCCTGCGGCGTGAGTTTCCCCTCCTGCAACGCCTGTGCCAGCGGCAGTGTCTGCCCGTCTATTGTGATAGAAACATCGGAAAGTCCATAATAATACAGGCTGTACGATGTTGAGCCATTCTCATATTTCTCATTGACCCGCAGTATTTCCGTCCGTTCCTTTTTTCCAGAAGGTGTGACGCTCAACTCAAAATCCAAATTGCCAATGGTATCCCTGTCTGCTTCTATGGTAGGCGGCGGGGTCGTCAGCGTGACGGTTTTGGTGTCATTGTCCCATGCAACTTCTTTCCCGACAGCCTCCCCGACCGCGCGGACGGGCAGGTAAGTCGTGCCGTTGTAAATAAACGGCTCGGCAGGTGTGGAAAGCTGTTTTCCGTCCACAATGATTTTAATGTCCCTGAACGCCGCAGAGATTTCCCGCGTGCCGTCCTCCGCGGAAACAGGACACGTCCCCAGAGCCATTGCGCCTATTAAACAAAATACAAATGCTTTCTTTTTCATAAAAAATCCCCTTTCTGCTGTTTATTGCAAATACATTTTACACGTTTCTTTATACTTTTGCAGGGTTTCCTGCAATTCCTCGTCCGACAGTTCATAGAGGCGTGCAGTTTCTTCTATCTTGCTCAGTCCTTCCTCAAAAGTTTCCTGTTTTTGTTCTGGTGTGTTCTTCCAGTAAGCTATATTATTTATATAATACTCAACAATCCACTCAACAGTAGGACAACCAAAAAGAGGATAATACGAGTCTATCAATTCATTCATTTTCATTTTCGGAAAGCCGATATATAAATCTTGCGGCGTTTCACCCGTCATTGCATAAAGCTGCATAATCGTATAATCTTTACACCAAAATGATGTACCCCCGTCGCCTCTGGTAGCACTGACTGTTGCATTACCGTTTTTTTCTTCAATCATGCATTTTCGTAAAATATCCATCAGCAGGACTTTCTCCTCCTGCAATGCCTGTGCCAGCGGCAGTGTTTCTCCGTCTATTGTGATAGAAACATCGGAAAGCCCATAGTAATACAGGCTATACGATTTTGTTTCATTTCCCGACTTCTCATTGACCCGCAGTATTTCCGTCCGTTCTTTTTTGCCCGAGGGCGTGATGCTTATTTCGAAATCCAGATTGCCTGTGATATCCCTGTCTGCTTCTATGGTGGGCGGCGGGGTCGTCAGCGTGACGGTTTTGGTGTCATTGTCCCATGCAACTTCTTTCCCGACAGCCTCCCCGACAGCGCGGACGGGCAGGTAAGTCGTGCCGTTGTAAATAAACGGCTCGGCAGGTGTGGAAAGCTGTTTCCCATCCACAATGATTTTAATGTCCCTGAACGCCGCAGAGATTTCCCGCGTGCCGTCCTCCGCGGAAACGGGACACGTCCCTAAAACCATCGCACCCAGTAAAGAAAGTACAAATACATTCTTTTTCATAAGTTTCCCCCTTTTGTTTATTTTGCTGATTTTTTGAAATAAATTATCTGTAACTACAAAATAGTATAAAGGAAAGTGTAGACGGAATCAACAAATAGCAGAAAATGTCATAAAATTGATATATAACTGAAATATTATGGTAATATTGCACAAATTACGCCAACGCAAAAAAGTACCGCAGAACAAAATCCTGCGGCACAGTCCGGCATTATTCCAGTTTCATTTCATAAGTTACAATTTCGCCGTCCCAGCGTTCATAGAATAAGTCCAAAGTTTGAGGATCCAGCCAATGCCTGATTTCCGAGCCTTCCGGCGCAGGCGTTTCCCCGATGATTACCCCGCGTACAGGGCTGACCGCCGCCGCCCAGGGTTCCCCGCCCTTTTCTGCAGAAAAAAGATAGACAGATGTTTCCATATCTTCCGGCAGAAAATCATTGTCCGGCATATCGTCCGCCAGATATTCCCCTTTTTGAACTTCTTGAAAGACGATGTTTTCATAGCCCTGTTCCTGCAAAAGCTTTACCGCGCGCGGCTGGGAAATATATCCTGCCGCCAAAACTCCGGCAAAAGTCCCCGCCAGAATCAGACAATAAATAAAAATCAGCATATGCACTGCCTTGAGCCGATTTGTGATTTTTGGCGGAAGCAGCAATGTCGGGTACAGAAATATGATTTGAAACGCGGGCACAAAAGACCATCGTTCCCGAAGCCCCAAAAAAACTAAATATATTCCAAGCGGAATATACAGAAAATATAATACCCGATTCAGCCGGTTTTCTGTTTTATCTAATGGTTTTGGCGGCTTCATTTCACTACGGTACCATGTAATTACAAGAAATATAATAAGAAATACAGCAAATGGAATCGTGCCTGCCCCTAGAACACCTTGGTAAAGCCTGTATTCCACCAGATATGAAACAAAAATTTCTGCCGCACAGCACAAAAACGCTATGCCCCAGACCCATGCCGGCGCGTGTACAAAGCAGAATTTCCCCCATTCTCCATATGCAAGGCGTTCCTTTTCCTTGATTTTTTCCACTCTTATCCCTCCTGTCTCAGAACCTATCCGTAAATAAGATATGTGCAGATTGCATAGATAATTTACGGATAGGTTCTTAATGCATTCGCAGCCAGAATTCTATTTCTGAGCCTTCCGGCGCGGGCGTTTCCCCGATGATTACCCCGCGCACAGGGCTGACCGCCGCCGCCCAGAACTCCCCGTCTTTTTCCGCAGAAAAGAGATAAATGGGATTTTCCCATTCCTCCGGCAGAAAGTCACTGTCCGGCATATCGTCCGCAATCATTCTGCCGTGGGGTGTCTGCTGAAACGTAATATCCGAATAGCCCTGTTCCTGCAAAATTTCCGTTGCCTCCGCCACGGAGGTATATCCCGCCATGTGCGGCGCAGTCAGCGTGCCGATTGTCAGCAGGGCATAAAATGCCAATATTCCCATAGGCGAATCTGTTTTTTGCAGATGCTTCGGCAAAAGAAGCGTGAGGCATGCAAAGCCCATCTGGCAGAGAGATATAATGTAGTTCCGTTCCCAGAAGAAAATCAGGCAGAATACTGCTGCCGCCAGAATGATGGCGGCAATAAACCAGCTAAAGCATTTTTTTGCTTTCGTTTTCTCTGCTTTTTCATCATCGCGGAAAACCGGCGCGAGAAGAATCGGCAGAGGAAGCAGGGCAAGTGAAAATGTATTGGTTTTCACAACCCCTGCATAAATGCTGTGTTCCACATGGTACATAGTATAAACCGCTGTCAGCCAGCAAAGGAACGCCAGCACCCACTGCCAGCCGGGCGCGGAATCCGGACGGAATATTTCCATATCATCTTTATTTTCCATGCCAGCCACCTCAATCCTTCCATGCCCACCACTTCAGCTTTGCCGGGTCGTGGATATCATTTTCCGCATAATACACTGCCATTCGGTAGACATAAAGCTGACAGCGGTCTATTTTCTGCCCTGTCATAAAGCATTCCCTTTCGTATATCTCCTGCGGGTCAGCACCCCTGAGAGATGCAATGCTGTCAAACCCCAGCATGCGCAGGGCTTCCTCTGTCCGCTTTCCGACATAGGGAATCTGCTGTAAATCCGGTTCCCTCATGAAAGCCCCCCTTCCAGAAATTCCCGCAGGGCTGTCAAATCTTTATCATAGACCTCCTGAAGCGCACGGTTGTAGATTACCGCGGCAGGGTGATAAAGTGCGAACAGGATACGTCCGTCCGGCAGTGGTTGTGGTTTGCCATGAAAATCGCCAATGACGGCGGATTTATCGCCCGTCACTGCTTTCAACGGTACATTTCCAAGCGTTACAATGATTTTCGGCGAAACAATATTGATTTCCTCCAACAGAAACGGCAGGAAGAACTCAATTTCCTCGCCAGATGGCGGACGATTGACTGCCCTGCCCGTTTTGGGGCTTTCTTTTGTGGGGCGCAGCTTTACCACATTAGATATGTAGATTTCTTCGCGCTCCAGCCCGACTTTTTCCAAAAAAGCGGAAAGGTTTTTGCCAGCCTTGCCGACAAACGGGCGTCCCTGCTTTTCCTCATCGCCGCCGGGGGCCTCCCCAATCATCATCAGCACAGGTGCGGCAGCCCCCTCCCCGAATACAATCTTTTTTTCCGCGAACGGCGTACTGTTGTGTGCCTCTAAAAGCCGCTGTTTCCATTGTTCCAGTCGTTCCATTATAAATACCTCCTTTGATGTGCAAATTTCCTGAATAAATTGGTAATTGCTTCCAAAATTCAGCCTTTCCACAAGGTTATCCACATAATTACAGGGTTATCCACAGCATTTTTGTTGATAACTTGTGAATCCTTCTATATCACAGCCCCAGCAGGGCAAATTTGTATAGTATAGCACGCCCCTTGCCCGGAATTTCGTGGATTGCGACAATCTTCATTGTTTTTTGCACAGATTCTGTGCATAAATCCACAGTTGTCCACAGATTTCTGTGGAAAACGTGTATAAACCGGTGGATATCTGTCCGCCTGACGGAAAAAGGCGTAAGTATGTGCAGGCGTTCAGCCTTTCCGCATCATCAGCCAGAATACCGCACACCCGCCCAAAAGCCCGCCGATGTGCGCGAAGTTGTCCACATTCGCGTCAAGCATACCGAGCCCGATTGCTGAAACTGCCAGTATCAGCATGGTCGAATAGCTCATGCCTGTGTAGCGCATGCCGCGTTTTTTTGTCAGCAGGAGTATCGCGCCCAAAAGCCCGTAAATTGCACCAGATGCGCCAATCGCCAGCCAGCCGTTGAAAATGACGCTGCATATCCCGCCGCAGAGCCCCGCTGCCAGATAGAGCAGTAAAAACCGCGCCCTGCCAAGCAGCTGTTCCGCCCGTGTCCCGAAGTAATACAGATAAACTCCATTGGATACAAGATGCAGAATACCGCTGTGCAGGAACATCGAGGTAAGAAAGCGGTAATATTCCCCCGCTAAAACGCCCTGTCGGCTCAGCCCAAAGGCGTATATGATTTCGTTCCGCTGTCCGGAAAGCTCGGTCCAGCAGAGCAGAGCCACGCAAAGCAGGAATATCCCTGCCGTAACAGCGGGAAAGCCTTCTGCCGTTTTCTGCAAAGGCAGTTCCTCCGGCGTTTCTCCGCGTGCGGCGGCGTCAAGCAGTTTTTCAATACCGATCAGACGGTCAGGCTGTCCGGCTGCCGCCGAAACACCCTTTTTTGGGGAAAAGTCCCAGTAAAGCCGGAAAAAATCATCTTCTGCCCTGTAAAAATCTGCAATGTCCGTTTTTGCCACGTTATCCACATTATCCACAAGGCTATCCACACCCATGTTATCCACAGCAACGGAAAGTGCGACCAGACGTGTACACTGCATGTCCCGCAGCCGTTCCCGCATATCCCGCGCATAAGCCGTAAAAATTTCCTCCTGCCGCACATAAGTGGGATTGGATTTATCCAAAAAATAAACCAGGTAAAATATCGGGTTTTCCACCCGCCAATATAGCTTTGGCTCGCTGTCATCCATCTGAAAAAAGCCGCTTTTGCTCATCTGTTGATGTAAAGATTCCCAAAAATCCAAATGTTTCGCTCCCTTCGAGAAATTCTGTCACCCAGCCTGCCAGAACCGGAAAGCAGAGGTCTTACTCAATAGTATACCATATATTTGCGAAAATTGCTGAAAAAGGAAAAGACCCGCCGCTGAACGCGATGGGTCGGAAGCGATAAGAAAGGGGGTAGCTTTCTTACCATAAAAAGGAGTCCTTATTTAGGAAATCCATGGATACCGCGTGTTATACACAGGGAAGATACGGTTATCCACAAATTTATCCACAAACATAAGATATCACAGTTTTTTAGCTTTGTCAAATGTTCTTCTGATTTTTTATGTATTTTTCATGTTTTCGATTGCAATGTATTGTGCCTGATTCACAGGAAGAAACCAAGTATAAAAATACCGGCTACGCCCGGCAGCCCTAAAAGACCCGAAACCAGCAATGTAACAGGATTTGCCGCTACCGCCGCCCCAAGGCTCTGCCCCGCCCAGAGCAGGCACCCGCCTACTGCCGCCGAAAACAGGAATTTTGCAACCGCTTTCAGCGGCTTTGCCAGCGCAATCAACGCCAGCAGAAGCAGGCAGGTAAACAGCATGATGCTGATGACCATTGTATTCATTTTCATTCCCCCTCATTGTTTTCTTTGAGCCTCAGCCGATTTTCCGGAAATCGGCGGTCAGCCCCATTTCTTTGGCGGCTTTCAGGAAATATTCATATTTCTTGTGCAGGGCAATGATTTCATAAATGCAGCTGTCAATCAACGCTTCGTCCGTCACGTCCTCAAAGGTCTGCCGCGCCCCTTCCAGCTGTACCTGTATCTGTCGTATGGAATCCAGTATCTTTTCGCCCTCGTCTGCTAGCTGTGCCGCCTTCCGTTTCATAATAAGCCTCCTTTACTCCTTGCTTTTACCCCTAATATAAGCAGAAAGCGGCAGTTTTATTCCCTTTTACTGCCTGTTTATCCATTTTTTGCTGCTTTCTGGCGGTAAAAAAACCGAAAGGGCCGTTAAAAGGTCCTTCCGGTTTTTCCTGTTTTTTAGCAGGCATTCATTTCGGTGCATAATATCTGCCGATTAAAGTATCTGTTTTCATATCAATCAGGTCAAAATTGCCCTCAGCTTCGTTGTATATATAACGGTAATTCCGGTTCAGCTTGGCGCGGCGGCTTTTGTCGCCCCAAAGCAGAGGCTTTGCATGTTCCGGCAGCCCGGGTACAACCCAACCCGCATACCCCGCATACCGTGGCGCACCGCCATAGCGAATAAGCAGCCTGCGGTATTTTTCGCGGAAACGCTCCAACTCCGTCCACTCGTTCTGTTCCCGCGCACCGCGCAGAGATTCCTCGATATAATCCAAAGGAGTTTCGTTCTGGTAGCGGCTGTTTGCTTTCGCGCTGTGCTTCAGTAAAAGCTCCGCTGCCTCCAGCATATGGTCATCCATCGCCGTAGGCCAGACAAAGCACCATAGTGCGCTCATTTCGTCCTCATTTTTCACCCGTACATCCAGCCCGTAGCGGAAAAATAACTCCAGCAGGTCAGGCAGGTATTGCCCGCTTTCGCGTACTTCGCCGTTTTCGTCCACGTATTCCCCGTAATATTCCAGTATCGTCAGGAATACATTGCGTTCCGCGCCGATTTTATTTAAGTCTGCGCCCTGCCGTAAAAGAGCCTCAATGCGCTCCATGTCCGGCGGTATCAGTCTGGCTTCGTAAATCAATTCGTTTTCCGTAGCGGAAAACGCCGCATCATATTTTTCCATGCATGGATTCCTCCCTTCCCTGCGGTTTTCTTTGGTAGGCTGGTTTTATTGTACACTATATCAGATGAAATGTCACTATTTGTAAATCTAAATTGCATAGTAAAATTTATAAAATATGGTGTTTTGTGACAGGAAAAGGAACGAAACCGGTTCTGCAAAAAGTTTTGTATAAAAAACAGCAGCTTTTGCACAAAGCCGCTGTTTGCATGGGTACAGCATACTGTTTGTAGTTGCCTAATGTTTTGTTTGGCATAGTTTAGGCGGAGCGCTCTAGGCAGTGTCGCCATAAGTCACGCATATGTATTTTCGAGCATAATTGGGGCGGATTTCAGGAAAAATTTGCAGGCGTGCAATTTGGCGCTGCATTGCCGCGCTGCCCCGGCGGAGGAGCCGCCAGGTGGGCGGTACGGCAGGAATTTTTAACGAAAAAGCCGACAGAATCTGCCGGAAAGGTGTGTGCAGACACCTGTGACGACACTGCCTAAGGTCTGTTACTTCCGTAAATCGTCCAGCAGCTGCGTTTTCCCCTCGGTCTTTTCGTCCTTCATTTTAACAACCTTCGCGGGCGATCCGGCGGCAACTGCTCCTGCCGGAATATCCTCCGTCACAACTGCGCCGGCGGCAACGACAGCATTTTCACCAATCCGCACACCTTCCAGCACAACAGCATTTGCGCCAATCATTACGCCATCTTCCACAATAACAGGAGTTGCGCTGGGTGGTTCCAGTACGCCAGCCAGTACAGCCCCTGCACCGATGTGAGCGTTTTTGCCTACTGTCGCGCGCGCGCCCAGTACAGCGTTCATATCAATCATTGTGCCTTCGCCGATTTCCGCACCGATATTGATAACCGCGCCCATCATAACAACGGCGTTTTTGCCGATTTTTACCCTGTCGCGAATGAAACAACCCGGCTCAATTCTTGCTTCAAGGTTTGTGATATCCAGCATAGGAACTGCGGAGTTCCGTCTGTCATATTCTGTGTAGTTGTCCTGTATACATGCGGCGTTGGCGGCAAGTACCTCCCGTACAGCCTGCGCGTCCCCAATCAGTATCCAGAAATCCCCCGCGCCGAACAGCTTTACGCCCTCCGGCACAGCCGCGCCTGAAAGGTCGCCCTTTACATAAACCTTTACAGGCGTTGCCTTTTTCGCCTCTTTGATGTACCGCGCGATTTCGTACGGGTTCGTCATATCGTATTCCATTGTATTCACTCCTTTTTCGTATTTGCTCCTTATTATATATGAAAAATGGTCGTTTTCCAATATCCTGTAAAAATAAATTGACAGCCGCACAGAAAAGTGGAACAATAATCCCAAACAAGCGAGAGGGGACAGAATGATGGACGTATATTTTGAAGGACTGAAAACATATTTGCAGACCGTTCGGCGGGATTTGCACAAAATTCCGGAAAGCGGTATGCAGGAATATAAAACGTCGGCATATCTCCGCGAAAAGCTGGAAGAACTGGGGCTTTGTGTGGAGCAATGGCTGGAAACAGGGCTTTCAGTGGTGTTCGGGGAGCGCGGCGAAACGGTGGCTTTCCGTGCGGATATGGATGGGCTGCCCGTTACGGAGCCGGAAAAACCGTATGCTTCCTGCCATAGCGGCATGATGCATGCCTGTGGGCACGATGGGCATATGGCGATATTGCTGGGCTTTGCCAAATATCTGGCGGACCACCCTGCGGCATATGAAAACCGCCGTATCCTGCTGATTTTTCAGCCTGCCGAGGAGGGTCCCGGCGGCGCAAAGCCCATGATTGAAGCGGGGATACTGCGGAAATATGATGTAAAGAAAATCATTGGCTGTCATATTTTCCCGCAGGTCGAACAGGGAAAAATCGCGTGCCGGAAAGGCGGCATGATGGCGCGGAATGGAGAGGTTACGCTCCGCATATACGGAAAAAGTGCGCATGGCGCGCAGCCGCAGCTGGGGGCGGACGCTGTGCTTGCGGCAGGCGCGGTCATTACTGCCATTCATACGATACTTTCCCGTAATGTTTCGCCCTTGGAGGGCGGCGTTCTGACATTCGGCTCCATACATGGCGGCGAAGCGTGCAACATCATTGCGAAAGAAGTCGTGCTGGAAGGTACGATGCGCGCATTCAGCGATGCGGCGTATGGACGCATGGAGGAACGCGTGCGGGAAGCTGTTGAGGGCGTTGCGGCGGGCTATGGCTGTCGGGGCGAGGCGGAATTTCGGCATATGTACCGCGTGGTTTGGAATGACGCGGGGCTGACGGACGCCCTGCGTGAGGTCTGCGGCGCGGCGTATGAGGAAACGGAGCCGTATATGCTGGCGGAGGATTTTTCACTGTATCAGCAGGAAATACCGGGGCTGTTCTTTTTCCTTGGCGCGGGGAATCCGGAAAAAGGGTTTGTGTATCCCCTGCATAGCGCGCAGTTTGATTTTGATGAGGAGATACTCTGTAAAGGGGTGGAGGTGTATGCAGGACTGCTGAAAAGGTTTGAGGAAAAATAAGGTTTTGTAAGAAAGAGACGGCTTTGTATGCCGGAAGTATCCCTTCGGGGAGGTGCTGAACATCAGGCAACGGCAATTGCCATTTGTTTTTTGGCAAAGGGACTAATCCGTTTTTGTACTTTTTTCGAAAAAAAGTACAAAAAAATGTGGGAGAACCGTTTCGAAATGGTTCCCCCACGCCCCCTCCAGACGAGGCAAGGGGAACGCTGTTCCCCTTGTCAATCCCCTCCTGAAAGCGGTTTGCTTTGCAAACCGCTTGTTTTGTTCATACGCAATTTTGTTCATTCTTCCTTTTTATTCTGCTCATCGAATTTTTCCAGACAATTGCGGAAAGATTTTATAAATTTCTCTGTCTGGTCGTACAATAAATACGCCGCGAAACTTCGAGTGTAATTTTCTTCGCAGACTTCCGGTTTAACTAACGATTCCCACAAAACAAACGCGACTCCTGAAAGCATTTCAATTTGAAAAACCAAATCTTCTAATTCAGTAATAAAATTTTTTTGTCCTGCCATATTTTCCCTCCTGTTTTTTTCAGTTTAACAGAAAAAGCATTTTATTTTACGTCATGTAAACGTAAACAAAAAATTTTTGCTAAAGCTTCATTCAATATTGGCGTTTGGATTACCTAAGTGTAGCCGTTATAAAATATTTCTTTCTTAATTCCTTTCAAAGTGACATCACTGAAATCATCTGGAGTATAACATATGTTTTCAGTGATGTCAATATGAAATCTTGAATTTTCTTTTCAAATAAGGCATAATGAAATCACTTTGAAATCGGGAGGTATTTTGTTATGGCTACCGAAAAACGTCCTACTATGTTGCGTTTACCAGAAGAAATTTATGAGAAAGTCCGATATTTAGCCTTTGTTGAGCGTCGGTCAGTTAATATGCAGATAGAACACGCCCTGTCCCAGTATATAGCTGACTACGAAGCTCAGCATGGTCCTATTCAGTTGCCAAAGACTTCTGAAGAATGAAAAAAATATATCCGAAGTTTTGTGGCATATTTATTGTATGACTGGATAAGCGGGTTGCAACATAACCCGCTATCAGGAGGGGATTGGTACACAGTTCGCATTAGCAAGCCGACCGAAGGTCGCTGCCAGGCGGCAAAGCCCGCCATCTAGGGGAACCATTTCGATGTAGCATCGCTAAAGCGGCAGCCCATGCTTTTGCATGGGCTGGTTCGCAAAGCGAACTGATTAGTTCCCCCGCATTTTTTGGTATTTTTTTGAAAAAAAGTACAGAAACGGATTAGTCCCGTTGCCGGAAACCAAATGGCAATAGCCGTTGCCTGATGTTCAATTCCACAAAAGAATGCCTTTTAGTTTATATAAATGCCTTTTGGAGATAACAAATGGTTTTTTCTCTATATTTTTCAAAATTTTTGCACATTTTTTCCCTTCCTTAATAAAACTTTAATATTTTTTCAAAAAAAAGTCGAAAAATAGATTGAGTATTTTAAGGGAAAGTGCTATACTTGTGGGGTACTACACCATTATTATTTTTTAGGAGGGAATGTGTCATGAAAAAATTTATTACATTTGTATTGACTGCTGCGATGGCAGTTTCCGCTTTGGGTGTAACCGTATTTGCTGAAGATGCGGCTCCCGCAGAAACTCCCGTAGCAACGGAACCGGCCGAAGGCGATAAAGCTCCCGCAGAGCAGCCCGAAGCTCCTGCAGAAGGCGAAGACGCTGACAAAACAGAGGCTCCCGCAGAGGGCGAAGCTCCTGCAGAAGGTGAGGACGCTGACAAAACAGAGGCTCCCGCAGAGGCTGACAAGGCAGACGAAAATGCTGACCCTGCAAAGGACGCAGAAGCTGACAAAACAGAAGCTCCCACTGAGCCTGAAGCTCCCGCTGAAACAAAGGAGCCCGAAGCTAAGGCAGAACCCATTGCCGCACCCGCTGCAAAAGCAACAGCAGAACTTTCCAACGCAAAAGTTCTTGTAAATGGCAATGCAGTTGATTTCCAGGCTTACAACATCGAAGGCAACAACTACTTCAAACTGCGCGACATCGCGATTGCACTGAATGAAACAGGTTCTAATTTTGATATCGGCTATGACAAGGCAACAAGAGCGATCACTCTGACAAAAGGCACAGCTTACACAGGCGCAAAAGAAGCTGATGCAGCTGCAACAGCAGGCAAAAAGGCTGCAACCCTTTCCAACCAGAGTGTAACGCTGGACGGCGCGGCTGTTTCTCTGACAGCTTACAACATCGATGGTTTCAACTACTTCAAACTGCGTGACCTGGGCGATGCTCTGGGCTTTGAAGTAGCATGGGATAAAGAAGCTAAGACAATCGCTGTTACAGCTAAGGCTGTAGAAGCACCTGCTGATGATAAGACAGAAGCACCCGCTGATGACAAGACAGAAGCACCTGCTGATGACAAGACAGAAGCACCTGCTGATGACAAGACAGAAGCACCTGCAGATGACAAGACAGAGGCACCTGCAGATGACAAGACAGAAGCACCCGCAGATGACAAGACAGAAGCACCTGCTGACGATGCAGCAAAAGAATAAAAACAAAAACAAAGCGGTGAAGGCTGAAAGGCTTTCACCGTTTTTTTGTGTATCAAAGTGTATTTACAGGGTGCGGGGACAGTATTCCCTAAAATCTTCCGCCGCCCCCGCCGAACGAGCGCCCGCCGCTGCTTCGGAACGTAGAGGAGCCGCCGCCCCAGGACCCGCCGCTGCGGTTATTATTGTTGTTCTTGGGTATGGGCGTCCTTGCGGTGTGCGTACTGGCAAATGTGTTTTTGTCCACCGTAATGTTTACGCCGTTGTCCTTCAAATAAGCCCTCCCGTCCGTAAAAGGCTTGATGTTCCAGCTCCCGCGCCGCATGAACGCCACGCCGATTCCCGCCGTTATCAGTGAAAACAGCCCTGCCGCGCCCAAAAGCAATGCGGTCTGCCGTTTCTCCTGTTTCATCTGGTATTCCGAAACATATGCGGGATTTTCCTGGTATTTTATGTATTCCGCATTGTAATGCTCCACACTGTCGCAGAGCGTTTCCATGGCGGCAAAATATTCCCCTTCCGAAAGCTGTCCGCGCATATCGTTCCAGATGCGGTCGATGTAATAATCTGTAAATACTGTTATCGCCCGCCCGCAGGTAACAATCTGCGCATCGCGTCCGCCCATGTCTACAATCATGATGATGCCGCTGTAATCTGCGCCAATGCCAAAGCCGTTCTGTTCATAAAAATCTGCCGCGTACCGCCTGGCATCTATTCCGTGCGTGCTTTCCGTTGTCAGGAAAACCATATCCATCTGCCAGTTTTTCTGTATCTCCTCCGCGCGGTTTTGGAGGCCGGCTTTTTCTTCCGTGGTAAAAAGCCCTGCCAGATCGTAAACCCTGACTGCCGAATCGGTTTCCAATTCCGCCGCAAAAGCAGGAACAAACGCCAGAAGCGTTATACAAAATGTCAGAAGTATTGCTGTAAATTTCCTTTTTATTCTCATACCAGCCTGCCCCCAATCAGATACGCCAGAAGCCCGCTAATAAGGAACGTAATGCAGAAAATGATGAGAAACCATTTCACGCTTTGCCCCGTACTGCATGGCAGCTCGCCGACAATTTTACCAGTCTGTCCGTTCATGGCAAACAGATAATCCTTATCTTTGTACCTGCTGACGAGCATCCAGACGGGCAGGAGCATATACATCTGCCGTTCGGAAGAAAAATCCGTCCGGCATTTTACGCCGTAGACACGTTGGTAAGGCCTTCCCTCCGCCGCCTTGTATTCCACGCCTGGCGCAATCCGTTTCGTCATGCGTTCATAAAGCTCCTTGGGCAGATATGTGTATTTTTCCGCCAGAAAACCACTGAGGTAGCCCATATCAAAGGGCTTTCTGCGCTCCAGATAAAACGGCTCCAGCGCGTCCATCATATTATCCGGCATTTTCTCCGAAGCATCCAGCGGAATATTTTCAAACGCCAGCCGTCCTGCGCGGTGGATGTGGTAAAGGTCGGTTTTGGTATAGATATAATTCGTGTCGCGCCATGTTGTGACATTTTCGCCAGTTGCGTGGTAATCAAAATCCGCCTTGCAGTCGAACAGCCAGAACGGGACGTAAACGCCTGTAATTTTTTCCAGCCGCTGCTCGTCCGTATAGTTTTTCGGCAGGAGTTTTTTCCCCTTGCAGAGCTGCAAAAAAGCCTTTTTGGCGTCCTCCTTATCCGTTTCAAAGGGAAGGATTGCCGCCGGACGGTATTCGCCCGCAAGCTGTTTCGGCAGTACAGTGGGGTTGCCGCAAAAAACGCAGAATGTTGCGGCAGTCACGTCATCGGTCAGGATTTCCGCCCCGCAGGAGGGGCAGGAATAAGCGCGCATGTGCGCAGTATCCGCCGTGGAATTGGCGAGGTTTTCGGTAAAGTGAAATTGCAGGTCGGTTTCGTCCTCGGGTGCGTCGGCTCTGAGGCACACGTTGTAGCTGTCCGTTTTGGTTTCCGCGCCGCGCTGTTCCAGTTCCTGCGCGTTGTATGTATTCCCGCAGTAATCGCAGGCCCAGCCCTGAGCCTTGCCGTCAAAGCGCAGGTAGGAGCCGCAGCCGGGGCAGATATAGGTCACAGTCTGCTGTTCCGTATGTTCCGGCATTTTTCTCACATCCTTCTGCAAAAAGTCCATAATAAAGAAACGGCTGAAAAAGATTTTCCAGCCTTGTTTGAACATATAAAAACTTATTCTGAGGGCTCTGCCCTCAAACTCCCGCAAGGGCTGCAAGCCTTTGACCCACTTGCCAGCCGTGTCTTACACGGCTGGATTTTTCTGGTACTACCGCGCATTTGCGCAGCGAAAAACGGGTCAGGGGTTTGGTGACGAAGTCCCCGGGACCTTTCTTTTTTTATTTTACACCGTTCAAATAATTCACAATAGCGGCAGGCATCCGTTCGCACGCCATTTCCGTCTGTGTTGCGCCAAGCTTCCTTGCCTCCATGGGCATACCATAAACAACGCAGGATTCTCTGGACTGCCCGATGGTATACATGCCCTTTTGCCGCATTTTCAGCATACCCTTTGCACCGTCCATACCCATGCCAGTCAGTATTACGCCCATGCCGTCAATGACGTTTTCCGCCATGGAACTGAACAGCACGTCAACGGAAGGCATATGCCCGCTGACCTTCTCCTCCTTTGTACACCGCACAATATGCCGCATACCGGAACGGGCAACGCGCATCTGGAAATTTCCCGGCGCGATTAACACAAGCCCGCGTTCAATCAAATCGCCGTCCTTTGCCTCGCGTACCCGCATTTTGCAGAGCCGGTCAAGGCGTTCGGCATACATTTTTGTAAAACCTTCGGGCATATGCTGTGTTACAACAATGCCCGGTGTATTTTCCGGCAGTTCTTTCAGTACGCTCAGCGTAGCCTCCGTGCCGCCTGTTGATGCACCGATGGCAATGATAAACGAATTCATTTTCAAAGAACCGTTTGTCAGCCGGATAGGTCCATTCTGTACAGGCGCGGCAACCATAGCCGGCGCGGTTGCGGGTACTCGCACCTTTGCTACGGACGCGATTCTTATTTTCAGCATCAGGTTTGCAATAAACGCCGTTACCTTCTGCTTATCCATGTCCGGCTTTCGCACGAAATCCACCGCACCGGCAGAAAGCGCATCGAACACACTCAGATTCAGCGAAGAAACGAGTATAACCGGTACAGGATATTTCGGCATCAGCTGCTTTACGAATTCAAGCCCTGTCATTTTCGGCATTTCCACATCCAGCGTCACAACGTCCGGACGCAGATTTGGAATCTGTCTCATGGCGTCAAACGCATCTACTGCGGAGCCAACGATCTCCAATTCCGGGAACCTGGACAGATTATCTGTCAGAAGCTTCCGGAATAACATGCTGTCATCTACCACAAAAACTCTTATCCTTTTTTGCTGCATAAGCAAACCTCTCTTTCAAAATCCGGAATTTATTTCCGGCCGGCCGGCAAAGGCTTACGGTATGTCGCCGGCATAATATAATCATATTTTGTGGTACTCCGGTTTACGCTTTCAGAATGTCCGATGAGCAGGTAGCCTCCGGGCACAGTCGCGTTGTAAAAACGGTTTACCAACGCGTCTTTTGTATCCTGGTCAAAATAAATCATTACATTCCGGCAGAATATCACGTCAAATGGAATCTTGAACTGAATCGGTCCCATTAAGTTAAAAGTACGGAAAATAACATTTTTTTTCAGCTCATCTGAAACAACGACTTTGTCGGCATCGCCGCGCACAGGACGGAAAAAGCGTTTTTTCCAGCTATCCGGTACGTCCCGCAGGGATTTCACATCATATTCTCCCTTCATTGCGATGGAAAGCACATCGGTAGAAATATCCGTTGCCAGAATACGTGTATCCCATGCGGACGCCTGCTGTCCGAGAAAATCCTTGATAAACATGGAAATGGTATAGGGTTCCTCTCCGGAGGAGCAGCCCGCACTCCAAATGCTCAGGGATTTGTTCTTTTTCGTTGAAACCAGATAGGGCAGGATTGTATCCTTAAAGAAATCGAAATGCTCCCTTTCCCGCAGAAAATACGTATAGTTTGTGGTCAGCTTGTTCAGCATGTTTTCAATATCGTTATGGTTTTTTGTCGTCGTAATATAGTCCACATACTGTGTAAAGCCGCTGAAGCCCTTGGAATTCAGGGTATTCTGCAGGCGGCTCTGTATCAGCTGTTTCTTTTTAGAAAGGTCGATACCGTAGTCATGCTGGACAAACGCTACGAGTTTGTTAAAATCCTTTTCACTAATTTCAATCAAAGTAACACCACCTTAAATATAAAAGCAGACGCTTTTCAAACGGAAAACCGGCGCCAAACTGGCTGCGTCCGGTGTCCGTTGGCTCATCATCTTATTTTGCCCGCTAAAGTTTGCAGGGCAGACGAAAGCCGGCTGTTCCGCGCATGCGCTCCCACAGCCGCCGCCGATATTCGCAAACCGGCGTAACCGCTTCGCGCAACGCCTTATTCGTTTTGCCTGCCCAATGCCCAATAGGAAAAATATATAAATATATTTTTCCTATTGGGCGCAGGTCAGGGCTTTCTTACATTATAATGCAAGCACCATTCTAAGGCAAGCGTCTGCCGAAAAAAATTGCGGGATAATCCTGAAACAGGGCGGGGAACATCGTTCCGCCGCCCATGTGTTTCTAAAAATCAAGTATTCTGTATGTATTTTAGCATTTCGATACAAACGGATCCGTATTGATGCTGCAAGCGGATCCGCATTTAACGGCAAGCAGTGCAGCGGCAAAAGGGGGGAAGCTATACCCCGAAGGCTTACGCCTGTGCCAGTTTCTCGCAGTCAATCAAAAGGAGCGTTTTCCCGTCTGCCATAGAAACCATGCCGTTGACAAGTTCCTGCCTGTTTGTCGGCGAAGGCGGCGCAATCTCGCTTTCGTCAATATCTGTTACCAGCGAAACTGTGTCCACATACACGCCCAGCATCATGGAATTGATATTCAGCACGATGACGCAGGAATGGTTTGTAGGCTCCGCAGGGGATTTGCCCATCTTGATACGGATGTCAATAATGGGAATAATCATGCCGCGCATGTTGATAATGCCCTTGATATACGACGGCAGCAGCGGGAGTATTGTAATATGCTGGTTTGTCAGAATTTCGGAGATATAGGAAGCCTTAATGCCGAAATCCAGTCCGTCAGAGATAAATGTCAGATACTTCTGGGAAATCTCATCGGAAACACCGGTGTTTTCCAGCTGTTCACTGGCTGCTGATACCATTTCTTCAGTAGACATATGGTCGTCCTCCTTTTTTAGTATGTTTGTGCCATCTGGTAGAGGTTGGGAATATCAAGAATGATGCTGATGCTCCCGTTGCCCAGTATGGTACAGCCGGCGATACCGGCGTTTTTCATGTTAAAGCTGTTCAGATAAGCGGGCAAAGGTTTTACAACAACCTGCTGTTCGCCCGCCAGTTCGTCTACGAACAGGCAGTAGGATTCGTCTGCGGTTTCCACCCAGATAAGAATACCGTCCTCAATGTTTGTAACCTCTGTCGGGATGTTGTACATCTCATACAGCCGGAACACGGGATAAAATTCATCGCGGATGCGGATAACCTCGCCGTTGCTTGCGTCCTGTATGATTTGGTCAGCCGTTACCTTGAGGGACTGCCGGATATTCATAATGGGGATGGTGAAAATAGATTCCCCAACGGAAATTTCCATACCGTCTACGATTGCCATGGTAAGAGGGATTTTCAGCGTTGTTTTCATGCCCTTGCCGGGTTCGCTGGAAATGCTTACCACGCCGCCGACTTTTTCCACGTTCTTCTTTACTACGTCCATGCCTACGCCCCTGCCGGAGTATTCGGTAACTTCCGTATTGGTAGAGAAGCCGGGCATCATCAGCAGGTTCAGGATTTCCTGATGCGTGTATTCGCTTTCAGGCTTCGTCAGAAGGCCGTTGTCTGCGGCTTTCTGGAGCACTTTGTCTGTATTTACGCCCTGCCCGTCATCCTCAATGGCAATGATGATTTCACTGCCGGTATGCTGTGCGGAAAGGATGATCCTGCCCTGCGGGCGTTTCCCGGCGGCAATACGTTCTTCAACGGTTTCTTCAATACCGTGGTCCATAGAGTTGCGGACGATGTGCATAATCGGGTCGCCGATGCCGTCCAGTATGCTTTTGTCAACTTCGGTTTCTTCGCCGATGATATCCAGCGTAACATCTTTGCCCAGCTTCTGGCACATATCGCGCACGATACGGTTCATTTTATTGAACACGCCCGCAATGGGGAGCATGCGGATGCTCATAGCGATATCCTGCAGTTCATCTGTCAGCTTGCGCAGCTGCCTTGCGGATTTTGTGAAATCGTCCAGCTTGATGCCCTGCAAATCGGGTGAAGATGTAACCATTGCCTCAGAAATAACAATCTCGCCCATAATCGCCATCAATGCGTCCAGCTTGGAAAGGTTGACGCTGATAAGGCTCTGTTTCTGCTGTGCATGCGCGGGAGATGCCGCGGGTGCGGCAGAAGCGCCGCTGGATGGAGCGGGTTTGCCCTCGTTCTTTGCCGATGCCTTTGTTTCCTCATGTATTTCCGGTGCAGGCTGCGGCTCGTTTTCTATCAGCTCAAAATCGCTGATATTGCCCATTTCTCTTGTCAGCAGTACGGCTTTGCCCGCGTCCGCTTTTTCCTTGAAGGCAAGCAGGAAGCCCTCATGTGCGATAACCTCCGCCGTATCCGGATTGGTTTCAATATCCTCAGGGAAATATTTGAAAGCAAGCCCTTCCTCCTGGAGGGAGTTGGCAACCATAAATGCCCGCAGGTTTTCCATGCCGATGCCTTCCTCAAATTTCAGCTTCAGGTAATACGGGGAATCGTCCGGCGAAACAAAAGCGGCAGGCTCCGGCACTGCGGGAGCAGGTGCTTTTGCCGCGGGAGTTTCCTCCACAGCGTCCCCGTCGCCCAAAGCGGCTTTAATTTTGTTCAGATAGCTATTAATATTTTCCTTGTATTTGTCGATATTCTCTGTAAGGGGTTCGCTGTTTTCGATTTTTTCGATTTCAGAGCGCATAAAATCAATGATTTCAAACAAAAGGTTGAAAATTTCGTGATGCAACTGTTCGTCGCACTTTTCATCGAAGGCTTCCACGCCTTTGTCCCTGATTACAAAGAACAGATCCTCCAGCCTGTGCGCGGCGGTCATGAGGGAATCAAATTCCATCATGGCAGAAGAACCTTTGATTGTATGCATGATACGGAAAATCTCATTTACGTTATCTACGGTAAAGCGCTTGGATTTTTCCGCTTCCAGCAGGATCTCATCGAGTTGATCCATAAGGGAGTTTGTTTCAAACAGATATGTTTCAAGCATGCTGTCCATGTCGTTATCCATAGGTATACACCACCTTATCTTTATAGTAATTACGCCTATCATGCTTAATATCGACAAAAAAGAGAGATTATTTATAGTTTATATCGTCGGAAGGTGAATTTTTCATGTCAAACATTCTAAAGGTAAGCGTCCCGACGGGGGGATTGGAAAATACAACCCGTACCAATCCTATCAACGTCAATGATGTGAACATATCCAATGTGGTGGACCCGTCCAAGGTCGTCAGGCCGGACGGGCAGCGGCCCAATCCGGACAAGAACCTGGGGACGAACTATGAATCCAATTTCCAGAGCTTTCTGGAGGCGCTCCGAAACCGGCCAGACCTTGTGGAGAGCTTTACGCAGATTTTTTTCCAGATGGGCTCCATGGTATCCTCCGGCATTGGGGAGGATTTTGCCGCGGAGATTGCAAAATTTCTGGAAATGACAAAAATGACGCCGGAGGATATGGTGCAGTTCCTGAAGGAACAGGGAGCGCAGAACAGCAAGTTTTCCTCCGATGTGTTTCAGACGCTGCGGGATGCGCTGGACAGCACAAAATCCGTGGAACTGAAAACGGCGATACTGACATTTATGAAAACCTTCAACGATGCGTCCTCCAGCCGGAATACGCTGAACAACATCATTTCCGTTTTGAAATCCATGTCCCGCTATATGCCGCAGAGCTACCGGCAGGGGCTGATGGAGGCGGCGGAAAGCCTGAAGCAGGGCGGTGGGCAGGAAGCCATGGACGCAAACATTTCCGCGCTGAAGCGGGAGATTATACCGTTTCTTTCTACCTACACCCAGAGAACCCATGATATGGGGCGGGTGCGGGATTTTATCACGCTCCTGACACTGAATACCGCGCGGTATGAAAGCGGCACGATGGAAAAGCTGTTTGCGGATTTCCAGAAAATGGCCTCCTTTCAGGATTTCAAAAAAGTTTTTGGGGAGGACATGGGAAAAACCTTTGACCGTTTTCTGGAGGAGCTGACCGCTAATAAGAGCAACCAGTTTGCAGACAGCCTTGCGGCAAATATCCACAGGGCGCTGAGCGGTGAAGGCGGCTACGAAATGAAGGCGGCATTTCAGAATATCATGAGCGCGTTTCTGCTGAATGAAAGCGTTTATATGCCCCTCCAGCATTTTATTCTTCCGGCGGAGCTGTTCGGAAACCTGATGTTCTCTGAAATGTGGGTTGACCCGGACAGCGGAAATGAGCAGGAAAACGGCAGGGACGGGGAGAAATCCCGCAAGATGCTGGTTAAGTTTGACATCAAGGACGTTGGGTACTTTGATATGATTATCATTAATCAGGGAACTAAAATAGATTTACAGCTGCATTACCCGGAAAAATTTCAGAATATGGAAAAAGATATCCGCAAAGGGATTGCCGAGCTGGTGGAGAAAAACGGCATGGTCTGCCAGAAGCTTTATCTGGTAAAGGGCGGGCCGTCTATCGCTATCTCAGATGTATTCCCGCAAATCTATGAAAGGAAAAATGCGATCAATGTCAAGATATGAGAACGACAGGCTGAATCAAAAAGCGGTTGCGCTGAAATACGAAGGCGGGGATATTGCTCCGATTATTGTGGCAACGGGTATGGGCTATACGGCGGAGCGCATTGTGCAGTCCGCGCTGGAGCATGATATTCCGGTGTATGAGGATAACTCGCTTGCGACACTGCTCTCCCGTCTGGAGCTGGGGGAGGAAATCCCTCCGGAGCTGTATAAGCTGGTGGTGGATATTTATGTGTATTTCCTCAAATTCTCGCTGAACAATAAAGCGGAAGATGAAGGCGGAATACAGGCATAAATAAAACATTTCAAGGCGTGGGGGTTATCTGGCGTATATGTTTCCTGCGTGTTTTGCCATCTGGATCCAGTCAGACCGGCGGATACACAGCTGAACAGGGAAAGCCAAAAACAAACCCTGATGTGTTTTTAATTTGACTTTGTGCGGTATGAAATTGTATATTTAATAATATCATTGCCCTTCGCAAGACGCAGTTTTGCGCAATGAAGTTTGGGGTCAAGCCCTTTTCAAAGGGCTTGCGGGGTGCGGGGCGGAGCCCTGCCTGCAAGCTCAGGGGGGCTTAAAATAAAAGAGAATAGGAGAGAGCTTATGGACGACAGATTTATGCTGATTGATGCATCTAATAAAATTATCTGCGAAGGTCAGGTAAAGGAGTTTTACCGCGGGGAGGCTGTGTTCAAGGTTGAAAACGGTCTGGACACCCTGCGCGATATGGAAAAAGGCCAATGGATGCGCTTTACGTTCCTTTCCGGCCGCAGGGGTGTTTTTGAGGGCGTGCTTGCTACGGTAAACGGCACGGAGCTGATTATCGAGGATATACACAGCCTGGCAAATATTGTCAAGGAAGACGTCAGGATTAACACAGATTTCCAGACAAAGCTGTACCAGAAGGGCGAAGATGGCCGGATTTACGCATGGAACGCCATTGTGGCAGACGTCAGTGCGGGCGGCGTGAAGGTTCTTTCCGAGGCCAAGGTCCCCCTGAATGAGGTGATGGAAGTTGCCATTCCCTGCTATTCATGGTATATTGTAGTTGAAGTCATATTTATCAGAGAAATTATGAACCGTTCCGAAACAGAGCGGCATTATTCCTATGGCGGCAAATTCCATAACATGGTCAGCACAGAGGAAAACCTTATCAGAAGCATGGTATTCCAGACGGCCGCCAGAAAAGCGGGAAAGATGGGAGGCAGGATCAAAAAATGAAAGAGAAACATTCACTGGGGAAACGACTGGCGGCGATGGGCCTTGCCCTTGCTGTCGGGCTCGGTTCGCTCGGCATAGGCGTGGGGCGGACCACTGCGCTGGCAGCAAGCGATGCGCCGGCGTGGGCAAGCAACGCTATGGATAAGATGTCGGAGCTTGGCGTAATCAGAGGCGATGTGGACGGGCAGATACATGCAAACCGCGCGGTGACCCGTGCTGAGTTCATCTCTATGCTGAACAGGGCGTTTAATTATACCAACCATTCCGGCGGAGACCTTCCCTTTGAGGATATGACGGGGGAAGAATGGTATGCGGATAATATCCGCGTGGCATATGAACAGGGGTATTTTTCGGGCATATCCGAAACATCGGCAGGTGCAACTAAGGCAATCAACCGCGAGGAAGCAACTTCCCTGCTTTGCCGCAACCTGAAAATAGACACGAAAGAGCTTCTGCTTGACCAGTTTACAGACGGCAGAAACATCAGCCGCTGGGCAAGGCCAACGGTCGGGGCTGCGGTTGACAAGGGATACATGAGCGGATACAGCGACGGCTCTTTCCGCCCCCAACGCAATATTTCCCGCGCGGAGGCGGCAGTCGTGCTTTCCAATTCGCTCGGTACAATGCTGACCGCGCCGGGGGACTATACCTTTGGCACGCTGAGCGGAAATGTAACGATTTCCAGTTCTGATGTTGTGTTGTATGACACAGTTATCGCCGGTGATTTATACATCACAGAAGGCGTTGGCACCGGCTTTTTGGGCCTTTCGAACGTAACCGTACTGGGCGAGGTTATCGTCTGCGGCGGCGGCGAGGGCAACTGGGGCGGCAACAGCGTTACGCTTGAAAACTGCACAATCAACAAACTGACGGCTGACGGCCCCGCGGAAAGACCGCTTGCGCTGAACGCAATCGGCACAACGGCAGTCAACAGCACAAATGTAAAATCCAACGCGTATCTGGAAAACAGCCCTGATACCGAAATCGGTTTTTCTAATGTTGTGATGGATGCCGAACCAGATGAAGAACTGCACCTTTCCGGCTACTTTAATGTGGTTGAGGTGAAAGGACCGCAGAACGGCCTGACGCTCGGCAAGGGGAGCATTGGTAATCTTGTTGTGGATGAAGATGCTGTGGACAGTATTGTCGTTCTGGACAGGGATACAAACGTAGACAACATGCGCATAGACAGCGCGAGTACGATAAACGGACGCGGGGATGTGGAAACGGCTTATGTGACGACGGCCGGCGTATCGATTGAAATGCTTCCGAACCAGATTGAAATCCGCCCCGGCGTGGTGACGAATATCAACGGCAAGGAGATGGGAAGTCTGGACGGTGAGGAATCCTCAGATGAACCGCGGATTCTTTCCGGCTATCCCAAAACGGACGAACTTGCACAGAATGCAACGAAAATGATGTTTTCGACAAATAAGCCCGGCACGATTTACTGGGGGCTCAGCTATAAGGAAATCGACGCACCGACAGAGGACCAGCTTCTGAAACCGGCTACGGTTGCGCAGTTCAAGCAGAAGGGCTCGATTTCTGTGGCAGAATCCAGAAAAGAGGACATTATCAGTATTGGCGGACTGGAAACAGATGTACAGTATACACTTTACGCCGTTTTGAAGGACGACCATGAGAATGTCAGCAATATCAGCAAGGTTACGTTCCGTACACCGAACAATACGGTTCCCGGTTTTGTTGCCGGCTACCCGAAAGCAGTAGGACGGACGAGCGAAAGCCTTGATATTCTGGCTATGACAACAAAGGATGCGGCGGTTTACTGGGTGGTAATGCCGCAGGGTGCAGTTGCGCCGACGGTGCGCCAGATGCGCAATGAGGAATACGAAGGCGATATTGCGCACGGGCACAGGAACAACTGCAAGAAGAATGCAGAATACAGCTTTACGGTAGACGATTTGGAGGAGCTTGTCGTTTATGACATTTATGTAATGGCGACAGACGGAATTAACGATTCCGCCGTTGTGAAACTGACAGGCACAACGAAGGACACCACTCCTCCTGAATTTACGCCGACAACGCCCAGACAGGACAAAGTACAGGATACGACGGTAGACGTAAAAGTCGGGACAACCGAAAATGCGACGCTTTACTATGTGGTCTGCGAAAGGGGTACGGCATGGCCTGTGCCGATTCCGCCGGCAGTAGAGCCGCCAGATCTGGATTCCGATGAGGCGAAAGAAGCAATACTGACCGCCAACAACGCTATGATCAGCGGCAGGGTGAATGTGCAGGTAGGGCAGGAGGCCACGGTGCAGATTCGCGGATTACAGCCGGAAACCTCCTACGACTGTTACATGGCTCTGGCAGACGCTGCCGGAAATGTTTCTACCATCAAGAAAATCGTAATCAAGACACGGGACGTTATCCCGCCGACAGCGGAAATGTACTTCCCGGATGACATAGAAGGACGGCCTCAGGTGGAAAACGAGATTCATATCGTTTTCAGCGAGGAAGTCTGGAACCGGCTGACAAACGCACCGATGGTGCCGGATACAGCGGATACAGAGGAAAACGTCAGCCTGAAAAACCTGTTTGTGCTTTACGACAGGACGAACGGCAAAAATGACGAAACAGTACGCATCGACTTTACGAAGGTGCGGATTGAAGAAGGCGAAAAAGCTGCTACTATCGTGGTATTCCCGCCTGATGCGTTTATCAATCAGGACGGCGGGCGCGGGCTGACGAGCGGCAGCCGCTATCAGTTCGAGCTGAGCAACATTGTAGATACATCGGGCAACGCCATGAAGCAGAAAACGCTGCTGGAGGAATTCCAGACAACGCCGCCGCTGGTACAGCTGACGCGGACAGAGAATGAGGAAAGTGTAGACAAGACGAAGATTGATTATCTTGACGCAACGTTTACCATCGAACCGCAGTCCAACAAAACGGCGGACAGCGTATTGTACGATATGATTTTTGAATCGGATACGACAATCAGCTTTGAGCTGTATTACAGGGAATTTGGTTCAACGGCGAACTTCCAGCCGCTGGCGATTTCCGGGCTCTGCGATTTGAGCGGCAGCAACATGAATACGGCGTATGTGCCGAGAATCGTGGTATCGCCGGGGCAGACCAAGGGCGCGATTTCCCTGCACTACATCATTGACAGGCAGATTGAGGGCAATGAGAATTTCCACTATGAGAAATTCAGCACGCTGAAGCCCGGCGAATATGGTATCCGTGTTACGTCCATCGGCAGCGACTCCGGAAGGGGCGGCTGGAACAAGACGGTCAATATGGCTGTCCGGTGCGTAGTAGGCTCCAGAACGAACCTGAACGCAATCGCCCCGAACCCGATTCCGGGCGTGGTTGACCCTGCGGTGGAGTCAGGGAATGTTTCACTGGTAAACTACCCGCTGACATTCAACCTGATGCTTCCGTTTACGGATACCATCGTACCGAAATTTGTAGATCCGTACCCGCTGCTGTATCCCCCCGCGGCTGATGAATCGCTGGAGGACGCACTGATTGCGGATATATTGATACGTCCGCAGGTTGTGGCAGACAGAGCGGCAACGATGTATTACCTGATCGCGCCGGTCAACGGGAATAAGCCGGACGGACAGAATACGGTTGACCCTCTGCTGAAAGAGGTGCAGAAGGATATAACGATTAAACCCGGCGATGCCAACAATCCTCCTGTGGTTATAAAAGGCTATACGTTCGAGCAGGATAATCTGGACGACTGCCTTGGCTTTGCAATGCTGAGCGGCGACAAGGTGCCGAGCGGCGGTATCTATGGCACATGGGATATTAAAAATACAACCATGCATCAGGATGTTATTGAAGGGCTTGAACCTGAAAAATACTATGACATATTCATGGTACTGAAAGGCACACCTGCGGAGCCTTCCCATGTATGGCATAGAAGGTTCCAGACAACGAAGATTGCACCGCCTGTATTGGATATCAAGGGCATGACCGCTGGCGATGGCTTGGAAAATATTACAATCCGTTCCGATAAACTGGCGGATATTGTCTGGATTGCATATCCGGAACAGGCACTGAAAGATTTTCTGATGACAGACCCTGATAACCCTGCAAGGGAAATTGTCAAACCTGAATTAAAAGACCAGGTAACAAACATGATTATTTCAGGGCAGGAAGGTGAAATCGGCGGGGAGCGTCCGGTTGACAGTGGCAGCGGTGTTGCAGCATTTGGCAATACAAATGAATATCTGCTGCAGACACAGGTAAAGAACATTACAAGAGGTACTTACTATAAACTGATTGGTATTGCAAAAGCAAGGCTTTCCAATGGTACGCCAATCGGCGAGTATTCCGAGATTCTGGTCAGCACCAGGTTTACGCCGAGGGATACAACGCCGCCGACCTATGCGGTAAATATTAACGGCGTAGAGGAAAAACCGGAAGGATCGGGATTTTATGACGGCAGAATTACCATTGTATTTTCGGAACCGTTGTTCTATCGCCCTATGGAAGGTGCACCTTGGCAGCCAGTTGCGGATGCAAATACATTCTTCAGTATGCTTTCAGACCCGTTCGGACTGACAGTTGTAAATTCAGTTTTCGCTGATGTCCCTATCGAAGGCGCTGATGGTTCAACGACAACAGCGAAGGCATTGCAGTCTATAACAATGTCATTTACAGGCAAGAGAGATGGGGATATTATTTACAGCTTGAGGGAGCTCTGCGATGCGAGCGGCAATGCCTTAGGGCAGTTTGAGATTAAATTTGAAGGCTTGGCGGATAAGATACCAAAACCGCCAGAAACGCCTGACCCGCCAACGGACACCACAAGGACGCTGTTCAGCAACCGCGGGCAGCAGACTGTCCAGACATTTGGGACGGCGATGAACCCGCCGAGAGTGGTGACGGGCATCAGCGCGGTCAGCGCAATCAACCGCGGCGGCGACTATTCCGGTGTTGTGACGGTTACGTTCAACGGAAAGGTATTTTACAGAGATGTTGACGGTTCGTTCCAGCCGATTTCCAACGTAACAACGCTGATGGATGGGCTGGAAATGTACGGCAGCGGCATAATTACGGGCGCAACGGAATCTTCATTCACCGCTTACAGCAATCTGCCCGATGGCACGCAGGCCAGCGGGAAAACGCTCAGCACGGCGAAACTGAGGTTTAGCAATGTGCAGGAGGGCGACAGGCTTGTCTGCACAATGACGCTTTATGATACGGACGGAAAAGCCCTGAACGGCTTCACGCTGGATTTCGTTGATATGGAAAACCGCGCGGGCGCAAATACAGGATTTTCTCAGGCCAGACAGCAATCCCGTTGGGAACTGCAGTAATGACGGAAAAACGCTGACAGAAACATGGAAACCCTGCTTCAGAAACGGATGCAGGGTTTCTGTGCAGTCAAATTTCAAAATATAGGAGAAGGCGGTAAGTAGAATGGCTAAGAAAGAAAAACCGAAAAAGGAAAAAAAGAAAAAGCAAAAGAACGATCAGGCCGAAGGCGAGAAGAAGGGCGGGAAAAAGAAGCTGCTTCTGCTGGTGCCTGTGCTGGCCGGCGTGGGCGCGGGCGTATATTTCTTTGTGCTTAATGGCGGCGGGTTGCCTTTTTTGGGTGGTGGCAAGGATAAACCCATTGATGTTTACGCAGTAGAGGATGAAATGGTAGCATCTGTTACGGCGGCTTTGGAGGAATGCGGCGAACAAACGCTGATGTCCATTACAACGAACGTTGCGCCTCCGGACGCAGAGCCTGCGGAGGGCGAAGAAGGCGCCGAGGGTGAGGAAGAAGAAAAGAAGGACGAAGAAAAAGAAGAGGAAAACAAGGACGAGGAAAAAGACGATAAAAAGAAAGATAAGGACGCGCCCAACCGCGGCGAAGCGCAGTATATTGACGAGGGCGAGGGCGGCGATGGTACCCGCTGGACATATTACTACTACAAAATCGGCGAAACTACGGTAGCAGACCTAAATGCTTACACGGAATTCCTGAATGAGGAAGGCTTTGAGCTGGTAAGCGGCGGCGGAACGGACGAGGAAACCTCCGCGCTGGGCATATACCAGAAGGAAGCGGAGACAGAGGAGGACCATATTTTCTCGATTGAAATGGAATACCCCCTTGCGGGCGACGCGGCAACGGGACAGTATGTTATAAAGGCGCGGTTGGAGAAAAAGCCGGAGGTTATTGTTGAGAACGTGCAGACCATGAGCAGAGATGATGCGCTGCGCTACATGGCAGGACTGGATTATACGAAGCTGGGGCTGGAGTATCCGCTCAGCGAGTATAACATGACGCTGGATATGGGCAGGACGTACATAGACGGAAAGGACTGCTACGGCATCAATATCTATACCAAAGGCAATCAGGAGAATGGCGGGAATTTTGTGAAGAAATTCTATCTTTCTCTGGCAGACAAGAAAATATACGAATATCTGGACAATGATATTTTTGATTTGCAGAGCGTCAGCAGCACATATCCGCAGTTTGAGCAGAACAGTACGATACCCGCTGGACAGGGCGGTACAACCGAACAGGGCGGTACAGCCGGACAGGATATGACCGGACAGGGCGGTAGCGGCGGTGCGCCTTCGGGCGCCGGCGTGCATGACTGGGAATTTGGGCCGATGGAATAATATGCGGTTTATTCTGCGGGAGGGCTGCCTCCAGCAAACAGCTTCACAAACCTATATTCAAGTTGCAAAAGGGTTCGGGAAACGAAGCGTTTCCTGACTGGAATCCGCAGCCGGAGCCTTTTTTGATGTACAGAGGGCATGGGGAGGTATCTCCATGCCCTTAATGTTTTCCGGTTTCAGCCGATATGTATAATATAGGGCGCAGATGGGGGCGCCACCGTCCGCCGCCCTGTTTTTTGGAATGCGTCCCGCACGCAGGGCGGCGCGGGAACTGGCTTTCAAGAAAGGAGCTGATATTTATGGCAGTAAACGGTATCGGATATGGATATTATGGCAATTCTTACGGCATCAACAACATATCTGCGCTTTACAGGAAACAGCTGCAAAACGCGGCACGTGTAAACCGTTCCTCTGCTGTGAGCCGCTCCAATGTGACCCGATATCTGGAAAAGAGCAGCAGTAATTTTCTGAAAACATATAACAGCAGCATGTCCTCCCTGATGACAAACGCGAATAACCTGCGCGCGGGCAACGCGGCAGGGGTCTGGAACAAGACCGCCGTTTCGTCCTCGGAGCCTTCTGTGCTGGATATTAAGCAGAATTACCGCATGAATTCGCCGGATACCTATGAGGTAAATGTAAAACAGCTTGCCACAGGGCAGACAAATGTTTCCGACGGCATGACGGCAAAGGATTTTGCCGCGTCTGACGCCGCTTTTTCCATTTCCGGGCCGGACGGGTCCTTCTCGGTTGACGTGAAGGCTCTGGACGCGAGCGGGAACGCGAAAACAAACGGGCAGATGCTGACGGAAATAGCCGATGTTGTGAATAAAAGCGGCATTGGAGTTAAGGCATCTATTTCCACAAAAGATGGTGTTTCAGAGATCTCCTTTGCTTCGGAAAAAACGGGCAAAGACAACGCTTTCAAGATCGAAGGGGATTTCGCAAAAGAGAACGGATTTGACAAGGTTTCCGAACAGGCAGCCAACGCGGAATATACCGTAGCGAAAAACGGTCAGGCAGAAAGGACGTATTCATCTGCGGAAAATAAGGTCGATCTGGATTACGGCAGGATGAGCGCAACGCTCAAGGCCACCGGAAAATCTACGGTTTCGGTCGGTGCGGACAGAGATGGAATTGTTTCTTCCACAAAGAACCTCGTAAAGCAGTACAACGATACGCTGAACATGCTGCATGAAAATGCGGACAGGGGCTTTGGTGTGCAAAGGCAGCTTGATAACATGCTGAACACGTCTATTTCCGAAAAATCCATGAACCAGCTGGGTATTTCCAAGGATAAAGACGGCTACCTCAAAATCGATGAGGATAAGCTGCGTGACAGCCTGAAAACGAACCCCCAGCAGACGAAAGAACTGCTCGGCGGCTCTTTCAGCTTTGCGCAGGGCCTTTTCGATGACGGCAGACAGGGGCTTTCGCAGTCCGGCGCGTCGCTCATTCAGAACGATATGCAGACGGCACAGCAGAACAGTTTCAACAATATGTTTAACCTGATGGGGATGTACAGCCGTTCCGGCGCGTACACCATGTCAAATTTCTTTACGCTCGGCAATTACATCAATGTGCTCGTGTAAACGGCATACAGATGTGATACGCCACGGGGGACGGCGCCGTTCCCCGTTTTTGGTATGCGGCAGGGCTGCATAATTTGATGCATAAATGTATAGCGTTTCGTATGCAGAATAGATGCAGACAGCTGGAAAGACTGTATATGACTTCAAATAAATTTAAGTATAGTAAATAATGCCAGAAAAGGTTGCAGGGAAAGTAACTTTTTGTGGCTTTTTTTGTGCTGCGGGAAAAAATTCAGGCATATGGCTGCGAATGTTCCAAAATCGTATAAATATGCATATTTTTATTGACTTTATGCGCAAAAAGAATATAATGGTATCAATATAACTTTTAATTTTGGATAAGGAAAGGGTTTGCCTATGAAGCATACGGTTTATATTGACGGGCAGGCGGGCACAACGGGATTGCAGCTGCGGCACAAGCTGGAACGGCATGACGCTGTGGAGCTCCTGCTCATCAGCGAAGAAAAAAGGAAGGACGAGGCCGAACGGAAACGGCTGATGAACAGCGCAGAGGTGGTGTTTCTCTGCCTGCCGGATGAGGCGGCAAGGGAAGCGGTGAAGCTGGTAGAAAACCCGAATACCTGCATCATTGACGCAAGCACAGCGCACCGCACTCACCCTGACTGGGCGTACGGCTTTCCGGAGCTTTCCAGAGTACACAGGGAGAAAATTGCGCAGTCAAAGCGTATTGCGAATCCCGGCTGCCATGCGACAGGGTTTATAGCGGCGGTTTACCCGCTTGTCGCAATGGGAATTATCGGGAAGGATTACCCATTGACGGCACACAGCCTGACGGGGTACAGCGGCGGCGGAAAGGCGATGATTGCCGAGTATGAAGCCGCGGAGCGGCCGTTTACGTTTGACAGCCCAAGGCAGTACGGGCTGGGCCAGCAGCACAAGCATCTGCCGGAGATGCAGCATGTGACGGGAATAGATGCGCCGCCAGTGTTTATGCCGATTGTCTGCGATTTTTACAGCGGCATGGCGACATGCGTACCGTTGATTTCATCGTTATTTCAGAAGAAAATCAGCAAGGCGGAGTTTTTGGGTATGCTTGCGGAGTATTACAAGGGTGCGGGGCTGGTCGGCATCGGGCAGGAGGAAAGCGGATTCCTTGCGGCGAACCCATTGCGGGACAGCAACCGGCTGGAGCTTTATCTGGAAGGGAACGACGAGCGCATGACGCTGGTGAGCGTATTTGACAACCTCGGCAAGGGTGCATCTGGTGCGGCGGTGCAGAACATGAACATTGTACTGGGGCTGGAGGAAACGACTGGGCTGATGTGAAAAAATTAAGACCTCGGGGACGCTGTCCCCGAACCCCCGCAAGGGACGTTGTCCCTTGACCTTTTTTGCAAAAACTCCGTTTTTGCGGGAGAGGGCGGGAGGTATTTTATAAAACACGAAAGAATGATAAGACACAAGGGAAAAGACCTCCGCAAAACGCAGTTTTGCGGCAATCCCGGGTCAAGGGGGCGGATGCCCCCTTGCGGGAGTTTGAGGGCAGAGCCCTCAAGGTTCTAAAAAGGAGGCTATAAAAGATGCAGAAGATATCTGGCGGTGTGGCTGCGCCGAAAGGCTTTACAGCAGGCGGCATACATTGCGGCGTAAGAGGGAGCAGCACAAAAAAAGATTTGGCAATGATTTACAGCGAAACGCCCTGTACGGCGGCGGCTGTGTATACACAGAATAAAGTTTATGGCGCGCCGATAACTGTGACGCGGGCAAATATTGCTGATGGCAGGGCGCAGGCTGTGATTTGCAACAGCGGCAATGCCAACACCTGCAATGCGGACGGCGTAGAAAAAGCGGAGAAGATGTGCGAGCTGGCAGGTACGGCTCTGGGGCTTTCCGCAAGCGACATTATTGTTGCGTCCACAGGGGTCATTGGGCAGGTGCTGCCGATAGAACCGATTGAAAAGGGTGTTACCATGCTTGCGCCTTTGCTTTCTGCAAATGGCGGCACAGATGCGGCGGAGGCCATTATGACAACGGATACAGAGGCGAAGCAGGAAGCCTATGAAATAGAGATAAACGGGACGCCTGTACGGATCGGCGCGATGGCGAAGGGAAGCGGCATGATTCACCCCAATATGGCAACAATGCTGGGCTTTCTGACAACAGACGCGGCAATCTCTGCGGAGCTGCTGCAAAAGGCATTGAAGCTGGCGGCAGACGATACGTTCAACATGGTGAGCGTGGACGGGGACACGTCTACAAACGACATGGTCGCGGTGCTGGCGAACGGCATGGCGGGTAATGCGCCGATTACGGAGGAAGGGCCGGAATTCGGGCAGTTCCTGTCAGTGGTTCGGGAAATCTGCACGAGCATGGCGAAGAAAATTGCCGGGGACGGCGAGGGCGCAACGAAGCTGGTGGAATGTACGGTAACAGGCGCGCCGAGCCTGCCGCTGGCTAAGGCGGTTGCAAAATCCGTTATTACGTCCAGCCTGACAAAGGCGGCGATGTTCGGGGCAGACGCGAACTGGGGGCGTATCCTCTGTGCCATTGGATATACGGAAGGCGATTTTAACGTAGATACCATACGGGTGGATATTTCTTCCGCAAAGGGGAGTATTTTGGTCTGCGAAAATAGTGCGGGCGTGGCGTTTGACGAGGGCAAAGCGAAAGAAATCCTTTTGCAGGAAGAAATCCATATTGAGATTGGCATGGGACAGGGCGATGCACAGGCAACGGCCTGGGGCTGTGATTTGACGTACGACTATGTGAAGATTAACGGGGATTACAGGACTTGAAAAAAGATATGACCGCATGACGCTGTCCCGCACCCTGCCCGCTTTCTTGAAAGAAAGAGGGGCAAAGAACTTTATTGCCGCTTTACAGTCGGCGGGATATGACGCATTTAGATACCAAAGATGATTGTTTCCGCAAAACACAGTTTTTGCGGCAGACGGGCCAAGGGGCGCTGAGCGAAGGCAAAAACCCTCAGGACTCAGGTTTTACAGGAGGAATATTACGCAATGGGCGATATGAATACTTTTAAGGCGAACGTGCTGACTGCCGCTTTGCCTTACATACAGAAATACAACGGCAAAACCGTTGTTGTAAAATACGGCGGGAACGCCATGATACACCCGGACTTGAAAAAGGCTGTGATGAGTGACATTATACTGCTTTCGCTGGTCGGCATACATGTGGTGCTGGTGCATGGCGGCGGGCCGGAAATCAGCGGCATGTTGAAGCGGCTGGATATCCCGTCACGGTTTGTGGACGGACTGCGCTATACAGACGCGGAAACGGCGGAAATCGTACAGATGGTTTTGGCGGGCAAGACGAATAAAGACCTTGTTTCACTGATAGGCCAGCTTGGCGGGAAGGCTGTCGGACTTTGCGGTATTGACGGGTGTATGATACAGGCGAAAAAGCTGGAGGGCGATTATGGCTTTGTCGGTGATATTACGACGGTGGACGTTGCGCCTATTGTAAACGCCATACAAAGCGGATATATCCCTGTGATCGCGACAGTCGGGACGGACTGCAAGGGCAGTATTTACAATATTAACGCCGATACGGCGGCGGCGGAGATTGCGGCAGCACTGAAAGCGGAGAACATTATTACGCTGACGGATATCCGCGGGCTAATGCGGGATGTGGAGGACGAAAGCACGCTGATTCCTGTTGTGAAAACGGCGGAGGTGGAAACGCTGGTCGCAGATGGGATTATCAGCGGCGGCATGATACCGAAGGTCAAGAGTCTGGAAAAGGCTGTGGAATGCGGCGTGGAAAAGGCCGTTATGATTGACGGGAGGATTGAACATTCCATATTGATTGAGATGTTTTCCGACGAAGGGATTGGGACGATGTTTGTGAAATAAGGTTTTCTGGGCTCTGCCCAGACCCGCCCGCTTTCTTGAAAGAAAGCGGGGCAAAGAACTTTATTGCCAAATCAGGCAATGCCTGATTTGGGATTTTCCTGAATTGAAATGTTTTCTCCGCAAAACGAAGTTTTGCGGCAAACGGGTCAAGGGGCGGTGCCCCTTGCGGAGGTTTGGAGGCAGAGCCTCCAAGGTCTTTAGAAACGAAAGAAGGGATAACATGAGTTTTGAAACAATGAAACAGCAGGACGAAACGTATATCGCGCATACCTATAACCGCTTCCCTGTGCTGCTCGACCATGGCAGCGGCGCGCTCTGTTACGACGAAACGGGGAAAGCCTACATTGACTTTACCAGCGGCATCGGCGTGAACGCGCTTGGCTTCGCGGACGCGGGCTGGGTCAATGCGGTTACGGCACAGCTTGGGAAACTACAGCATATCTCGAATTTATATTATACTGCGCCCTGCATTGAAGCGGCAAAGCTGCTTTGCGAAAAAAGCGGCATGAAAAAAGTGTTTTTCGGTAACAGCGGCGCGGAGGCAAACGAGGGCGTTATTAAGGCGGCGCGGAAATACAGCTTTTTGAAATACGGAAAAGAAAAAAAACGCAGTACGATTCTCGCGCTGGAAAATTCGTTCCACGGCAGGACGATGGCGTCCCTTTCGGCAACGGGCCAGCCTGTTTATCATAACTATTTTTTCCCTTTTGTGGAGGGATTTGCTTTTGCAAAGGCGAACGATTTGCAGGGTACACTGGATAAGCTGACGGAGGACGTATGCGCTGTGATGATGGAAATGGTGCAGGGTGAGGGCGGCGTGCTCCCGCTGGAGCAGGACTATGTACAGGCAGTGTACCAGGCTTGCAGGGAAAAGGATATCCTGTTCATTGTGGACGAGGTGCAGACGGGTATCGGCCGGACAGGGTCATTTTTCAGCTATCAGCAGTTCGGCATCGTGCCTGACCTTGTTTCCTGCGCGAAAGGGCTGGGCGGCGGCCTGCCCATCGGCGCGGTGCTGTTTGGTGAAAAAACACAGGATACGCTCGTTGCGGGCGACCATGGTTCGACATTCGGCGGTAATCCTGTGGTCTGCGCCGGAGCGGTGGAGATACTCAGCCGTATGGACGGCGCGTTTTTGGCGGAGGTTGCGGAAAAAGGCAGATACCTGCGGGAGGAAATTGAAAAAATGCCGCATGTGCAAAGCGTTGCGGGCATGGGCATGATGCTGGGCATTGCGCTGGATACGGAAAGCAAGCCCATCATTTCCGCCCTGCTGGAAAAAGGGCTGATGGTGCTTTCGGCAAAGGAAAAAATACGGCTTCTGCCGCCGCTGACGATTACACGCGAAGAACTGAAACAGGGGCTTGCCATACTGCGGGAAACACTGGAAAATATTTGAAACATTACAGAAAGGACGGTACATATGAAACATTTCTTAAAACTGCTCGACTGCACGAAAGAGGAAATCATAGAACTGCTGGATTTGGCTGACCGGCTGAAGCAATATGTCAAAGAAGGCAAGGAGCATCATTTTCTGAAAGGGAAGACGCTCGGCATGATTTTCGAGAAATCCTCCACAAGGACGCGCGTTTCCTTTGAAACGGGCATGTACCAGCTGGGCGGGCACGCGCTTTTTATCAGTTCCAGAGATTCCCAGATTGGACGGGGTGAACCGACACAGGATACGGCGCGCGTGCTTTCGCGTATGCTGGACGGCATCATGATTCGTACCTTTGAACAGAAGGAGGTCGAAATGCTGGCGGAATATGGCTCCATTCCCGTTATTAACGGGCTGACGGATTTCTGCCACCCCTGTCAGGTAATGGCGGATTTGCAGACCATTCGCGAACATAAAGGCAGGCTGGAGGGGCTGAAGCTCTGCTATATCGGCGATGGCAACAATATGGCAAATTCTCTGATTGCGGGCGGGCTGAAGGTCGGTATGGATGTCAGCATTGCCACGCCGGAAGGATACCGCCCCGCGCCGGAGGTTCTGGAATTTGCCAGGGGCTATGGTGCGAAATTCCTCCTTACGGATACGCCGATGGAGGCCGCGAAAGATGCGGACGTCGTTGTAACGGACGCATGGACTTCCATGGGGCAGGAGGAGGAGAAGAAACAGCGTGAGGCTGCTTTTGCAGGGTATCAGGTCAACAAGGAACTGATGGCTGCGGCAAAGCCGGACGCGATGGTTCTGCATTGTCTGCCCGCTTACAGGGAACAGGAAATTACGGACGAGGTTTTTGAACAGCATGCAAACGAAATTTTTGACGAAGCGGAAAACCGGCTGCATGCGCAGAAAGCAGTGCTGGTGAAGCTGCTGGGGTAATATGCTTCAATCAGAATATTTTTCAAAAAAATGTAGTGGCATGCCCTTGTTTGTGGTATGATAACAGGAGGATCAAAAAACTGCAATAAGGAGGAATATTCCATGAAAGCGACAAAAGATATGACAATTGGCGAACTGCTGATGATAAACAGAGGCGCGGGGCAGATCCTGATGCAGAACGGTATGCACTGCGTAGGCTGCCCTTCTGCGGCGGGAGAAACGCTGGAAGAGGCCAGCATGGTGCATGGTATGGATATCAATAAGCTGCTGAGCGATATTAACGCGTATCTGGAAACGGTTTAAGCGGCGGGAAAACGGCGGAGCGGCGTAATGCACCCGCCGTTTTTTCAAAAATAGACATAAAGGAGGAGAAGGAATGAAAGTGATACTGATAAACGGAAGCCCGCATGAATTTGGGTGTACTTACACTGCACTGGCGGAGCTGGAGCGCACATTGCAGGAGGAAGGCGTGGAAACGGAAATGATACATATTGGCAAGGAGCCTGTTGGCGGGTGCCTTGGCTGCGGCTACTGCTATGCAAAAGGGAAATGTGTGCAGCAGGACATGCTGAACGATGTGCTGGAAAAGGTGCTTGCGGCAGACGGGCTCGTGCTTGGCTCGCCTGTGCATTATGCGGCGATTGCGGGGCAGGCGTCCTCGTTTTTTGACAGGCTGTTTTTTGCGTCCGGCGGGCGTTTCGCGAATAAGCTGGGGACGGGCGTTGTTTCCTGTCGGCGCGGGGGTGCGTCTGCGGCGTTTGACGAACTGAACAAGTATTTTACAATCAGCAATATGCCTGTAATTTCGGGCACATACTGGAACCAGGTGCATGGCAATACGCCGAACGAGGTTAAACAGGATTTGGAAGGTATGCAGAATATGCGTGCGCTGGGGCGGAACATGGCCTGGCTGCTGAAATGTATTGAGCAGGGGAAAGCAGCGGGGATTGCGCTGCCGAAGCAGGAAGAAAAAATTATGACGAATTTTGTGCGGTAAGATATAAGACCCTGGGGACGCGCCCCTTGACCCTTTTTTTAATCCGAACGATGTTCGGATCGAGGAGGAGGGGAATTTTAAGGATAAACAAAAAAGCCCGGTTTATACCGGGCTTTTTTATTGCAGAAACAGCCCTTCCGCAAAACGCAGTTTTGCGGCAAACGGGTCAAGGGCGGAAAGCCCTTGCGGGGGCTGGGGCGACGCCCCAGGGTTTTAAGGTTACCGGTTTACCATCAGCTTTTTCAGCGCGCTGTTCAAATCCTCCAGCGTCAGGCGGTACATGTCGAAATCCTTGTGTATGATATCGTATGTTTTTGCCCACCAGCCGCCCCAATACGGCCGTTCGGACGGGTTCAGCCAGACGATATGCGGGTATTTCTCCCGGAACCGGTTCAGCCATTCTATGCCGGGCACGTTGTCGCGCGCGCCATAGGAATAGTAACTGCTGTTCAGCAATTCGGAAGGCTCCATTTGTGCATCGCCCACGATGATTACTTTGTATTCGCTGCTGATATTGCGCAGTATCCATTCTGTTGAGATGGCCGAGCCGGGGCGCATACGCGGGTCTTTGAATACCTTGGAATAAATGCAGTTATGGAAATAAAATACCTGCAGATCCTTGAAATGGTTGGATTTGCTGACCGCCTGAAACAGCGCGCTGCACATCCTGCTGTAATAATCCATGGAACCGCCGCTGTCCATCAGGAGCAGTATCTTTACGGTGTTTTTGCGCGGGCGCTCATAAACGACCTTGAGATTCCCGGCATTATCACAGGTTTCGCGGATGGTGCCGTCAATGTCAAATTCTGTGCGGGCTTCATCTGCTTTTGCGGAAAACTGCCGCAGCCGCCGGAACGCCATCTGGAACTGCCGGATATCGAGCGTGTTGTCGTCCCGAAAATCCCGGAATTTCCGTTCCCCTGCAACCTGAAATGCCCGCCGCTGGCCGCCTTCGCCGCCAACGCGTATTCCGCGCGGGCTGAACCCGCTGTTGCCGAATACGGAAACGCCGCCTGTACCGACCCAATAGCTGCCGCCGTTATGCTCCTCTTTCTGCTCTTGCAGACGCTCCAGAAACATGCGCTGGATTTCTTCCTGCGAAAGCCATTCGTTCTGCATGGCGCGATCCATGTCAAACTCCTCGCCGGGCTTTTCTTTGGGATTTTCCAGCCAGTCAAGCAGCTCCTGCGGGAGCTCGTCCGTCAGTTCCATATCCTTGAAAAATTCCAGAAAAGCCCCGTCGAATTTATCAAAATCCGCCTCGCTTTTGACCAGCACGCTCCGGCAGAGGTAATAAAACCCCGTAAAGGAGGAGCCGTGCAGCCCCTTGTCCAATGCCTCAATCAGCGACATCCATTCGTTCAGCGAAACTTTCAGCCCGCGTGCGCGCAGAAGGTAAAAAAACGAAGTAAACATAGTCTATCACCTGCTTATTTCAAGTATCGTTTCATGGTATCAATGTCCTCGTTCTTTTTCAGCAGAACGCCCGCGAACGGGACGGCTTTCCTGATTTTATCCGGCGCTACGCCGCCCAGCTCCAGCGCGTGTATCCAGTCGATAACCTCGGAGGTGCTGGGTTTTTTCTGGATATTGTAAAGCCCGCGTATCCAGTAGAAGGTTTCCAGCACCTGCTGGAGCAAACGTTCCTCCACCTGGGCAAAATGTACCTTGATGATTTCGCGCATCTGCTTTTCATCGGGAAATTCAATATAATGGAAAATGCAGCGGCGCAGGAATGCGTCCGGCAGTTCCTTTTCCGCGTTGGAGGTTACGATGACGATGGGACGCTGTTTTGCCTTTATGGTTTCCTTCGTTTCGGGGATATAAAATTCCATTTTGTCCAGCTCCCAAAGCAGGTCGTTGGGGAATTCCAAATCCGCTTTGTCGATTTCGTCAATCAGCAGAATCACCTGTTCATCGCTGGAAAATGCTTCACCCAGCTTGCCCAGCTTTACATATTTCGCAATGTTGTCTACGCCTTCATTGCCGAACTGGCTGTCATACAGGCGCTGTACAACGTCATAAACATAAAGCCCGTCCTGCGCTTTTGTGGTGGATTTAATGTTCCAGATAATGAGCTTTTTGCCCAGAGCCTGAGAGATGGCCTCCGCAAGCATGGTTTTGCCTGTGCCCGGCTCGCCCTTTATCAGCAAAGGTTTTTGCAGGGCAATTGCGATATTGACAGAACGCATCAGCTCGTCGCTGGCTACATAGTCCTTACTGCCTTGGAATGTCATATTCATTTGTATTTCCGCCTTTCCTTTGGATTTCCTGTAATGCAAACAGACTATCCTTATTCTACTGGGTGGAAAAGCGGATTGTCAATAAAAAAATGCACAGCCTAAGCTGTCCTGTGTGCCAGATTTCCGGCGAGGTGCAGCATCGCGGTTTACATAGAAAAAGGCAAAGCCCGTATTGGCAGGCTTTGCCCCTTTTCTATTTCAGGCCCGTCCCCTGCATGGAGGGGCGGTGCATGGTTCAATATTCAGGTTCAATCAGGCCATAGGAGCCGTCTTTACGCTTGTATACAACATTTACTTCGTCTGTTTCGCCATTGCGGAATACGAAGAAAGTATGTCCTACCAGTTCCATTTCCATGACTGCCTCTTCCGCATCCATGGGTTTGACCTCGAAATGTTTGATCTTTTCGATTTTATACAACGGTTCTTCGTCCAGCTCTGTTTCCGGTACAAGGATCGCATCATATTCTGCCATATAGTTCTCGCTGTTCTGGCGTACTTTTGTGCGCATACGTTTTTTATAGCGGACAACCTGGCTTTCCAGAATATCTACTGCTTTGTCGATTGCGGCGGTCATATCCCCATCCTGCACCTCTGCACGTACCAGCCGCTTGTTCAGGGGAATCGTTACTTCTACTGTGGAAACCAGTTTTTCCAGGCTCAGCGTGATGGTAGCTGTTGTTTCTTCCGGAAACAGCTTGGCAATCCTGTCCATCTTCCGTTCTACAATGTCTTTCGTTTTGTCCCACACATCAATATTTTTTCCGATAATGTTGTAACGCATAAAAACAACTCCCTTCTTTTCTGTCTGCTTCCTTTCCGCAGGCAGAACGTATCTCTATCGCACCGGCAGGGCCGGATTGATTTTAGTAATAGCATTCCCTTTTACATTCTCCTATTCGCCAAATTTTTGGGAAATCCTCTTTCTTTTGAAAAAAAACTCTCTGTTCCGAATATTTTTTTGGTTTTGGCGGACGGATGTTTCATTTTGGTTTACGGAATCATTTTTATTGCGATCCCGCTGTGGAACGGGTATTGAAAAATGTCGGATTTCCAGCCTTTTCAAAAAGCGGGAAAAAAGTGTATCTGTCCTGTTTTTCCACCATTTTTCTTTCGGGATTTCTGTGGATAATGTGTATAACTTTGTGTATAACTTAGGTTTTACGGCTTTCTGCTGTGGAAAACTTTGCGTATTTATCCACTTTTTCCACAAAAGAATGTCTGTTTGTGGAATTGCTGTGGTTTTACATAATGCATACAATAGGGGCTGTTTTTTCGAAAAGCGTTGACAGCTTTGACGATACTGTGCCGCATTACCCGAAAACGATGGGCGGCAAAGTCTGGTGGCGGGAGGTGGCGCGGGAGGGCAGCTTCGCATCCAGCAGAATATTCTTTCGGGACATTATCGCCTGCTGGACGGGGAGGATTGCCGGGTGATGGCGTCTTTTGAGCGGGAGTGTGTGGAAAAATGCCTTGCGGAACTACTTTCGGCAGAATTGTACTAATACAATTTTAACTACAATCGTGCAGCGACTGGAAATCTCCTTTGTGATATGATACGCTGGTAACAGATTACAGCGAACAAAGGAGGAATATACCAATGAAAATGACGACAAAGGAATTATGTATACAGGGCCTGCTGACCGCGCTGGTGACGGTTTGTACGATGGTGTTTCAGATACCCGTTTCGGCGACACAGGGCTATATCCACCTGGGGGACAGCATGATACTGCTGACGAGTGTGTTTTTTGGCTGGAAATACGGCATGGCGGCGGGGGGCATTGGCTCCGCGCTGGCGGACCTTCTGAGCGGCTATGCGCACTGGGCGCCGTTTACGCTGATTATAAAAGGCGGCATGGGGCTGCTGATTGGGCTGATTGCTGATTTTACAGGGAAGCAGGAAAAGTTTTTTACACTGCGGAATATGGCAGGGGGCGTGATTGGCATTATATGGATGGTATTCGGGTATTTTATCGGCGGCGGCATACTGAAAAGCAGTTTTGCCGTAGCGGCGACGTCCATTCCGGAGAATCTGGTGCAGGGGGCTGCGGGCATGGCGATTTTCCTTGTGGTCGGCACTGCGTTTTATAAGGCGAAGATATACAGGTTTGTTTCAGAGAAGTGAAAAAGAGATAAAGTTCCTTATAAAAATATCCCCTCATGCAAAGCATGAGGGGATATTTTTATAAGGATATCCGTTCAGGATACCGGGCGGAGATTTTTAATCATCGATAATATCCGCATCGGGGAAATAGCTGGCGGCAAGGCTGGCAAATTCAGGGTCATCATCAGCATTGGCGTCTTCCTGCTTGCCGTAGGTTTTTTCCCGCCACTGTTCATATTCTTCCTTTGTAATCATGCGGATATCGAAGGTTTTCCCTGCTGTTTTTTCCAGCATGGCAGAAATCTCATCTTTGCCCTTTTCCAGCATATCGGCTACAAAAGCGGACGGGCAGGCGATATAGAGCGCGCCGTCCTCCTTAAACTGTATTTCCGTATCCCGCAGTTTCCCCTGCAAAGGGGCGTAGGAGATTTCGCTGCACAAAAGCGGCCATTCCTTCTGTATTTTCTGCATATCCTCCGGCAGTGCGGGCGGCTTGCGTTTCGGCGGGGCGGGCTTTTCGGGGGCGGCGGGCGCGCTGTTTGCGGGAGCGGCAGGGGCGATTCCGGCGGCGATTTTCCGTTCCAGCTCGCCAAGCCTTGCCGCAAGCGTAGTCACATCGCGCTCCGTCCAGGGGGCACAGAGCTTCATCAGCTCCACTTCCAGCAGGATACGCTCATTAGCGGCATACCGCAGTTCGCCTTGCAGTACGGAAAAGCGTTCCATCAGGGCGACAAGTTCCTCCGGCGAAAAAAGCCCCGCCGTCTGTTTCAGCTGTTTTTCTTCCTCCGCAGATAAATCCAGCACATTGCCGGGCTGGGAAAGGGCGGAAACGACCAGCAGATTGCGGATATGTTCCAGAAATTCTGCCGCGAATTGTTTGACATCGCGCCCTGATAACAGCATTTCCTCTACAAGCGTCATTGCTTTTTTTGCATCGCGGCGGGAAAGGGCTTCTGCCATTTCAAACAGTACCGTCCTGTCGACCGCGCCGACAACCTCAAGCACTTTCTCCAGCGTGACTTCCTCCCCGCCGAAAAAGGCAAGGCACTGGTCGAGTATGCTGAGGGAGTCGCGCATGGAGCCATCGCCCAGCCGTGCGACATAGCGTACGGCATCCTCCTGTGCAGGGTGCCCTTCTTCCTCCAGATAACCTATCAGGGTGCGGGTGATTTCTTCTGTTGTGATGCGGCGGAAATCAAACCGCTGACAGCGGGAGAGTATGGTCGCGGGGACTTTCTGGGGGTCTGTTGTTGCCAGAATAAAAATGACGTATGCGGGCGGTTCCTCCAGTGTTTTCAGCAGGGCGTTGAATGCGCTGTTGGAAAGCATATGCACCTCGTCAATGATGTAGACCTTGAATTTGCCCTGCGTTGGCGGATATTTGACTTCCTCACGGATTTCGCGGATATTTTCGACGCTGTTGTTGGAAGCGGCGTCAATTTCAATGACGTTGACGCTTCTGCCTGCCAGAATATCCCGGCAGACATCGCATTCGTTGCAGGGTTCGCCCTCCGCGGTCAGGCTGGTACAGTTGATTGCGCGGGCGAATATTTTGGCGGTGGAGGTTTTGCCTGTGCCGCGCGTGCCGCAGAACAGATAGGCATGGGAGGCGCGGCCCGTTTTCATCTGGTTTTTCAGTGTCCGCACGATATGCTCCTGCCCGATGACGCCGCTGAACGTCTGCGGACGGAATTTTCTGTATAATGCTGTGTAAGCCATAATATGCCTCCTTTGGAATGAAAAGAGCGTGAACATTGGGGCGCTGCCCCAAAACCCGCAAGGGAGCACCCGCTCCCTTGACCCGGGATTGCTGCCGCGCAGATGCGCAGCAGGAACTTCTGTTTATGAAAAAATCCCCATTATCATGATAATGGGGAAATACAGCAAGTGTTATAGGAATCCGTGCGCCCGCTGTTGCCGGTTTGCCCCATGCGTTACCTCCTTCTATGGCTCCGCCCGGGCTGCCTCAGCGCACACAGGAGGGGACTGCTTAGTGCTGCTGCCTTCCGGCCCTGACACGGTTCACAGGCTCCTGTTGCGTAAGACCCGAACTTCAACACCACTTCCGGAGGGCAGACCATGAAACGCCCCGTCGAGAGCGGGCATCACCCCCACTTTAGCGGATTGTGGGTACAGGACACCGCTACCGCCCCGGCTAGCACGGAAATTTGATGACAGTTCAATATGTTTGAATAGTATACTCTGTTTTTCAGCCGCTGTCAATACTCCGGCGGCTGATTTTCACCGGGAAAGCGGCGTTACGGCTTCAGGGTTTCCGCCCATTCGCTTTCTTTGAAGCCGACCAGCACAAAATCCTCCCCGATGACAAGCGGGCGTTTTACCAGCATGCCGTTTGTGGCAAGCAGTTCCAGCTGGGACTGCTCGTCCATTAACGGGAGCTTGTCCTTTAAGCCCTGCTCCTTATACAGCAGCCCGCTTGTGTTGAAAAATTTTTTCAGTGGCAGCCCGCTTTTTATCCACCATTCGCCCAGTTCCGCCGCAGAAGGGTTTTCTTCCGCGATATGCCTGTCTGCAAATGCAACGTCGGACGCTTCCAGCCATGCTTTCGCTTTTTTGCAGGTTGTGCATTTCGGGTATTCCAAAAATAATATGCTCATATGTTTCAGCCTCCTTTGCTTGAAGATATTATAGCATAACTGGAAGCGGGAACGGGGATTTTTCCGAAAAAAACAAAGTAAAATGGGGCTGGGATATGCCGATTTCCGGATAATTTTTGTTTTTCTGAAAACTTTGCGGAAATGTCAAGAGTAAATGCGAAAAAAATATAAAAATTTTTTGAGCGTGTCAAATCAGGGCGGCGACGCACTCCCTGAACAACATTTCAGACGTTTTCCACCCTAATATTTTACGCGGATAGTTGTTCATCCATCGTTCAGCCTGTGCAACCTCCGCGTCGGTCACGTTGCCGAAATCCGTTCCTTTCGGGAAAGGCCGTCGAATCATTTTGTTTTGACATTCGTTTGACCCGCGTTCATAGGACGAATACGGGTGGCAGAAATAAACCTTTGTCCGGTTCAGCGTCTTTCGGAGGGCGGACCGCTCCAGCCTGTCCACGTCCGCAAATTCCCCGCCATTGTCAACGGTGATCGTCTGAAAAATTTTCCTGAACAGGACCGGCCCGTATTTCCGTTCGATACGGTCCAGCGCCTTTATCACGCTTTCCGCGGTTCTGTCCTTTATCCGCACAATGATTTCTTCACGGGTCAACCGCTCTGTTAAGACGAACAGGGCCTTTGACCCGTCCTTTTTGCTGTAAACTGTGTCCCCCTCCCAATGTCCGAACGTTTCCCGCGTGTCAACCTCCGCCGGGCGCTTTTCGATACTGTCCCCCCGCGGCGGGCGCTTCATCGTCTTAACTTTTTTATAGGTCCGTTTCTTTTTCGGCTTTTCCGGCAAGTCCGCATTTGTCAGGAAGCGGAAAACGCCCTTTGTGATATAGCTGTAAAATGTGCTTACGCAAATTGACGTTGAAAACTTTTTTCCCTCAATCTCAATAGACGCAAGGGCGGCGGCGGGCGAATACTTTTCGTCGATCACTTTCTTTTCCAGAAAGTCCGCAAGTTCACGATCATTCCCGATTTTCAGCCCAGCACCTTTTTTTCGTAAATTCTCCTGATATTTCCGTTCCGCTTCATCCGGGTTATACCGTTCTTCTTCCGTCCAGTCCGAATTGCGGTGAATCATGCGGGCGCGCTTGATCTCCCGATAAATCGTGCTTACGTGTACGTGAAGTCTATCCGCTATTGCCTGCGGCTTCTCTTTTGCCAGCAACGCCGCTTCGAGTTTATACCGATCTGTCTTTGTCAGGTGACTAAAACAATGCCCCATGTTATACCCTCCAAATCTGAACCCGCCCCGCCACAAGGCAAGGGCGGGTTCCTGTTTTTCGACATGGAAAGTATAACATCCTATTCATACTCACGCAAGTATAAATTCTGATTATTCGCGCATTAGTAACCATTCGACGGAAACGCCCAGCGCGTCCGAAAGAACCAAAAGTTCATAATCTGTCACAAACCGCGTTCCGATCTCGATTCTTGAAACGCTGTCCCGCTCCATGATAACCCCCGCCACTTGCAGGCGGGCCGCAAGGTCCGCTTGTGTGATATTCAGGCGGGCGCGCGCTTCCCGCACCCGGTCGCCGCAAAGATTCTTCCGCCCCTTGTAATCGTAAATTTTCATTTGTTTACCCTCCGACGCGTGTTAAAGTTCAGATTCATTCTTGACATTAGCACGCGTTCCAGCAATAATTGTGTTAAAGGTCAGAACGCCAGCGTCCCCGGCGGTCCGGCCCCCAATAAATAAAAGTCCGTCCGCTGATCGCGGGCGGCAGAATGGAGGATTTCACATGAAGCGGTTTCTTTCCCTTGTCCTTTTGGCGGCGCTGGTTTTATCCCTTGCCGCCTGCGGCGGCGCGGTGGTTGATTATGATACCCCCAAATCCGGCGAATTGTCCGCCGCATACGATTTTTACCGGGATTCTCAATCGTCCCTTGCTTCCGGTATGGCAATCACCCCCGAACAGGCCGACGACGTTTTTCTTGTCCTCATTTCCTGCGGCATGGACAGCAAGGTTTCCAACGTGACGCGCAAGCAGGGCGACGACGGACATTGCACCATTACCAGCGGTTTTAACACGTTCGACGTGTATTACACGGGCGGCGTTGTTGACCGCGTGGACAAGGGCGGCGAAACGCTGTACCCGGCCCCCGCCGCTCCCGCCGCCGACAACCCCTTGACGTCCTGTGACCTGATCGTGAAAGACGTTGAAAGCGGGACCGGCGAAAAGATCGGCGAATATGCGTATATTGAAATCAGCAAAGGCCAGCTTGAAGCTGTCACGGCTGAACAATATAATGATTTCGCCGAAACCGTCGTGAAAGACAGCGGTTACAACTGGGTGGCGATTGTCTGCGACGACGGTACGGGAATTTGCTTCCCCGGCTCCATGTACTACGTCGCCCAATATGGGAAGCAGGACACGGACGGCGGAATTCTGGAAGTCGCCGGAACGATCACGCTTGACGAAAGCGGCGGTTATACTTACGAACCGGGCGAATGATCTTGCATACAGCAAAGGCGGCGGGCATTTCGCCCGCCGCCTTTCTTTTACTGTTCAAATGCCCGCCCGATGATGAACCGGGCGTATATGTCCGCTATATCCTCCAATGATTCCACGCGTGAAAAGTCCTGTCCGGCGCACGTTGCTTCGTAGATTGTCCCATAGAACGCGGCCCGCTTCCTTGCCGGTTGCGCTTCTATGATTTCCCGGACCCGCTCGAACGTGTCGTTCTCCATGACTGTTTGAAGCCGCGTCCGCTCTTCTTCCAGTTCCGCCGCGTCCTTTACAGCTTCCACGAAAACCGGGTTAAAGGTCACTTTGCATTCGTTCACGCCTGTTCCCCCCAATTTTCCCCGATTCCCGCCGCCGCGTCAAGCGTCTTTTCCAGCCACTCGTTCAGAGACATTCCCGCCGCCTGCGCCGCCGCAAGGTAAATTTCCTTTTTCCCTTTTTTGACATACGGGTAAAGTCTGTCGTAATTTTCCGTATTCCACTTATTTTTTGCGCGGGTATTGCTTGCGTACTTCTTTTTTTCCATTCCCAGCCCCTCCTTTCGGGTCGCTTATTGATTATAACACCTTTTTTATACTCACGCAAGTATGAAATTTTGCACAATCTCACGTGAGTATTTTTGTTCAACATCCCCGTTGACTTTTCATACTCACGTGAGTATAATAATAATCAGAAAGAGCGAAACACAAGCCGCCCGGTTGCCGGGGCGTAAAGTTCGGCAACGGCCAACCTTACGGGCCGACATGAAAAGGGGGCCGACACGGTACAAGGTAACTTCAACATTTCGTTTTATATATGGAGGTAATCACATGAACACTTTTGAAATCGGCAAGGAATATTATTCCCGTAGCATTTGCAATTACGATTGCGTTTTCACCATCAAGATCACCGGGCGGACCGCTAAAACCGTTTCTTATGAGTATATGGGCGAATCCCGCCGCTCCAAAATCCGCGTTGACGATTCCGGCGAATATATCCAGCCTGATCGGTACAGCATGGCCCCCGTTTTCCGGGCCGCGCGTGAGATTCAGGAAGAGGAAGCGCCCGCCGCTGAACCCGCCCCCACTCCCGCCGCGGAGGAATCCCCCGCCGCGGAGGTCGCGCCCCGCTCCAACGTCGTGACGATCTCCCAGCCCGCCGACGACGGTTCCGTGATCGTGATGATCGGTCAAACCCTCGAACGGAATTGTGGGGCCTGCTTCCCTCTCGAAAACGGAACGGTCGTCGGTTTCGTCGATGTTCCCGACGGGCTGGTTATTCGCGGCGGCGTGTTTGCCCTTGTCCGCTGGGATAGTTACCCGGACCGGCCCGAACGGGTCCGCCTGTCCGATATTCACCGCCGCGGCTGGCGGTCTGCGAACGGCTCCCCGCTTGGCGTGTTCGTCCGCTGATACTTGACCGGGGCGGCGGCTCCCGCCGCCCTCTCCGGCAATGTTGACTTTTTGCACTCCCGCGATTATTATAATTTTGAAAGGGTGGTAATCATGTTTAAGATTCCTAAAAAGTATCAGGCCGCTATTAAAGAGGTTTACAAAGATGAAGATGGCGTGTGGTGCAATCTGAACAATGGGTTTGTTCACGGTGTCGATGGAACGCACGTTATCCATTGTGAAACCTTTTCCGAACTTCGTTCCGAACTTTCCGACATTCGCAAAGACGATGACTGACCGCAAAGCCCGCCGGATTTCCCGGCGGGCAAATTTTTTCTAAAAAATTTTCAAAAACCCCTTGACTTTTCATACTCACGTGAGTATAATAATAATCAGAAAGAGGGCGTACCGCCCCGGAATAGGAGGAACGCAAAATGAAGTTGAACAATGAAGATAAACGCCGGTTGGAAGAGGTTCTTTGGATGAGCGGAATCCCCTGTTACTCCGATATGTCCTTTGATGAAATGGCCGATTATCAACGGTATTCCGTAGCCGCCACCCGGAAAATCCGCGGCACATACAACAAGATTCAGAAAATCGCCGCCGAATGGGATATTGACAGATACGATACAATCGCGTTTGTCAAAGGCGAAATTTACAACTGCTCCACTCTTCTTTTGTTCCTGCTTCTCAATTTCCGTAATACTCAAATGAGAAGCGACGATTTATCCCGATATATCTATGAAGAAACCGGGAATTCCATCCCCACTTACGATCTCAAACCTATGCTTTTTGGTCTTGACGCTATGACGCAATGCAACCCCATTTCTTACACTGATACGTTTGGTCTTGATTGTTTGCGTGTCAAGTGATAACCGCCAACATAAAAAGCCCGCCGGATTTCCCGGCGGGCAAATTTTTTCTAAAAAAATTTCAAAAACCCCTTGACTTTTCATACTCACGTGAGTATAATAATAATCACAAGGAACGAAACAAACGGAGGTTTTCAAAATGAAAAAGACAATGAACAAAGCCCAGCGCGCGTACATGATCGCAAAAGCCCGCGTTCAGGAAATCGAATCCCGGCAAGAGGAAATCGAAAAGAAGTATATTGCCGACAAGGGCATTGTGAACCCGGACGGCTCCACCCCTGATTTCCTGTGGTGCATGGACGACGACGCGGCCTTTGAAAAGGCGAATGAAGAGTGTTCCGCCCTGATCGTCGCCGCCGGTCTGGAAAGCGCGCTGAACGCCGCCCGTGACGATCTGAAAGCCGCGGAAGATTGCTTGATTTCCTACGGCCTGTCTCTTGCTCCCGCCGGTGTCCGGGCGACGCTCGAACGGGGCGTGAAGCAGAACGCGGCAATCCGGCAAAAGGTAATCGACGCAACGTACCGGCTGGACGTGTCCACGGTTCCGGCCTGAAAGAAACCCGCGGGCGGCGTAAACCGCCGCCCGCTTTCAAAATGGAGGTCTTATAATGTGGGTTGAATATTATCAGCTTCCTAAAAACGCCGGAATATGTTGTGAACATTGCGGGACATATATTCGCAATGTGTTTACAATTCATTTTGACGACGGTTTTTCGTTGAAATGCGGTGTTGAATGTTATAATAAATTGATGAAACAATCTAATATTTCGCAATATGGGGAAAAGCTGTTGAAAAAGAAGATAAAACTTCTAAAGCTTTACGATGAAATGCGGTCTAACTGGACGCGATGGAACACCCCGGAAGAAGCTGAATCCGACGGTTGTTTTCAGCGCATAGAGGACCCAGAAAAGCCCGGTTTTTGGAGAATCAGGACGCAATCAGAATTTGAAGAAGAAAAGGAATTTGTGCTAAATGATCTTATCCCATACCGAATAAATTTAGTTCAATCCGAAATCAAGGAAAAATTTAAGCGCGTAACCATTCCGCACGAATGACCGCCAACGAAAAAAGCCCGCCGGGGCGATTCCCGGCGGGCTTTCATTCTGTCCGAATCGGACAAGTTTATTTTCAGGTTCCCGGCGCAATGGTTCCGGGTTCGGCGTTCAGCTTTGCGGCGATTTCCTCCGCTTCCTGCGGGGTCATTTTGATAACGTATTCCGGTTCGATGTATGCCGCAAGATTTCCGTTTGTCCCCCACGCCTTTTTTGCTTCCTCCAGCGCGTTCTCGATTAGCTTTTCAATATCCTTTTCGCTGAAAAGCAGTTTCAGGACGGCGGGAATCCGCTGGTAAATCCAATCGGACACGGCGGCAAGTTTCAGTTTGCCCGTACCGCCGCCGAATTCCTTTTCTGCCTTTGTGACAAGGCCGAAAAGAATTCGGTTCAGAACCGCCGTTTCGCCGCGCTTGATAAGAACGACGATCAGGGCAAGGAACGCAAGGACAACCAGCACGCTGTCCCAATTTGCCAGCAGAAACGCAAGAATCTTCATGTCGCTTTCTCCTTTCAGCTAATGACGGAACAGGCGGATTCAGGGACCCAGCCCAGCCCGTCGATGTGTACGCCGCATTTGCGGCCTGGATAGTAGTATTTGACCGTGAACGCGCCGTTCACGGTCTTTCCCTGCCCGTTCCCGTTGCTGTCCCGGTACAGGGGGCCGGAATACTGGACCCGCGCGCCGACGCGCATTTTCGGGGCCGCGTTCCCGCTCCCGGCGTAGTTCCCGCCGACGGTTTGCACGTCCGCCGCGTCAACCCAGCCGTAAACGGTGGACCCGCCGCCGGGTTCCGCTTTAAGCTGGTAAGGGTGTTTCCCCCGGTATGTCCCGATCACCTTTGCCGTCCCCGGTTTGCAGGCCGGGCCGGTCGCCGCGTTTGCGTTGGTGTAGTGCTTGCACCCCGTAAACCGCACCACGTCGCCCACCTTGAACGCCAGCGCCGCGGTGGTATCGGAGGACCCCCCGGACGTTCCGGGCCGTCCTGCGGGCGCTGTGGCGCTCCCTGCGGGTGTTTCTGCCGCCATGTCATAGGTGATATACGGCAAGCGCCCGTGTTTCGTCCACTTGCGCCCGTTCATCCCGGCAATTTTTCCGATGTTCAGGCACGCCGTCACTTGAACGCGGTTCAGGAAAGCGGGTGAACACTCGATGACCTTTCCGCCGCCGATGTAAACGCCGATATGACCTTTCAGCCAGACGGCTTCCCCCGGAACGATCTTCCCGAAATCTGTTGAAACGTCCTTGCAAACCTGAATCATACGGTCCGCCCCAATATCGGGAACGCCGTTCGACGCATAGGCCGCGCCGCCGTAGGTTTTGGACGCGTCGCCGGTCCAGCCCCAAAGAATCCCCTTGATTAAGCAAACGCAATCGAACCCGAAAACGGGCGGTTTCTTGTTTGCCGCGGCGCGAATCATTGCGGTTCTGTCCGTCTTTTTGTTGTAACTGTGGTTTCCGCAATACCGCGACACATTCCCGCCGGTCAGGGGCGCGCCAAAGCACCCCATTACGTACAAGGTCGCGTGATTGTCCACCACGTCCTGCAATCGCCTGATAAATTCGGAAGCGTTCATTTTCCCCGTTCCTTTCCCGTTTGCGGGGCTTCCGGCCCCGCCCGTATCATTTGACCCGCCGGACGTTCCGGGCCGTCCTGCGGGCGCTGTGGCGCTCCCTGCGCCGTCGTAGGCGGTCAGGCCGTAAGATTCTATAATCTGAATCAGCTTGTCCGCGTATTGCGGGTCTGTGGCGTAGCCCGCCGCCTTGATCGCCCGGCAAGCGGTTTTATAGTCCCGCTCCCCGATAACGGCTTTATACCGGGTCGCGCCGGTCAGCAAGGCCGAATGATCGGCGACGCTCTCCGCCCAGCTATCATAAGCGCGGAAAAGCGCCGTGATCGTGGTAAAGGTCGCGCCGTCGTAACACTCCTTTGTTTCCGCGCTGTATACCTTGCCTTTCCAGCTTTTCCCCGCCTTGATTCCGAAAAGGGCGTTTGCCTTGACGGTCAGGCCGGATTTTCCCCAGCCGCTTTCAAGAATCGCCTGTGCGATTGTCAAGGACGCAAGAACGCCGCTTTTCTTCATGTCGTCGGCGGCAAGCGCGCCCACCCGCTCGATGAAGTCTTGATGTTCCTTTGTGATTGCCATTGCTCCGATCTCCTTTAAGGCTGAATGTTGTTCAGGTCAACGGGCATTCCGTCCGTTTCCGCCGGGTTCGCCTTTTTGATCTTCACGACGTTTTCGGCCTTTGCTTTCCACGAATAGAACCCGATTGCAACCGCCGTCGGCGTGGCGACGTAGGCAAGCAAAACCCCTAATTGTGACGGGTCGATTGTCACAACCCAAAAGCCCAGCCCGAACCCGGCAAAATAGGTCAAGAGGACCGCCGAAAGAAAGAGTTTTGAAAACTCGATCTTTCCGGCGGTCCTCTTTTCATCCCCTGCGGCGTTCGCGGCCCGGCTCCGCGCCCGGCGGCGCTTATTGCTCCGCCGCCGCTCAATCAGCAACACGGCGGCAATCCCGCCGATCAGCCCGGCGGCAATGCTGAATAGATACCCCATGCCGCGCCGCCTTTCTGTCAGTCGTCGGAATGGTCCGCGGCCTGTTCCAAGCGGTCCAGCCTGTGGTGTGCCTGTTTCGCGGACGATTCAACGGCGGTCACGCGCTCCGCAATCCGCAAATACTGTTCGTCCTGCTTTTCCTGCTTCCGCTTAATGTCGTCGGTGTTTGCTTTGATATACCCGATTTCAGTAAGAACGGTCGCGTCTGCCCGCGCTTCGTCCTCTGTGTCCTTTTTGCCGTTGCGGGCAAATGCCGCATACCCGAACACGATAGCGCAAAGCGTAGAAATCACGCTGATAACCGGCAAAAGTTCGTTCATGGTCGTTTACCTCCAGCAAAAGAAATCTTTATAAACGCTTTTCAGCGAATACGGGGCCGGGTCAGGCGGCTTTCCTTTCTTCCCATAAACCGCCCATTCATAAGCCCAAATCAGCCACCGCGCCGTGTCCTCCGCCCAAATCGCAAAGGGCATAAGGAAGAACCACAAAAGGCCGAACGCCGGGCAAATCTGCCCCAGCACGTTCCCCGGCTGATTGCTGTAATCCCAAACCCCCAGCCCCAGCCAAAGGTTCAGGACGCACCCGGAAACGAATTCCACGGCAAGGACGATCAGCGCCCCGATCACCGCTTGCACGATGACCGGGGCGCGGAAGAATCCGGGCCGCTGGTTGATTGCTCCCACAAGGACCCCGCAAAGCCCGCCGACAATCAGCATGGACGGGTGGGACCTCCCGCGGAAGAGGATTTCAAGGGCGACGTAAGCCGCCCCCAAAATAGCCCAAAGGGTCAAAATCCTTTTCATGCCGCACCCCCGCCCGCGGCGGCAATGATCGCCGCCATGCTCTTTGCAAGGTCCGCGGGCAGTTCCGCGCCGTACTTGATGGAATCCAGTTCGGCAAGGTCCGCCCGCGCAATCCACGCGTTCAGGTGGTTGCAGTAGGTCCGGTGATAAAACACGTGGGCCGTCGCCGCCTGCGCCAGCGCGGTGAATTCCTCCGCCGGGTACATTCGGCAAAGTTCCCCGTCGGCGTGGTAGGGGACCGCCGCGGCCCCGTCCTTGACCGTCTGCGCCTGCGCCATCAATTCGGTTTGGTCGTGTTCGGTCAAGCTGTAATGGGACCCGCCCACGTCAACCCCGGCGTAAATCGCCGCGGAACAGGCCGCGCCGATCTCCTGTTTCTTCACCCCGCGGACCTGTTCAACGTCGTTCCAATCGGAGGGCGGCTGGATTCCCAGCCGCTCCAGCCGCATTCCCCGGATACTGTCTTTCTTGTGCTGTACGCTCATTCAAAATTCCCCCCCACGGACGAAATGAAACAGTCGCCGGTGGCCCCGTTCCGCTGAACCTTGATACGGAAGTTAAAGCCCCATTCGGCGGCGGTCTTTGTGGTGTTGCTGAAAAAGAATTTGCTTCCGCTGGTGACGGCCTGTGTCACGTCCTCCCACGTGGGCGCTTCGTCGTTGCCGTTGTTGCAGGCTTCCACGGTGAACACGGCCCCCGCGGGAATCTGCCGGGCGACGCTCATAATCGCCTTTGTAACCGCGTCGTCGCTGGCCAGCGGGGTCGCAAGCGAAAATTCGATTTCCGAAACGTTCTTGCTGAACGTGTACGTCCGGGTGGCGGTCCCGCCGGTCCCGTCGTCCGCGGTGATCTCCAGCGTGTGGGACCCGTTGGAAAGCTTCACCCATTCCGCCGCCGTCACGCTGAAATTGTATTCCTGCCCGCTGGTGACGGTGTGGGTCCGCTTCACGGCCCCGTCGATCTTTTCCGTGACGGTCAGCGTTTGCCCGCTGTCCTGATCGGTGACGGTGTACGCCTGCGAAAACGCCCCGGTTTTCTCCCCAAGGGCCGAATTTGCCCCGCTGATCGCGGGCGGCGTGTTGTGGGTGACGGCCCGGACCGGGCTGGTGGTGTATTCGGAATCCGCCCCCGCGTTGTCGTAGGCTTTGACCCGGTATGCGACGCTCTGCCAGTTGACGCTGGCGGTGTCGGTGTATGTCCGGTTGATTCCCTTGTAAATCTGCGTCCAGCTTCCGTCGTTCGCTTTCCGCTCCAAAATGTAGCCGGACACGCTTCCATCTTCATCCGTGGAAATCCCCCACGAAACCGCGACGTTCTGCCCGCTCAAAATCTGCGTCGGTACACTGATACTTCCGGGGGCGGACGGCGCACGATTCCAAATGATTGTATATGCGCCGTCGGAATCCGGGGAATCAGATACCAAGATTTCAGATTTAAGATTACAAAGCGGGCGCGCGCCCCTGTAGCCGTAGTACGCGTAGTTGCTGTTCAACCCGCCGGAGGAAGAGACGTTGCGGACGTTGCACGAATTCGACGCGTAAGCGTCCGCAAGCCACCAATACCAAAACGAATTTGCGTTGAAACTGCTGTTCGTGTACTCGCTTTTCGACACACATTCCGCCGTGGGCTTTGCCTGCCGGGAAGCGTTGTCGCTGAACAAGGCCAGCTTGCTCCCGCATACGTGATCGCCGGACAAGCCCACTTCCGTACAGGTGGCGAAAAAGATTTTGTCGGTACAGGTTTCCGTACCGCCGCCGTCAACCGACGCTTTGCCGACGGTGTGCGTTGTGGTAAGCAGGGCCGCAAGGAAGTTCGCGGAGAATCCCGCAAGGAAACCCGCTTCCCCGTCGTATTCGTTGTAATTGCTCCATACGTTAGCATTCGACGGGGGCGCGTCGGCGCTGTGCTGGGCGCTGTACCATTTCCCCGCCGCCGCCGCGCTGTTCAGCCATTGCCGGATATTAGAGAAAATCCAGCGGTTGTTGCCGTAGGAACGGCGGTTGCTGTCGCTGTTGCCGCTCTCGATAGCGTCAAAGCATTTCAGGGAAATAATGCGTTCCGTAATCAGGGTAACGGAATTCGCGGGATAGCCCGCGTGGTTCTTGTCGGCAACCTTCCAAATGATAGGCTTGCCGTTGTAAAGTGTGCCGGTGTCTTTGACAAGCGCGCCGACGGCCAGCGTGCTTAATGCTTTAGCCATTATGCCGCACTCTCCTTTGAAAAGATTTCCGGGAATAGGTTCATGTAAAGTTCGTCCATTTCCCGGATAAGGTGATAGCAGTTGCCTTTTTCCGCGTGACTTCGCCAGCTTCCGTAAGATTGTTCAACCTTCTTCAAGGTGATTTTCCCGGAATCCAGCAAATACCGTTGTTTCTTTAGCTTCTTTTGTTCATTGCTCTTGCTTGACCTCCTAACTTTCCGAATCACCTTGCCCGTTTCGGTCAAATATGTATGGAATCCAAGGAAATCAATACCGTTCCGCAACGGGAAAATGTTCGTTTTATTGTTCAAAGAAAGCCCCAGCCCGGCAACATACTTTTCAATCTCTTTCCGGCAATACTGCAAATATGCCTTGTCCTCATGGATTAAAAAGAAATCGTCCATATATCGCCCGTAATACTTGATTTTTAGCTTTTCTTTGATGAAATGATCTAACCCGGACAGATACATAACCGCGAACCATTGTGAAGTTTGGTTCCCGATAGGAATTCCGGGGTCCGGCGTGCTGTCAATGATTAAGTCGATCAGCCACAAAACGTCCGGGTCCGTGATGAACCGCCGGACCATTCTTTTTAAGGGTTCATGCCGAATCGAATAGAAGTATTTTGAAACGTCGCATTTCAAAACCCATCCGTCGGCGTATTCGGCGGGCGAAAGCCGCGGCAACCCCTCCTCCCGGCTCTCCCGTTCCGCCTGCGCTTTTCGTGAAAAGTAATAGGACCGCATGAATTCTTCAAGCCTGTAAAGGCCGTCATGCGTCCCACGCCCGCGCTGTGAAGCGTAGTTGTCACGAATAAAGCTTTTTGAAAATGCTGGTTCTAAAATATTGTCACATAAAGAGTGCTGAACAACCTTGTCTTTGAATGCGTTTGTCATTACAATTCGTTCTTTCGGTTCGTAAACCTTGAAAACGAAATATGCCGACATGGTATACTTTTTGGTTTTCAGCAATTCAGATAAAAGGGAAAGGGCTTCCAGCAAATTCGCTTCAAATTTTGCAACGCTGGGTTTGTCGCGCTTTCCCCTGCGGGCTTTCAGGAACGCCGCGTAAAGGTTCCCGAAATCATAAACCCTTTGAAAGTCGCTTGCTTGCTCCATAAAGGAAACTCCTTGCCGTGTATAGAATCGGCGTTTCTTCGGGCGCAAAGCACCATGAACAACGCTTCATCATCGGACCCGCGCGGCGCGCCCGCCGCGGGGCGGAAGCTGGTTCCCGTGGGCCTTGCTTCACCAATCCTGTATTTACCCCCGCCCTCTCACCGCGGCGGCGGGATATGCCTTCCTTTGATAGTGGTCCTCTGCTTTCAGCCTTTCGGCTTACTCATTCCCGGTGTTCCACCAAAGCGGGCGCGCGCCCCTGTTGCCGTTGTACGCGTTGTTGTTGTTCAACTCGCCGGAGGAATTGACGTTGCGGACGTTGTACGAATTCGACGCTACAAGGCATACCCCAAGAAAGCCCCGCCCCGTCAATAGGGCGGCGCGTTTCTCCGTTGTGTTGTGACCCGCTCCCGGTCCTTCTTCCGCCAGCTGGCGGTCATGTACTTAACGTCAAGAACGTATTTCGTCCATGCCGCGCATTGATCTTTTGAAATCACGTTCCGTTTGAAAGAAAGTTCGATCAGGAAAAGAACAGTTTTGCACTTTGTCAGCGCCTTTTTCTGTTCGTACCGGCGTTCCCGGAATTCCTGCGGGTCGGAAAGGTCAAGTTCGTTTGCTTCCTGAATATGTGCGAAAATATCAAGGGATAAATCTTGCAGGCGAACGACAATCGAACGATACTTTTTCGGAAACCGCCGTTCGCTTGTCATTAGAAAAGTGTGTTCGACCAAATCTTTCGCCTTTGTGATTAAGATAAATTCGCCTTGTTCCCCGTTCCGGGGCGGATTCCCCATTGCACGCACCGCCTTTCGCGGATTTCTTCAACCTCCGCCGGGTCGCCCTCCCACGTGAACCCGTATTCTGTGACGGTAAGAACCGCCCTGTTCCCGGTGTAGGTGGTCCCGCTGACCGTCAGCACGTCAGCGGCCCCGCACCGTTCGCAAGGCGGTTCTATTTCCGTAAACAGGTTCCCGATCAAGCAGGACAGTTCCCGCCGGGTACAGGCATATTCCGTCAACATTCAATCCGCTTCCTGTCCGCGTTCCAAATGCCCTTCGTCAGAACGATTCCGTCCAGAGAATCAAAAGACACAAGATACGGATTGCCGGTGATGTTGTTAAAAATGCCATCTTCCACGCGGGCAACCCGGCTTTCAAGGCTTGCAACCGTGGCAAGCGCCGCCGCCGCGTCCGCCGCCGCCTGTGCCGCCTGCGCCGCGCCTGCGGCCCACGCTTCCCGGTCCGCCGGTGTAATGTGAACGTCGGTGTCCTCTTTGTGTTCAATCAGGCCGGAAATAGCGGTGTTGATGTTCTCCATATTCGCGTGGCTTACGTGAATATCGGGATTGTTGACGTGGTTGTTCAGGTCGGTTAAATCGGCCTTTTTGTCAAATTCGGTCTTGTGGGCCGTCTGCGATTCGTCATGCTCCCGCAAGTCCTTTTTCGTGGCGGTGATCGCGTAGGGGTCCACGATAAAGGTGATCGCGCCGGTGTTTGAAATCTCGATGTGCATAAGCATTTCGATTTCGCCCGCCGCGCCGCTGGTGATGATGACTTTTTCGGTGTCCGGGGTATTGCAAACCGCAATCATGTTCCCCTCTTCATCCTTCACGCACATTTCCCGGATTGTCCAGCCGCCCACGTCGGACGGGATCACCGCCAGAACGTCAATGATGTTCGGGGAATCCGGGTTGACCGTGACGCTGTTTACGGGGCCGCTCCACCGCTCATTCTTTAATTCCGTCATGTCCGCCGTTGGCTGGTAGTAGTAGCCGCCGCCGTCGCCGACGGCAAGGGTCGTCAAATTGATTTGCTTCCCCTCCAGCACCGCGTCCCGAATCAGGAACGTTCCGCGGTCGGTGACAATGGTTCCGAATTTCTTTTCATCAGGCATTTTTTACCCCTCTTTTCTGAATGGTTGAATTTCCAGTTTCCACAAATGCCGGGTATAAGCGCCGGTCAGCACCCCCGCACCCGCGGTCAAATGGTTAATTAAGAACGGGTCAACCTCGATTCTGCGGGCGTACTGTGCAAACCCGCCGATCAGCGTTTTCCCGCCCGCGTCGATCTCTTCAACAAGCTTCGGGCGGATTTCAAGCCGCCGGGCGTACTGTGTATAACCGCCGATCAGGGACCGCGCTTCCGCCGTCATGTTCCGGGTCAGGAACGGGCGGATTTCCAGACGGCGCGCAATGGACAGAGAACCGGCGACGAACAGAGTTCCGCCCGTTTCGATGTTCTCCGCCAGATACGGCCAGACCTCCAGCCGGGTCCCGATAGAGTGAATCCCAACCACGTGAACCGTCGTTTTCTTCTCTATCTTGAACCTCACCGCTTCCAGGTGTGACCGCAAATTTTTATAGAATATGACCCGCTCCAAAACCGCCGCTTGCTGGACCGCGGTCACGCCGTTTTCTGTGGCGTTGATGATGACGCGGAACGTGTACGGGTCGCCCCCATACTCGAACCACTCTTCAACCCGCGTTCCGGGGAACACGGCCCCCAGCGCGGTTTCGACGGCGTACTTTGTCCCCAGCCGCCGGTGAATTTTCACACTGTCCTTGATCGTCTGCCGCTTTACCTCAATCGGGTATGAATAGTCGTACCAATCGACGTGAAGATCATAGGCCAGAATATCAAGGGTCTGTTCGTCCAGTTCGTCAATTCGGGCATAGATGATATTTCGCCGGATTTGCTGTGCGGTGATCTGTAATTGCTCCGCAATGGCCCGGCCCAGCGCGTAAATCTCCGGGTCGTCTTTCAGCGTCGGAGGAAGCGAACGGGTGAAGTCAACGGAACAAATGTCGCTGTTATTCACTCTCCGCACCCCCGTTCACAACCGCCGTCGTGCCGATCACCGCAACGGCGTTCCCGGCGACGGCGGCGAACACGGGGGACCGTACCACAACCCGCTTTGCGCCCGTCTGCATAAGCAGGGCGGTTAAATAGGACGGGTTCACGTCCCGCCCCATCTTTGCGGCCTGCCACCGCTTATACTCCGCGACGGCGGCGGCGACGTTCTGCGCCACCGCTTCCGCTCCCATTGCCCCGCCCGTCTGCGTGTAGTACGTCACGTCGATGTTATACGGGACCGTTTCAGGGGCCGCGACGGTGACGTGATCGGTCAGGGGCCGCACCTTGTCCGCGTTCAGCGCGTCCGAAACGATCTTCAATGTTTCCTGCCCCGGCAACTCTCCGCCCGCCAGCAGAACCCGCACGTCCACTTCCCCCGGCTCCGGGGAAGTCGCTTTCACGTCCACGATCAGCGCCGACGCGCTCTTTGCGTGATACTCATAGCCCCCCAGCGGCCCGGCGGTCGAAAATGTTTCCATGCTTTCACGAATGCGGGCGTAAAAGGCCGCGTCGCTCTCCCAATCCGCGCCGCCCGCGCTTTCCGTGGTGTTCTCCGCCTTTTGGAAATAGGGGAAAATATCGACAAGCTTTGTGATCTGCCCCGGAACAAGGCCGTTCCCGATCTCCCCGGCGGTCTGGCAAACCGCCGTAATTTCCCCGGTCAGGCTCCCCGCCGGGATTGTCAGCGTGTCCACCGTCGCAAACACGATTTCTTCCCCCGCCGACAACCGGGTTCCCGCCGGAATGACGGTCGCCGTGTCCCGCTCGATGGACAGCGTGAACCGAATTGTCGTGCGGGCCGCTTCCGGCTCCAGCCTGTAAACGTCCTTGAACAGTTCGGCAAGGGAATCTAAATATTCCCCCTCCGCGTACCGCGGCAAATTCTGTTTCGCCGAAAAGTCGATGTTCACCCGCTCTTGAATCATAATGTCGGCAATCCACAAAATGAAAAGCCGTACCGGGTCCGCCGGGTACAGCGTCCGCCCGGTGAACAGTTCAAAGGCCCGAATCAGCTTGTTTGTCAGCGTTTCCGTGTCCGTGTCTACAAAGGAAATATCCGGGTATTTTCTAACGTTCTCCGTCAATGATGTTCACCTCCACAACCGGAATCAGCGCGCCCGGCCTGTCCCCCAGCACGAACGACACGTTTTCAACCTCCGCCCGCGGTTCGTATTCCTCGATAGCGTCTAAAACCTCCGAAATCAGGACCGGCTGGGCCGTCTGAATCGGCTTGTCTATGAACCGTTGTGCAAGCCCGAATTTCCGATCAAGGGGGACAGAGAATTTCGGCGTTGAAATAATCATTGCGATATTCTGCAAAACCTCTTCAACCGTGGATTCCGGCGCAAGGTTTATCTTTTTCAGGCTGAACGCCTTTACCACATAGGCCATATACCGCCGCACCCCCTATCGCGCCGCATAAGAATTCATCGTGACATTGACCGACGCGACAAGCAGATTCCCCCGGTTGTCGTACCGTTCAAGTGAATTTGAAAGCTTCGTAATGACCCATTTGTTTGTTCCGTAGGCTTTCGGGCCGATGACAAGGCGGTGGACCTCTCCGCGGCGCATTGCTTGAAGCAGTTTTGAAACCTCCGCAATCGGGTTCACCCCCAAAAACACGGAAAAGAACATAGAAAACGAAATGGATTCCGTGTCCGGCCCCGTGAATTCTAAAAGGGGTTCTTTCAAATGCCGGTCGTGTGCGGCGTATTTCACCCCGCTTTCCCATTTCAGCCCGTCAAAGGTTTTGACCGTCTGCCGCGAAACGGAAAAGGTAATGTCCCCCCAGCTTCCGATAATCGCCATTCGTTCAAATCCCCCCTATCACGAAACCGTCGCCGTCGTCCCGTGGAATGTAAAGGCAAAGCACAAATTCGCCTTTCTGCGGCAACCACGGCTTTACAATCAAATCGTGCTTGTGGCTTTCAAATTGCGGGTAGCCGCTCCCGCCCGCTTCATACTCCGTTCGGTACGGGGCGTAATATTCGGGAATCCAATGCGGATTTTTCAGCACCTTTAATTCCCCGGAAACTATCGTTTCTCCTTTGTCCTCAAAGATAACGCGGGCCGTCCGTTCCTCCACATTGACAGAGGAAACCCAGCCCGTCCGCACAATATTTTTTAATACGTTCAAATTCAGGTCGTCCATTTAGTAACCCTCCAGCACCCGGCGCAATGTAATATCGGTCTTGTAACCTCCGCTTTTGGAAATGCTGTGCGTCGCGGTTTCGATGATGTACTTCCCGTCGAACGCCCCATAGCCGGAAACCTCCACCGTTACCCCGGCAACCAGCCGCGTGTCCCCGGAAAGAGTGAACGACGCTTTATACTCCGACTTGTTTTTTTGCCGTAGCCGCTTCATTGCAAGCTGGCGGGCTTCCTCGCGGGTCGAAACCTTTTCGTTTACCTCCAGCACTTGCCCGGATTTATCCGCGCCCTGCGGCGTATAGGTGTATTCTATCGTCGTTTTCTGTTTCGGGTCCGTATAGGACACGTGACAGCTACCAAAAGCCGCGTCGTGCAAACTGGTGGAAAAGGACCAGCGCGACACGTTCGCCGCTCCTTTCTGAATCACCATGACCGCGCCTTTTTGCTCATAGTCCGCCGCATCAAACAGAACGATCATTTTTGCGGTGACTTTCAGGCTGATTCCCGCGTTTTTACAAAGGCGCTGTAAAAAGGTAATGTCGGATTCCTGCATTTGCTCTTTCCGGTCATAAAACGGGTCTGTTGATGATTCAAACATACAGGCAAGCCCGTTTTTACCGGCGATTTCATTTGCAATCGCCGAAAGCTTGATTTTCTCCCATGCCTTTGTTTTTTTCTGCGTTCGGGCGGCGGTCTTATATGGGATTGACCCGGCCTTGATATTCACTTTCGCCGGGGGGCCGGACCCCTCCACGGTGTCAACCTCGAACGTCCCGCAATCCAGCACCCGGTCCCCCGCCGATTCCCAATTCTTTTGAATGATGACGGCGGAAACCTCCGCGGATTTTCCCGCCGTCGCGTTGTTCAGCCAGTTTCCCAGCCAAATCCATTCACGATCTGCAAGGGAAAGTTGCAAATCGTCCGCTTTGTCCTCTTCGTTGTCCGTGTAGGTCATGGAAAGCAAGTCCCGGTTAATATCTGCGGTCACGTCTGCGCCGTCCAGAAACAGCTTGATTTCCGCTCTTCGTGCGTTCATCCCTGCCCCCTTTTCCACGGCGGCAAGCCGCCAGCAACCCGCGGTTCGGGGTCAGGGATATTCAGCACGATTCCCGCCGGGAAAACGAAAAGGCGGCGGAATTCCGGGTTTGCCTTTATGATCTTGTCGGTGTATGTTTCGTCTCCCAGCGTCTTGTAGGCGATACCGTCCCACATATCCCCGGCAATGGTCGTATATTTAGTCATAGGCCCGCCGCCTTTCGTCGTCCGCCCGCTGGCGGTCCCGTTCGTCGATTTCCTGCAAAAGTTCTTCGTCGTGCTTCCGCAAGATTTCTTCAATGTCCTGTGCTTGTGCGTCGTTCCCCACATGGAAAACCGGCGCGCTATGAATGACAACCGATCTTTGACGGTCAGCCGTCGAAAGCGTCGGCGGGTTCACGTCCGGGGCTTCCGCTCCCACGTTGGCCAGCCGGTACTGCTGAAATCCGCCGTTGCCCGTCAGGGTCTTTGCCATTCCTGCAAGGTTCGTGAAAATCTGCCCGGTTTCCGCCGCCTTGAAAACAGTTCGGTTCCGGGCGTTGGTGATAAGTTCCGCGCCCTTTTCGCCCGCTATGAACGTGTCAGGTGTCCGGGGCGTGCCTTTTGCGAATTTCGGAATCAACGGAATGTTGATACCCTTTCCGCCAAGGCCGGGGACCCAATCTGGAATTTTTAGCTTGTTCAGCCCTCCGATCAGCCCGTTTATAATGTCAATGATTCCGTTCATTGCGCCCTTTGCAATGCCCTTGATCGCTTCCCAAACGCCGGAGAAAATGCCTTTTACACCCTCCCAAACGCGGGACCAATCGCCGGTAAAAATCCCGGCAAACACGTTCAAAAGGCCCTGAATTGCGGTCAGTACGCCGCCGATCACGGACCGGATAGCTTCAAGGTATGTTCCGATCAGTGATTGAATCGTAGGCATAAGGGCTTGAATTATCCCCATGACGGCGGTTGCCACCGTTTGAAAGATTTCCCAAATGCTTTGAATAACCCCCGTGATCGTCGGTCCCCATTCAACAAAGGTCTGTGCAATTTGCGGAAGTACGGTCGTGACGATGAACGCGAACAGTTCTTCAATGACCGGCTTTACGCTGGTGTCAATGAACGAAATAAACTGTCCGATCACGCCGCCCACCGTCTGCATGATAGAAACGAACGTGTCGAACACGGCAACGCCCTGTTCGCCGAAAATTCCGTTGATGAATTCACGCGCGCTTGCAAGGTTCCCGTCGCTGAAAATACCCTTGATCGTGTTGCCTATGTTGGTAATCACGCCCACGATATTGTCAAAGACGGCAACCCCCGCCGGGCCGAATACTTTTTCAACCCCGGCCCGTATGTCGTCCAAGTGGTCCCGGAATATCTGAACGGCGGCAATAATCAGGCCGATCACGCCGACAACGGGCAGAATCTTTCCGGCAATACCGCCGAACGGCCCCAAAATCGCCCCGCCCAGCTTTTGGAGCGGCGCAATCATGGTCGTTAGTTTGCTGAACCCCTTTCCGACAACGCCGCCGATCTTGCCCAGCGGCCCGGCGGCGATTTTGCTTCCCGCTCTTGCGAAAATGCCTGTCACCTTGCCTGCGGCCCCTGTCGCCAGCCCGCCGATACCGGAAAACGCTTTAGAGAATAGCCCGCCCGCGGCTCCGCCGATACCGGAAAACAGATTTCCGATCTTCGTTCCGCTGAACAGTCCGGTAAATGCGCGGCCCGCGCCGCCTGCCGCGCTTCCGATTCCGCCGAAATAGCCGATCACATTTTTTGCAACGCCTTTCAGCGTGCCGGAAAAGCCCGCCGAATTGACGCTTGCAAGGGCGAACATAGTTTTCAAGAGGGTAAAACCCTTTTGAACAGATAGAACACCGCCTTTCAGTTCCAGAAACGCCAGCTTTCCGGTCAGCGTCGCCGCCTTAAATGCCAAAAGCCCGGCGGTGATCTTCACGATCTGTTGAATCAATTCCGGGTTTTCGTTGATGAATTGCGTTAGTTTGGTGATAAAGTCCGTGATTCCCTGCGTTCCCGCTCGGAATGTAGGTAAAAGCGCGTCGCCGATTGCAATTTGCAGGCCGTCAAGGGCGGATTTCATCAAAGTTATATCGCCCTCTAAATTGTCCAGCTTGATTGCCGCCATCCGTTCCGCCGCGCCTTTTGCGTTATTGATCGAATCGGACAACTTTTTATAATCTTCGTCGCTTGCGTTGACAACGGCCAGCATACCGGCGAACGATTCCTTGCCGAAAATCGCCGTTGCCGCCGCCACCTGTTCAGCTTCAGACAAACCGCCCAAACTCCCGCGCAAATTGTCCACCACTTCGCGGAATGTTTTCATTGTCCCGTCGGAACGCGTCAGGCTGATTCCGTATCGGTCCATATAGGCTTTCATCTGCTTTGTGGGCTTTGCCATGTTCGCAAGGGAAGTTTTCAGGGATGTTCCGGCAACGTCCGCTTTGATCGACGCGTTCGCCATTAGTCCGATTGCCAGCGACATATCTTCTACGGAATACCCTAAAGCGCCGGCAACGGGCGCAACCTTTTGGAAGGTTGCGCCCATCATTCCGACGTTTGTATTCGCATTGCTTGACGCTTGCGCCAACACGTCCGCGAACCGTCCTGCGTCCTCCGCGTTCATACGGAAAGCGGTAAGCGCGTCCGTCACAATATCCGAAACGGACCCCAAATCTTCCCCGGACGCGGCGGCAAGGTTCATAATGCCCGGCAATCCGCCGATCATCTGCTTTGTTTTCCAGCCCGCCATAGCCATATATTCAAGGGCTTTCCCGGATTCTACGGCGGTAAACTGTGTCGTCGCGCCCATATCTTTAGCAAGGGCGGTCAGCTTTGCCATATCCCCCGCGGAAGCGCCCGAAATGGCCTGAACCGACGACATTTGCGCTTCAAACTCCGCGGCTTTCTTGACCGGCCCGGCGTACAGCGCCGCGCCCAGCGCCGCCGCCGTACCGATCACCCCGCCAAGTTGGGCTTTTGTTTTGGAAATCGCTTCATTGTTCTGCTGAATCGCGCCGTTCAACCGCGCTAATTCCTCTTGACCGCTTTTCAGCCGGTCATAGCTTTTCGCCAGCCGTTCGTTTTCCTGCGCTAAACGGGACGTATCAACGCCCGCGTCGGAAAGTTCGTCGCCCAGCGTCCGCAAGCGGGCTTCCTGCGCTTCGATCTTTGCGGTGGTGTCGGCAATCTGCCGTTCGTTTCGCTCCATAGCGGCCCGCAATTTCTCCGACGGCTGTTCCGTCTGGCTTAATTCACGCTGTAAACGGTCATGCTCCGCGGTCAACTGCGCCAGCTTTTGCCGGTTTGTATCAAGGGCGGTTGACTGTTTCTTGAACGCGTCGATCTTGCCGGTAACGGAATTCAGCTTTTGCATGGTGTTTTGAAGTTGCCGCGTGGTATTGATCGCCCCTTTGAACGCCGCGTTGAAGTTCCCGCCCAAAGACGCTTGCAGTTTGAAGAGTAGTTCATGCTCTTTTCTGCTTGCCAACCCCGTCACCCGCCTTTCTTGCTCTTGCGCTCTTTCTCGACGGCGTTTGCGTCCTCAATCCATGCGGCGAATTCCGAAACGGTCATGTTCAGCCAAAACGGAACGCCGGTGAAAGACGCTTGCGCCATCTTGTAGGTTTCACGCCGCCACCATTGCGCGGGGTTCTGCTTTAATAGCCCGAATCCAGCAAAAAACGGCGCGCGGCCCCCGTGATCTTGTTAAAATCTTTCAGGGGCATAGCTTCCAGCACGTCGCTTCCGATTCCCGCGGCCCGCGCCGCCATCTTGCTCTGGAAGCTGGTGGAAATCTCCGGGGCAAGGGCGTATTCGCTCATACCCTGCATTTCGTTTTCGATTGCCACCATGTCCCGGCCTTTCAGCCGCCCGAAATCAAAGGTCAATTCCTCATAGGTCCTTCCCTCATGCTCGAACGGCTTCTTGAACGTGTGCGTATAAACGCCCACGTCGCCGCTCTCGACGGCCTGTACGGGGCTTTCCGCAGCGGGCTGTGTCATTTCATGGTCGGCGGCTCCCGCCGCGCCTGTGGCGTTCTCCGCGCCGGTTACAGCAATGTTTTTCTTGTCACTCATGGTTCAATTCCTCCGATTGTCATTTATAGATTTGAAATACAGAAAGCGGGCGCAAAATCCCCCGGCGGGAATGGTCCCGCCGGGGGTCGATCTCTTACTTGCCCAGCGCCTTTCGCACGTCCTCCAGATAGTCAACGCCGTTCACAAAGAAAATGAAATTCAGAATGTCGATTTCCATGATCTTCACGCCGTCGATGTAGGTGGCAAAGTACGTCACCGCGTATTCGCCGGACGATTCTGCGGGCGACGCGGGCGCAAGCTTGCCGGGGCTGTACTTTGTGGGCGTTACCATCAAAACGTGCTTGACGTGGGATTGCTTGAACCGGCCCGCGCCGCTGTCCCATACTTGCTGGGACGCGCGCAAGTCGATTTGATGATTCCGCGGCTCCAGCAGTCTGATCGCGGCTTTCGTCACCGAACGGAAATTCAACGTTAGGGTCATAGCTTCGATATGGCCCACAAACGCGCCGTTGAACGTGCCGGAAATTCCCGCGCCCTTGACTTCCTCCGTAATGGAGGAAATTTCCGGCAAGGTCACTTCCGCCATGCCGTAATATTCCGTCGCGTCCTCATACACGGCAAAGTTAGTCACGCCGTTTTCAACTTTCACGGTTCATCCCTCCTTACGCCGTCAGCGCCGCGGAAACGTACTCCACGTCGTATTCCAGCACAAACTCACATTCACGCATGGGGCTGGGCGGGGTCAAGAAAATATGGAACGTCGCCTTGCCCGCCATAAGGGAAGTAACGGGGTTTTCATCCTCCCGGAATTCAACCCGCCCGCCCAGCAACTTCTCTTCGTTGACAAGGCCGTTCAGCCAGATATTCACGGAATCAACGATACTGTCGATCAGCCGCCGGGTCATTTTCTTGTCAACCTTGCTCCAATAGGTCAGGACAAGGGAGTTCGCAACCCAGCCGAACATACGGGAAACGCAAATGAAATAATTCTTTACGTCCGTATCGGCGGGGAAACAGGCGGTTTCGTCGCCCCAAAGGACATAACCGCCGATGAAGTTCAGCGCGGTAACAATGCCGTTGCTGTTCAGGTAGTTTGCTTGCTGGAGGTCCAGAAGAACAACCGTCCCGTCGGCAAGAACCGCGCTGTCGATCTGCAAAAGTTTGTTCGACGGGCTTTCCGCCGGGCAACCGCCGTTGTCCGAATCGGTCAACCCCATTCGGCCCGCCGCCTGTACGGAAGCATGAAAAACCCGCTCCCCAAGCTTGAAGAGCGGCCAGCAAATAAGCTGATATTTGGAATTGATGTTCTTTTTCTTCTTCCATGCGGGCGCGTCGGCGTAATGCCGAACGTCGTTCGTGTCAATGTCGCAAAGGGCTTTCCCCTCGAATACGCCGTTAATCGACTGGACCTTTGCCGACATGATCGCGGCAACCTCCGAATCGTGGGACCAGCCGGGGGTAAGCACCAAATCGGCGACGATTCCGTATTTCGGAAAGACGGAATCCAGCAGTTCAAGCCCGGAATTCGTCTTTGTGTTCGGGTCAAATCCGCCGATGATCTCTTTCTTTGTCACGGCGGCGGGGTCCACCGCATTGAAAGAAATTGTCAGTTCTCCCGCGTTCGCCGGGATTGCTCCGCCCTCCAGCACTTCGACGATCAGGTTTTCCCCGTCGTACAGGGTGTCGTAATCGGTCCCGGCGGTGTAGTTGCCCGGCTGTCCCTCCGCCGCGGCGTTGTTCTTTACCGTTACGCTGGCCTGAATCGCTTCCAGCGGAAGATAAACCTTGCCGTCCGTGACGGGATAGTTCTGTTCCGCAACGGGTTTCTTGTGCTTTTCCGGGTCAAGCACGTTCACCAGCACCACGGGGGCAACGCCGTAAAGCTGGAATTGCGAATAGATCATTTCGCAAAGCGGGTATTTCTCCCAATCGTCGGAGAACCCGAACGCGGATACGGCTTCCTGATAGGTGTAGCACATGACGGGTTCGTTTACCGGCCCGCCGACGGTATGTACCGGGGCCGCGCCCACGACAAACGCAATCCCGGAATCCGCTTCAACGGGGGTCGAAACCGACGTGTCAACCTGTCGCGTCGATACGCCGTGATAATAGTTCGCCACCGCTTATCCCTCCTTACTGTTCTTCTTCATTTTCATTGCCGAAACAATGTCGGTGTAATACTTGTGCGCGATATTGCCGGGGGTCTTGACCTTGACGGAAAACGCCGCCAGCCGGTTCGTCGGAACAATCAGCCGCGGAATCTGCGGGTAATCCTCGATTACGTCCGCAAGGTAGTTCAGCACGTCCGCAAGGGTCCCGCGGAACACGGCGTTTTCTTTCAGCCGCCCGCGGGGAATGGACGGCCCGCAATATACGAACGTGTCGTATCCCTCCGCGCCCTCTGTGGGCCGTTCTGCGGGCTTTTCTCCGCCGGGGGTATCGTTACCCCCGCCGCCGGTTCCGTCGCTTCCTGCGCCCTCTGTGGCTTCCTCCGCGGGCTGTTCTCCGCCGCCGTCGCCGGTCCCGCTCCCGCCGGTGTCCTCTTCGCCCTCTCCGGGCCGTTCTGCGGGCTTTTCGCCGTGGGTGGTATCTCCGCCCCCCTCACCGCCCGCGGCGCTCTCTGCGCCCTCCGTGGCCCCCTCTGCGGGCTTCCCGGCGGTTTCCTTCGCGTTGTGGGCGTTCAGAGCCTCAATGATCTGCGTTTTCGTCATGCTGTCATCGGCGGCGATACCGTTTGCGGCGGCAACGTCCAGCAACTCTTCCTTTTTCATGCTGGGCTTGAATTCTACCATCTTTGTTCAACCTCACTTTCAACTGTCGGTGTTCTGTTTTCCAGATACGGCCCCGCAAGTCCGCATTCTGTTTTGATCGGCGGCAACGTCCATTCCGACATGATTTCCCCCAAATAGTACGGGGCCGTATTATCCGGGTAGATAATCATTTCAAGGGGCATTTTCAGCAAATAGCGGTCCTGAATGCTCCCGTCGCGGAGAAACCCCATCCGAATCCGTGTTAACAGATTCAAAAGGCACAATGACCCTTCCGCTTTATCCTCCGAATAGGTCGCGGCGACAATGCGAATCTTGCAACTGCTTTCCGGGTACTCTCCCGGCTCCTGTTCGTCCTTGCTGGTTAAAAACTGCAAGAGGACATAGGGAATTCGTTCCGTTTCCGCGTTCTTGTTCGGAAGCGCCATTGTGTGAACCTCCGCCGGTCGTTCGTTGTTTTTCCCGCTCTTGCGGTCCACCCGGACTGGCAAAAGCAAATCCCTTGTTTCGTTCTCGATGTAGGCTTTCAGCGCGTCCAAAAGTTCCAACGGTGTCATTGTTTACCCCCCGTAACCGTTCAAAATGCGGGTTATTTCGTGTTCAATGCGCTTGTTTACGGTTTCCTGCGCCTTTTCCGAAACCTGTTCCAGCACTTCCTCATTCCCCGCCATTTGCGCGGTTGACTGTGCCATGAATTCAGTTACCGGGAAAGAACGCCCCGTTTCGCGCTCAAACATTCCTGTGTGACCGCTCTTCATCCGGGCAATAAAGGCATGAACGAACGGCGTTTGACCGTTCCCCCGCATGACCGCCGCTTTCACTTCCGCCCGCTGAATCGGCAACGTGGGCGTTACGTTGAAGCGGTACAGCGGCAATTTGTAGCCCGCGAACGTCACGGTTCCCACAACGCCGCCGTCCGCTTTCTGGACCTGTGCGCGGATATTCCCCCCGGCCCGGACGCGCTGTGCGGAAATGGCATACGTCCCCGTAATCTGCCGGACCGTTTCGGCCTTGACTGTACTGTTTGCCCGGCGGATAACACTTGAAAACGCCTTTTGCGCTCCGCCCGGTATGCCGGAAAGAATCAGGTTCACCCGCTCGATCTGATCGTTTGTAATCTGAATCATTCGGTCAACATCTCCAAATAAAGCACGATTTCCCCGGCTTCCGGGTGAACCTTTGTGATTTCGTACAGGTCGTCGCCGATCTCCACGGTCAACCCCTTTTTCGGGGTCTGCCCCAGCAATGACAGCGGAACATACATGACTAAATCGACAAGAACCAAACCGTCAACGTGATCTGTCGCCGGTTTGGTCCTGTCCTGTGCGCCGCCATCGTCGATGATGACCGGCCCTTTGTACCGGGTCCCGTCAATCCAGAATTCCAGTTCTTCCGCGTGTTCCGCGCTGTTGTGAAAGACGGTTTCCAAGTCCCGGTCAAGCTGTGCTTTGAAGTTCAGCATTACAGCACGTGGGCGACAAACCAACTGTTGACCTCATGCGGGACGGGAAGAGGCTTGCTGTTGATCTGCAAAAAGCGTCGGTCCGGGCGGCGCTCTACCCACGTCTGCGGGACCATATCGCCCTCCACGGTGATAAACTTCTTTCCCTCTTCTGGAATCATGGTGATTGCTCCGTAGCATTCGGAGTAGTCCGCCCGCGTACTCATAAGCGCCAGCGCGCCGTCAGGGACAAGCGGGTATTCGTCCGGAGCGGTGGGGTTGGTCCAGTCGTCCAAATACCATTCGTTGTATTCGTAAATATCCAGCCCCAGCTTCCGAATGGTCCCGATGTAGGTTGTGCCGTCAGGCATTTCCCGCGGCTTGATTGCCGCAAGGTCATAGCTTTTAACGTCCAACTGCTTCATGACTTCCGGGTGGCTGATAAAGGCCGCGGAAACGTCGCTTGCCATGACGCAAATATTGCAGTTCACGAACCCGGTTTTCTGAACCTTTTTGCGCCACCGCTCAATGTCCTCCAGCGGGTGGGACGTGGGCGCGCTCCATTTCAATGCGTCGGTCACAATGGTTTCGACGTTATCAAAACCAAAGTCGATCACTTCGTTCAGGCCCTCGCCGATAATGGGAATCTGCCCGGTAAAGATCGCGGTTGCCGCCATCCACTCCCGGCGGCGAACGATCATTTCTTTCAGTTCCCGCAAATCCTCCGCCAGTTTTTCGACGGCCCGATCAGCGGGTTTCTTGCCGCTGTACGGGTTTTCGCCCGCGGACCGCTCCAGCAGGTCGTCCACGGTCGTGATCTTGTTCGGGGCAACAAGCGTCGGCGTGTAGCTTACAGTCTGATAGCCCGCATTCAGAATGGTCTTGCCGCCCACTTTCGGGTGGACGAACGGGGCAAGGGCGCGCCCGCCCTTTTTGAAATCCACTTCAACGCTCTTCGTGTCGAACGTCTTTTTCGTCCGAAAGAACGTGTCAAGGAAGAACGTCCGAACCGGCGGCAACCGGCGAACCAGCTTCCCCAACGTGCGCGGGGTGTAAATATCGGTTTCAATAGCCATTTCTTTTTCCTCCCTTTACTTCAAAAAAATTCCCAGCTTGCGGAAAGCGGGTTTCAGGGCTTCCGCTGTCACACCCTCCGGCAAGGTCAGCCCATCGGCGAAAAATTCGCCGGTCAGCATACAGACAACGCCGCCGTCCGTAGAATCGTCGGCGGCGATTCCGTACAGTTCGTCCAGCCCGGCGGCGGTCGCTTCTTTGAATCCGCCCGCGGTCTTGATGACCGGGGCATACTGCCGGACGGTTTCGCCCTCCGCAACCTCGCCCACTTCCTTTGCAATGGGGAAGTCGCCCGCAAAAACATTTTTGCGGGTCAGTTCGTCGCGCTTGATTTCATACATGGTCGTTTCCTCCTTTACTTCGTTTCAGGGAAAAGCCGGTCAATCGCCGCGTCGATCTCGCTTGTCCCGCCGCCGCCTGCCGCGCCCTCGATCTTTCCGCCGGTTCCCACGTCGCCCGCGCCGCTGTCCTGTGCGTCGTCATTTCGGGCGGCGATATAGTCCGCGCTCTGCTTCTTCTGCGCCGCGACAATCTGCGTCGCAACGTCTCCGGCGGAAACAGGCTTTTCAAACTTTGCGGCGTTCACAATGGTTTCAAATCCCGCCAGCGCCACGCCCTCGATGTCCTGAATCCGCTTGCGCTCCGCGGCGGTCGCCGCGTCCTCGATCTGCTTTACCAAATCGGGGAACGCCGCCCGCAATCCCTCCGGGGTCTTAATATCTTTGATTCCGTCCATGACTTCTTCGCTCCTTTTCTGCTCTGTTGGATTTTTGGTATTTGAAAAACCGCCGGACGCGCTGGCCGTCAGGCGGTTTAACAACGAAACGGATAAATTCGGGAATCGTTCAAGGTCCATTGAAACGCTGTTCACAACAACCTTTCCCATATTTTCAACGCTTGTCTTTGCGTCCTCGAACATAAGCCGGTCACAAAATCCCGCGTCAACGGCCTGTTTCCCGTCGTACCATGTTTCCGCCGCCATGATCGCGGCGATTTCCTCCGGGTCCTTTTTCGTTTTCAGGGCATAGCCGTTCACGATAGAATTTTTAATCACGTTCAGTTCTTCCGCGGCCTTTACAAAGTCCTCTGCGCTGAAATATCCGCGCGCGCCCATTTTGGGGTCATGAACCATAAACACGCCGTTCCCCGGAATCTCGATCACGTCGCCCGCCATAGCAACGATTGTCGCGGCGGACCCGGCCCAGCCGTCGATCTTGACCGTGATTTTCGCTTTATTGTCTTTCAGGCGGGTATAAATGGCATTTGCGGCGAATACGTCGCCGCCGCCGCTGTTGATTCTTACGACGATTTCATCAACCGCCCCCAGCGCGTTCAGTTCATCCGAAAACTGCCGCGGGGTTACTTCGTCGCCCCACCACGTTTCGGAAGCAATATCGCCGTAAAGAATCAGTTCCGGGGCGGCGCTTTCCTCTGCCGCGGCCCGGAACGTCCAAAAATGCTTATTGACCGGCTTCTTTCCCGCCGGGTTCTTGTCTGCCATCTTCGTTTACCTCCCTTAACAACTTTTCTTCCCGTTTCCGCTGTGCGGCGTTTCGGTAAAAATCGGACCCGTTCATTTCCATAGCTTCACGGTCGCGGGTCGAAAATCCGTTTAGAACCCGTTTTTCTGCCGCTTCCACTTCCTGAACCGGATTCAAAAGGCCCTGTGCCGGTCCGTTCCATTCCGCCCCGCAATAGGCTTTCTGAATGATCGGGTCAGCAAAAAAGCCGGGCGCGGGGATTCTTCCCTTTGCGACGGCTTCCGCGAACCACTCTTCATAAATCGGCTGGCAAAAATCATTTGCAAGCCAGTTTCGATACATACGAAACATTTTCCACGCTTCCAAGAGCGCACCGCGGGAAGCGGTAAACGACGAATTGAAGCATTTCACCAGCAGTTCATAAGGGATTTCAAGGGCCGCGCCGATCTGCCGACAAATGGCAATAACGAACCCGTCAAATGCTGTATTCGGCCTGCCTGGGTTCATGTCGTGCGCTTTTTCTCCCTCGTTCAAGTCCACAACCGCACCGGGGGAAAGTTCAATCGTGCTGTCGTCCTCCGCGTCCACCTGTTCTTCTTCCGGGATGATCTCACCAAATGCCCCGTCGCTGGACGCGGATTCCTTTTCGATGAACACGGTAAACATACCGGAAACCACGGCGGCGACAAGTTCCGCGTCGGTGTATCGCCCCAACTGTTTCAGGGCTTCTATGACCGGCGCAAGGAAGGGAACGCCCCGCCGCTGTCCGATTCTTTCCCGGCTCATAACGTGAAGCACATTCCGCCGCCCGGTCTTTTCACCCCATGCCAGAACCCGCGTCCACCCGGTTTCGGTCAGGTCATAGGACAAGGGGTGGTGTTTGCTGATATGGTATGCGACAACCTCCCCCGCGTCGTTCGTTTCAACGCCGCCGACAATGTGCGGGTCGCTGGTGTCCCCGTCCGGGTTGCTCAACCTGTCCGCTTCGATCAGGCAAATTCGGAGGTCATAGGGCATATTTACCCGTTTCGTGACTGGCAGAGTTGCGATAACGTCGCCGGACATAAGCCAATTCAGGAAAGCAAGCTGCTGGAGTTCATAGAAATTGTCCAGTCGCTCCAAATCGCACGCGGGGGAATCCGCCCATAAAGCAAATTCCCGCTCGATCTTACTTTCAAGCGCGCGGGCTTCCTCTTCCGTCATTCCCAAAAATTCATAGTCTATTTGACTTTTCAGCCGTAGGCCGGACCCGACGACATTTGTTCGGCACGTTTTCAACGCACCGGTCGCAAGGGGAACGCCCATGTAAAGATCACGGCAACGCTGGCGGAGTGTTGAAAGATTTTCCTGTATGTCCTCTTTTGCGGACCCTCCGCCGTAAAGCCAGCCAATCAACGACTTTTTCGTTTGTGACGCGCCGTAATTGCTGTATCCGCTGTTAAGTATTTTTAATTTCTGCCGCGCCGCCGCCCGCCGAACGGCCCGTTCCGGCGACACGGCGGAAATCATTCTGTCAAGCACATTCAAGCCGCTTCACCGCCTTTACAAATCCCGCGGGACAACCCGAACAACGCGGTTTCTGCCGCCGCGCTTCCCCGTGTTCTCCAACTGTGCCACCCGATTCTGCCAGAATTCAATTTGCTTCCTGATTTGTCCAAGGTCCGCTTTTGTCAGGCTCCGCGAACCGATCTTGTAACTTTGATGTGTGGTCAACTCTAATTCGGCTTCCAGCCATGCGTTCAGGTGGTGGCGCGCAATTTCAAGTTGTGATCTCTGTCTTTTCATTTAGGCGATTCCCCCTTTTGTCCTCACCCGCCTGCCGCGCTTTTTGGGCGGCGTTGCGGCGGTTTCCCGCTCCGGCTTCTTCAAGATCGGGTTTGCAATCTCCAGCGCGACGGTCGCATAATTCCGAATGTCTAACGGCTCATTTCGTTTATACCCGTCGTCTTTCAGCCGCCAGACATATTGCGCCCGGCCTTTCTTGTAGGTGACAACCATTTTTTCAGCGGTCAGGCCCCGGAAATATTCTTCCGTATAGCCGCGGCCCTCTTCCGCCGGGAAATGGCAAAAATTCGGCCCCCATTTTTTCACCGCTAACCGCTGATACAATAGCGCCTTTCCTGTATCAACGCCCACGGTGAAAAGGGGGGCTTTTACGATATTTGACGTTGACGGCCTGCCGAAATAGGGGACTTCCGCGCCGCCCTTGCCCTTGATTGCAAACACGCGGCGCGCCGTCCGTTCCTTACAGAATCGGTAAACGTTCGTCGTGAAGTGTCCGCCGGAATCGACGCAAGCGCAAATGATTTTCAGCCGCCGCCCGTCTGCCGTGGTGAACGTCTGCGAAAGAAACGCGTCCAGTTCATTCCATACCGGCTGGCGTTTCAGGTCGCCGTAAATAACCTGATACCGAATACCCCAGCTTTCTTTGTCCGTACCCCATCCGACAACCTCAATTTCAAATCGGTCGTCTTGCACGTCAACGCCTGCGGTCAGCACCAGCACTTCCTCCGGGACCTCGCACCCGTATTCTTCCCGCCGGTCGTAAAGATCGTCGGTGTCAATCTGCTGGCCCTCTTCCTCCCACGTTTCCCCCATTTCGGTATTGGTCCACGCTTTCAGAAGTTCGATATTGCCTTTTTTCTTCTCTTCGTTCGCGGTTAGAAACTTCTCGACGATCTCCCGCCATTCCACAAACAGAGACGCAAGGGCGTTCAGGTGAAAACCCCGAACCTTTCGATCAGGGTATTTCGCAACGAATTTCCCTTTCTGTGATTTCTCTTTCCACTCGATTTCACTTGAAATCTTTTTGCAGGCCGGGCAATAATGCCCGATTTCGTCAAGGTTGTTCTTATCAAACCGGATATTGCCCCATGTCAGCGGCGTAAAGGCCCCGCATACCGGACAAGGCACGTTCCATTCTTCCTGTGTGCTATGCTCAAATTCAACCGCGATTCTCGATGTTTCCTTGATCGTCGGCGTGCTTACGCAAACCTCTTTTTTATTCCAGAACGTTGCAAGCCGCTTTCCCGCAAGTAAGAGGGGGTCGCCCTCATTGCCTGCGGTCGCCGGGTATCGGTCGATTTCGTCCGCAAGCAGAATCCGAATCGGACGGGAAGCAAGGGACGACGGGGAATTTGCGCCCACCATCGTGACATGACCGCCGGGGAAAATCTTTTGCAAGATCGTGTTTCCGCTGTTCCGGCTCTTATCGTTCACCCGGTCCCGTAGAACCGGCGTGTCCCGCAACATAGGGGAAAGGCGGTCTTTGCTGAACGTTTCCGCCATCTGAATTGTCGGTTGCATTACCATGATCGGCGACGGGTCGTAGTGCATATAATAGCCGATAGGATTAAGAATCAATGCGTCGGTTTTCCCGATCTGCGCCGCCGACATGATAACGATTTTTTGAACGCGCATATCGCAAACCGCGTCCATAATTTCACGCTGATACGGGGCTTTTGAAGTCCTCCAGCGGCCCGGCTCCGCCGACGATTCAGAGGAAAGGCGGCGGTATTCGTCCGCCCATTCCGAAACTGTCATATCCGGCGGCGGGGCAAGGACGGAAAAAATTTGCGTGAATAGTTCAACCGTCGCTTTCTTCATCCTTTGCCCTTTCCCCGAACGCCGTTTTGAAATCTGAAAGTTCCATCAAGGCTTCGTCGATGTGATCTTTCAGCAAGGCGAAAATCTCTGCTTTGTCGGTTTTCTTGCAAAGGACCGGCGCAAGCTTCGACGGAATCGCCATCAAGCGGGATTTGAAATTTACAAGCATATCCGTCATGACGGCTTCTATGTCCTCCGCCGCGTGTAGCTTGTTTTCTTTCAACTGCAATTCGTATTCTTCGTTTTTCCGCTTCGCCCGAACCAGTTTTGCCCGTTCGGTGTTGTAGTCTATTGTTTCTTCACTCTCCGGGTTTCTCTTCCGTAGATAGTTGATATACCGGCGGTTCGTGTCGATCAGGTCATACAGGCCGGGTCGGACCTCCGCAATCACTTTTTCGTCGCGCAACTGCCGCACCCGGCGTTCGGACACGTCCAAAAACCGGGCAACCGCTTTCACGTCGTAAAGTTTCAAGCCCCGCACCCTCTTTCCGCTCCTGTTTTGGCAACCTCCCCCATACCAAAAACGCCCCCGAAAGCGCGGAAGCGTTCAAAAAAATTTCGTGGCTAAAAAAACGGCGGGGTCCCGAACCCGCAAGGCTTCGTTCGGGCGCTGAAAGGACCCGCGGCGGGTCGCGCTTCCGGCCCGTCAAGCCTCTAATTCCGCGTCGAAATCGTCTTGTTCGTCGTTGATCTCTCCCGTTTCCGGGTCAATGTCGAACGCGCCTGATAACTTTTGCTTTGCAAGGTTGTATTTGCGTTCTTCAAGGCGGACGCGGCGGCTTTCTAATTCATAGCCCTTTATGGAATCAAGCAGTTTAATAATGCGCCCGTGAATTCTGTTCAACTCCGCTTCCAGCTTCATTGTACGATCAAAGGCGCTTGCTTGAATGACTGTCCGGGTTGCTGTGTTGTATGCGGCCTTTTCCAACTCCCGCGCCCGGTCGCCCGTGGTGTCCTGCAAGGCCGCAATCTCCCGTTGCAGGCTTTCAAGGCGCTTTTGCTGTTGCTTCGTGGGCGGTTTTCCCTGCTGAACATCCATGTCCCAGCGCAAGGCTTCTTCTTCCGCTTGCAGGCTTGCCAGCTTTTCAAGCTGTTGATTTAATCGTTCCTGCCCTTTTGGGGTCTGTACCTCGACAACTCGATCAATAAAAAGGCTTCCGCTTTCCGCACTCTCCAACTTTGCAATCTTGTTTTGCAAGTCGAATTCTTTTGCTATAAGCAACTGTAATTCGGCAAGCATATTTTTCTTTGTGTCCAGCGTAATTTTCTGAATATAAACCCGCTGTTCCGTGGTTAAATCCTCCATCCGTACCGCCGAATACGCGCCGTGTGTTTCGGCGTTCCGGTTGCCCGTAGGCGGCCCCGCTCCGACGGCGTTCTTGTTCCCCGGCTGTCCTCCGCGCTTCCGGGGCGGCTTTTGGGCTTCAAGGGCCGCGGCCCACGAATCAAGGCTTTTCCATTTTCGGACCTGTTCGGGCTTCACGCCGCCGACGGCTTCCGCAACCTGTTTCGCCGTCATTTTCCCGCCGGATTCAAGCCATATTTCCCGCGCCTTGTCGCGCTCCGGGCTTCGATCTCGCGCCATGCGCCGCGCACCCCCTTTCGTTTGTTTTTCATTTTCCGATCTGGACGGCTCCGCGGAAGCGCACACAAAAACGGACCTCGCAAAAAGCAAGGTCCGTTTCCGGTCAGCGCCGGGCGGCGGAGAATCGCCCGCCCGAATCGCTGTTTCAATTTTCCACAATAGCCATTATAGCAGAAAAAACGGGCAATAGGTGGCAATCTTATTTTTCAGGAAATTTGAATGTAAAAATTGCTTTATTCGCTGAAAACCAGCTTGTCAGCCGGTCTAAAGCCTTGTCGCGTATGTTTCGACATTGCCGCGGGCTGTAATTCAGCCGTCCCGAAATCTGTTCCCACGTTGCGCCGTCTAAATAAAACCATGTTACAACCGCTTTTTCATAGTAATTCAGACGGTCCAGTTCCCGCCCGATAGCGGACCCAACTTCTTCCAGCCGCTTGTTTCGGCGCTGTTTTCCCGCAATCTTCTTTCGGACGTATTCGGGGACATTCGCCACCATGTTTTCAACCGGCTTTGAAACCCCGCCTTTCCCATGCGGCAAGCCGTCCATATTGACCGCGCCCAGCGTCGAATAATAGCGGTCGTTCAAGTCCTCGACGGTCGCATTGTTCATTTGAATTTCTTTGTCAATCGTGCTAAAGAACCGCAAGATTGAAATTACTTTTCCGCGCTTCATGCCCGTTCCTCCGATTTATGCTTTAGGGCGGCTTATATATCCGCCTATAAAACCTTTCCCGCTCGACGCGGTGAATCTCCGCCCGGTATCGCTGTTCTATGGCCCGCGCCCGGCTCCGCTCCATCTTCCGCCGCCGGACGCGGCTCTCTCTCCCGATTTCCTCCAACTCTTTCCATAGATCGTCCAAAGCTTCAAGGTCAGGTGGGCCGATCTGCAAAAGAATATTTGAAAACGCCGCCACCGCTTCTTCTATGGCAATTCGCACCCGCTCCGCCCAAATCCGCGCGGCTTCTTTTATCGCTTTCGCTTCCTCTTCCGTAAATCCGCCGAAAATCAAAACTTTTTCCTGATTCATCGTCGCGGCCCTCACTCTTCCAGCTTGTCAATGGCGATATAAAGGGCTTGAACGTCCGCCGTCCAGTTCCGCGAACGGTCGAAAGATTCCGCCTTGTCCATGCAGTATTCCAGCAGATTCTTTAATTGCCGTTCGGCGCGGTCAGCGTTCATTTCCTGATCGTCCGTCTGTTCCGCGCCCGTAGGCGGCGGGGAAGAGGTGGCGGGCGGTTTATCCTGCCCGGCGGTTTCCGGCTGTTCCTCCGGCTCTGTGCGGCCCTCTGTGGGCGCTTCTGCGGCGGGTGGTATCTTTTCCCACCCGTCCGCTTCCCGCGGCTCTGTGGCGGTCTGTGGCGCGTCCTGCGGGGTCGCTGGCGATTCCTCCCGCTCCGCTTCCGGCTCTTCCGCCGGGACCTCCGCCGCTGGCGGCGTGTCCTGCTTCCGCTCCCGCGCGGCCTTGATTGAAATTTCCCCGGTTTCCCGGTATTCCTCAAACGCCGCGGTCTGATCTTCCGCCGAAAGCCCGGACAGTTCATACGCGGTCGAAATGTTTATGCGGTCCGCTTTCAATTCCTCCATGAACGCCGGGCAAAGATTCCGGGTGATCGCGTCGAACCGCCCGATTTGCGCCGGGCTGGTGTTCAAGGTCTGTGCAACAAGCTTCCGCATATCGCCGGGCAATTTCTCTTGTTGCTTGATTCTCTCCAAAAGCGCGCGGGTCCGGCGGGCTTCCTCGATCTTGTCCCACGCCGTTTTTTCACGCTGGGAGTTCGCCGCAATCAGCATAATTTCTTCCCGGATTGCCTGAACCTCCGCGTCCTCTTCGTCCGCTTCAACGGTACACGGTACAAACTCATATTCCGGTTTGCCCTCTTCCACAAGGGAAATGCAGGCGGCGCGGCGGCGGTGTCCCGAAATGACCTTGTATTTCCCGCCGCCCAGCGGAACGACGATGAAGTTTTGAAGCACTTTCCCGGCAAGTTCGATCTTGCTTTTCAGCTCTTCAATGTCGTTCATCGAATAGAAGTTATCTTCCGACGGCACAAGGTCAAAGACGCTTAACCGCTCAATCTCCGCCGGGCGGCTGGCGGGGGCCGTCTGCCCTCCTCCGCCGGGCGCGGCCCGCTTTGAAGCGTCGTTCAAAATCTGATTCAGATTAAACTTTCCCACTATGTACGCCCCTTTCTGTCCGAATCGGACAAGTTCTTTTCTTGTTCGCACTCCCGACACGGATATATCATTTCGTGAAATCCCGGTTTGCTTGATCTGTGAAAAACCCGCCGCCCGTACTTCAAGCAAATATGCGGTTCTTTTGTCCCCAGCCTTTTTTGCTGTTCTTCCGTCATATTCAGGTTTTTACAGCGATTGCAGTTCATTCCCGCGGTCCTCTATTTCTTCCCGCGGTCCAGATATTCCCGCACAAATGCGATATAGTCCATAGCGGCCCCGCTCCGGCGGCTGTATTCCGCAATGGGGGATTCCGAAAACGTGCTTTCCGCCACCTTTTCGGAATAGCGAATGTGCGTGTCGAAAACCGGGTATTCCGGCTGGCTCCGCAACCACTCTTCCCCCTGCCGGTCCGCGTCCGTCCGCTGAAAGCACGTAATCAGGCAACCGGCCAGCCGCAAGCGGGGGTTCCAGTCTGCGCGGGTGTCCTCGATCTGCTCTTTCAGTTCTTCCAGCCCGTCAAAGGCGTATTTGTCAATCTTGATCGGAATAATCACGTCGTCGGAAGCGACAAGGGCGTTGATCGTCGAAATGTTTATATCGGGGGCGTTGTCGATAATGCAGAAATCATAAAAGCTTTCCGCCGCAATGGTGTTCAGCGCGTCCCGCAACCGGGTTTGCTGGGGGCGGGCGCTGGTGTCCAGCATGACCTCCAAATTCGCCCGAATCAAGGACATATTCGCGGGCATTACGTCGATCATGTCGAACCGGGTTTTCTTGATAACCTCCCACGGGTCCAGCCGCCGGGCGGTCAGAACGTCCGAAATGCTCTTGTCGTCGTAGCTGTGGACCCCGAACGTCTTTGACGTGTTGCCCTGCTTGTCGTTGTCGATCAGCAAAATGCGCTTTCCGTGGTAGGTTGCCAGAATGTGCGCCATGCTCCCGGCGGTAAGGGTTTTCGCAACGCCGCCTTTCAGGTTGATAACCGAAATTGTTTTCACCGTGTAAAACCTCCTATTCTGATTTTGACCCGCTCGACGGGGCGGTTTTTACCAATAGTACGGAATTGTGATGTTCAATTTGTTCGGCGGCTCTTTGCCGTCCAGCACAATCCGTCCTTTATCGAACGTTCCGATTTTTTCGCCGTTCATATGGATTTCGCCGGGTCCGATCTTCATTCCGAAATACGGGCAACATTGTTCGACGCACGTTCCCCAGCTATGCCCGCGGGGGATTCTGTCGGGCCGCTTGCATACCGGCTCGAATTGGACCCCCGAACCGCCTTTGTAGCCAAACGACATATATTTGCAGGCAGTTTGAAACTCTCCGAATTCCATTCCTGAACCCCCGTTATTCGGCGGCGGTCCCGTCCTGTTGCGGGTCCTTGTTATTGCCGTGAATCATCGCGGCAAGGTAAGCTTGCGTCAGCTTCAAGGCTTCTTCCATCGTCGCGCCTGCCGCTATGGTTGCCCGGAAAAAAATCAAGGCCATTTCTGCAACTGCGCCGATCTGATTTTTCATCAGTTCAACCATTTCTTTTTGCCCCATTATGTTCCCCTCGCTTTCTCCATTTCGGCGCGCAAGTCCTCTTTGATGTAATAGGCGCGCCCATGCTCCCGGCAAAGGCGTTCGGCTTCCTCCCCAAACGCTGCCCAGCCGCCTGCCTTGACGATCTCCGCCGGGGGCGCGGCGTGATTCAGCTTGCCGATCTTGAAAAGGTCGATATACCAGCCGTTCTGAATCAGATTGAAAACGGCGTTCGGATAAAGGACGGGTTCGCATGATACCCACGTATTCACGCCGTTATATTTCGCCCGTTCCAGTGTCGCCAGCCGCTCCGCTGTTGGCGCGGCTTTCGGTTCCTCCGCCGCCGGGTGAAAGAGGTTGTCCGTTGTGAACGTAACCCCGAAATGATCGCCGGAATCCAGCAAATCAAAATCCCGCCGGGCGCGGTCCCCGCCCTTTGTCAGAATCCGAACGCGATTCCCGCTTTCCTTGATTGCCTGAATGACCGCACGCGTTGGCGTGGTGTCGATTTCGGCGGGGTATGGGTCGCACGTGAAGCAAAGAAAGATCGTTTTCCCGCTGATCTTCTCCCGCTCCAACTGCCGCCGGACCTCTTCGACGATACCGGGCCGGGGCCGGACCTCCGCGAATTCCTCCCGGCCCCTATGCAGGACGGCTGGGGCGTAGCAGTAGGAACAACCGTGATTGCACCCGGTATAGATGTTCACCGCAAGTTCCCCATATTCACGGGCGCGCCCGCGGGGTTCGTAGATCGGTTTATTCACGTCGTTTTCCCTCCTTTTCCAATTCTTCCCTAATCTTTTTCAATTCTTTTGCGATTTCCTGTAAGGCTTCAAGAACCTGCGTGTCATAATAGGCCATGTTTACCCCTCTTTCGTCCTTTCGATCACCCGCGCGGCTTCATCCCCGTTCCATTCCACGGAATACCGGGTTTCGCAAGGCTTGTCCCGCCGAAACAGGCGCTTTATATTGTTTCGGCACTCATACCGCGCAAAAACCCGCGTTTGCCAGCCTTGATCTATCTGTATTTCGCTGGGCGTATTTACCCGCCCGCAAACCGGGCATTTCGTTTTAAGGCTGTTCAGATTCATTTCCGCTTCCCGCCTTTCTTCTTTTTCTTCTTCCTCCGCCGCGGCTTCGCGGGCGGCGGGGAAGAGGGGGCCGGGGCCGGTTTCGGCGGTTTGACCTCTTCCGACACAACTTCGATCACTTCCACGTCGCGCGGGTTGAAGCAGATAACCCCGCCGGGGTCGTAGGTTCCCGCCGCCCAATCAGCCTTGAATTTTTCAAGGTCGTTTTTGTACCGGGGGACCGGGTGGACCTGTTCAGAATAGTAAATTGCCATCATCATGCGTTCGTCGTCCGGCGCGTCCCAATCGTCAAGGTGATAGCTTTCGTAATTGTCCCACTCCCAAAGGGACAGGCGGCAACGCACGCCGTCGAAATACTCATTCGCCCGCTGGATGTTCTCAAAATCCCGGTAGGTCATGCCCTGCCCGGCGCATTCCTCCCGGATTTGCTGAATCGTCTTGCCCGCCATATGCAGGCGGCAAAGAACAACTTTCGGTTTATATTCCATCCCCTTGCAACTCCTTTCCCGGTTCCTCTGTAAATAGGCATTCGCCAAACGCCTTGATTGAAATTTTCATATTCCCCGCGTATATGGATTTATCCGTTACGCCCGTGACTTTCAATTTCCGCACAACCCCGAACATATTTAGCCACACAAAATCGCCGGGCTTGACGTGCTTTCGCTGGGCTTCCAGTTCGGCGGCGCGCTGTTCTTCCTTTCGCCGCTTTGCTTCCGCCGGGGCTTCATCCACAAGGGCAATGAAAATCCCGTATTCGTCCGTGTAAAAAAGAACGCGGCCCGCTTTCAGTTCTTCCAACTGTTCCGCCGTTACTCCGAAACAGAAATTCCCGAAAAGACTTGAATTCTTTTCGATCTCTTCCGGCGCAATGCTGGAAAGTTCGTCCTCAAATACAGGTTCCCATGCTTTCACCCGTCTTTCTCCTTTCTTCCGTTGTAGATAACCACCATCGACGGGAACGGCGCGGGGGCGTATGCGTTGCCCTCTTCATCGGTGAAGCGCAACCGCCCGCGAACAAAGCGGATTTCCGCTTTCCCGTAAATGTAGTCGTGAAAGTATGTCGTGTCGGTCCGGGCCGGAATCAGCAAAACGACGGTCGTTCCGCGCTGTGCTTCTTCGTATGCCTTGCGGACCCATTGCCCGATCTTCCGTCCGTAGGGCGGATTACAGAATACAGCACCCCCCCCGCAAGGTTCCACGGGCTGGAAAGCCCGTCCGTTTCGGGCGTGTAGTACGCCGGGCATTTCGCACTTTTCGCCGTTGCCGCCGCGTCAAGGGTGAAGCGGAATTCCCGGTTCAGCGCGTCGAAAAACGCTTGCGGCGTGCAATAGTCCATCTTTTTACTGCTCAAAAGCGCGGCATTCATTCCGCCACCCCCACATTGCTCTGCTTGTCCGCATTATTCATAATTTCGGAAATGTCGCCGCGGTGTGCGCCGTCAATCTGTACGTGCCATCTGCTGTCGACTCTATATGCTTCGATCTTCCGCGGTGTATGCGCGGCCTTTACGATACTCGCGACGGCTTCCCCTACGGCTCCGATCAGGATTAAAAACCCCACCCACGTCCAGAAACTTGAAAAAACGAATCTTATAAACTCCACGTTTGGCCCTCCATTTCAAAATAATTTTACCTGTTCCGCCCTGATTGTCGGCAAGTCGTCAAACCGTACTTGCGCCCGCGCATACTCCAACCGTTCCGCCGCCGCCCGGCAATAATCCGGGTCGATCTCAAAAGCCAAGAAATCAAATCCCATTTCATGACAGGCGATACAGCTTGACCCGCTCCCGGCGTGGGTGTCAAGAACCCGATCACCGGGCCGGGCGTAGTTCTGCAAAATCCACCGATACAGGCGGACCGGCTTTTGCGTCGGGTGAATCGTGTTCCCGTCCTGCTGGAGCGCGGCCCGGTTGATGATGACAACTCGCGTCGGCAAATCGAACGACGAATAGGCAAGTTCGCAATCAGACTGCGAAAGCCCATGTTGCCCTTTGTCCCAAACCAGCCAGCCCTTTGTCCCGCGGTTTAGCATAGGGGCGAAATAATTTCCGCCGAAAATAATTTGATTTTCCGACACACGTTCCAGCTCCCGGAAGTATTCAGGCGGGGGCGGCTCCTTGTCCCAGCCTTTCCGGGCGTGAAACTTCCGGTTGTGCTTCCGGTTGTTATGTACCCTTTGCCGCTGTCCGTCGTGTCCTATACCGTATGGCGGGTCGCATATAGCAAGCTGAAAGAAATTGTCCGGGATTTCTTTCATTGCTTCCATGCAATCAAGGTTATAAATGCGGTTCAGGTTGAACACGGGTTATCACCTCTTTTCGCGCCGGTCATACAGGGGCATATATCCCAGCCAGTTCCGGTTAAGAACGTATGCCCCCGGCTCTTCGTCTGCTCGAACCGGCTGTTTCATCTTCATACAGGCGGTTTTGCTCAAGAATCCCGGCGGAATATCGGCGTATGACTTATACAGGGGCTTTCCGGTCGCTTCCGCTTCCCCGCGGCGCAAGGAAACCGCCATCCGCTCCGCCGCCGTCTTATACCTTCCCACGATCAGCCGCGCCGCCCTTCGTCCTGAACACGCAAGTTCAGCATTTTTTCCCGAACCAGCTTGTCAACCACCCGGCCCGGCGTTTTCTGCCCGCTGATCTGCATAAGACGTTCAAGGTTGAACGCCGTTTGCGGTGTGACCCGGACCGTCACTTTCCGCGTTTTCTGCCGCTGTTTCTTCATGGTCCTTTGACCTCCGTTTTCAAAAATTCGTCTATGAATTCTTCACCCGTCCGGCAAAATCTCAAAAGCCCGCTTCCGTTTTTGTAGTCAAGGAAAAGAACCGCGCCATTGAAGCGAACGCGGAAGGGTTCAAGGTTTGCCGCCGTCACATACTTTCGCCCGAAATGTTGTTTCATGTCCCGCCAAATGACCCACGGGACAAAGAAAAAGTTGTTCCCGATTCCGGCGCATACGGCGGCAACCGCGCCCATCCTGTGATGACGCGCCAGCGTGTCCTGCTGTTCGCCGGTCAGAACGTCCCGTTTCAGCCGGTCCGTCGTGGTGTGCTTTGCTTCAAAGACGATGGAGCGCCCGCCCGCAAGGGTCCCTTGAAAATCCGGCTGGGCGTGGGCGGTGAACCGGCCCTTGAAGATTCCACCGCCCAGCTTCTCCATGACGCGGAACGGTTCGGGGGTCTTGTCGATCTCCGCCCGGCCCCGCGCGGAATAGTAGGCGCACCCGTCTTTTATAGCGTCCTCGAAAAAATGCCCCTGCGCGTTGTTTACGGCGTTCTGATACCGCCGGGCAAGGTGTTTCGCTTCCCATGTGACCGGCATTACTGATCGCCCCTTTCCGCCGTCCCGCTCCCCAACGCTTTCCGGCGGCGGTGTTCCTCCATGCCCGCCATCATTGCGTAAATTCGTTTCGCTTCCTCAAGGTCGATTTCTTCCGGGTCCGGTATCTGATCTATTGCGTTTTCCGGGAAAATACGATTCTTGTTCAGGAAAGCCGAATAAAAGCGGTCAAGTTCCTTTTCCAATGCGGCGTTATAAAATTCAAAGCTGAATTCGATTTCTAACCGCTCCGCCGCTGTGCATTCAATCCCCAGCATTTTCCGCGGGCGGTTCGTGTACTTTCCGACGCACGAATAAGCAACGCGCCCGGTAACGGTGTAAATAACCTGATTCAAAAGCTTTCGTTCAAGCGGGGTTTTGAACCTGAACCATGCGATTCCCCGGCGTTCTTCTGCAATCTCCGCTTCCGTGATTCCGTATCTCTTCATAAGCCGGTCAAGCAGGACGGCGGCGGATTCCTTTTCCCCGCGGTCCCCGCGCTCTGCTAAAGCCTGAATCTTTTTGACTTTCTGCAAAAGCTGTTCCCGATCCGTCATGCGTCCACCCCGCTTTCGGGAATCGCCCACGAATACGGTTCCGCCGCGCACATAGTGTAAAACGGGCATTTGTGGCACGAATCATCTTCCGTCCGGCGGTTGCAAATTTCCTTGATAACCGCCGCCGCGCGGTACATTTCCCGCAATTCCTGTTCGCTGTCCAACGCTTCCCCCTCCTTACAGTTCCACAATTCCGCCGATTCGGTCCACGTCCGCGGCTGTGACCGTCCGGCGCTTCAAAATACTGGCGATAACCTCCCCGAACCGCTCCCAGCGGGCGGAAGCAAGGGTGAAATACCGAAATCCGGGGTTGTTCCGCGCCCAATTCTGCAAGAAAGAAACCGTTCCGTCGTTCATTTCCTCGCATACCTGATAAACGGCAACTTTCCCGGTTTCCGGGTCAACCTCCCGGCAAATCGCAACCAGCCGCATACGCCGCGGCGCTTCCGCCGCCGGGCGCGGCTCCCGTTTCGGCTTCCTGCAATCGCAAATTTCGCCCGCGTCCAAGTGTGCGCCGCAATGCGGGCATTCTCGGTAAGGCTTCCCCATGATGACCGCCCCTTTCTATTCTTTTTTCCTCAATTTCAGGTAAATTGACCACCCTGTTTGTTCGTTGTATTCGTACTGAACCCCGTAATCGTCGTCGGTCAGGGTCCAGCCCGGATACTTCTTTTCCCAAAAGGCGCGGCCCGGCCTTTCTTTCGCCCACTTCTCGATCTGCCGCCGGTTATACTTCCCGTCGTTCGCCCGGCTTGTCGGCTTCTTTAAGTTGTGGGAAGAGGACCACCGCTTTTTCCCGCCCGCCTGCTTGACAAGGTAAGTGCAAAGGGCGGCAATCCCGTTTTCGTCTGCTTGCAGGCGGTCCGCGTTGCAATATCCTATTCGGTCGCCCTTTTTCTGCCCCTTGCGCTTCCTCTTGCGCCACAACTCTTCCACAACGTCACGGTCAAGCCCTCCATTCATGACAATGTGGTGATGAATCCGGGTCGGCTTCCCGCTGTTCCGCGCTGTGGTGTAGGCCGTGACAAGGATATATTTCAAGGGCGGCAACCCCTCTTTCTTCCGGGCGTAGGCCACCCGGCGCAAATAGTTTGAAACTTCCTTTTCCGCGGCTTCCACGGTCCGCGGAAGATGTTTCGCGGAGTATGTAGCCGTTACGTGCAAAGCTTCCGGGTCGTCCCCGAAATTCAGGTTTCCCAACTGGACGAAATACCGGCGGGCATTCTTGTCATTCAAGTTCTTTTGTTTCGGCTCCGATTCCTGAACCTTTTTTGACCGCTTCCCGCGGGCGGCGGCGTTCTTTTGGGCTGTGGTATAGCCGAATATATCAACCTCCCTGTAATGATCGCCGCAAAAAATCTTCTTTTCTCTGATAAAGGTTCGCACCATGCTTCACCCTCTTTTCGTTGGATGATGAAGCGGGCGTGTTCTGTGCTTCCAGCAAACGCGGGTCAGTAGGGCGGGGGATGGAGCGGGACCGGCCCGCAACCTCCGCACCCTGTTTTCCTGTGTTAAACGTGACAGGCTTTGCCAGAATCTTAATACCCATTACAAGCCCGCCACGCCGCATAAAAACGGCGCTTTTTCTTGACTTTTCCGCCGGTTTCTGCTATACTAATCATAGGTTGATAAGCTGTGTTTTTACCGGCGGATTCCGCTTCGCACTCGTTTTCGCACAACGGGCGCGGGGCGGTTTTCTTATGCAGTTTTTCGGCGGCGGGGCGGGGGCTTTCAGCCCTCCGCCGCCGCGTTGTCGTTCCCGCCCTGATCGCCGGGCGTGTTGTTCAGCGCCCGCGTCGCGGCTTCCTCCTTTGCGGTGTCCTCCGCGTCCTGCTTCCACTGGAAGAGGGAAGCAACCGCGGCGGCGATAGCGTCGCCCCAAACGTCCACGGGATAGCCGTTCAAAACCTCCAGCACTGCGTCGCGGGCTTCCTCGATCATGTCGGCGCGGGGGTCCGCGGTTTCATCTTCATAAGGGACAGATACAAAGATGGACGATTCCAGATAACAAAGCGGGCGCGCGCCCCAGATGCCGTAGCACGCGGAGTAGTAGTTGCCCAACTCGCCGGAGGAATCGACGAGGCGGACGTAGGACGAAGATGACGGGTTACAGGTCCACGGGGTCAGGGTCCAGCACCAGTCGTCAACAAGGGGGATATACTGCCGGTACTTCCGGTAAAGGCTGTCAGACAGTAAAGCGATTTTGTCGGTCGTGGTCCCGTAGTCGGTCATTCCGTCGTCGGCGGTCAGGTCGCTTTCCCAATCAAGGAACGCGGCCCGGTTCGCGCCCTCCGCAATCAGCGCGTCAAGAAACGGCCCGTTCAGTTCCCGGCGCAAGGACGAAACGCGCCAGTCGTTCCGGTTCTCTTCGTCGAACGCCCGGTGAAAGACGGGTTCGGCGGCAAGCGCCAGCGTCGCGCCAATCTTTTCGTCACTCTCCAGCACAACCCATTGAACGCCGCCGTAAAAGAAATACGCACCCGGCTTCAAATTAGCAAGTTTCTTCATTGTTCGTTGTCCTCCTTATAGTCCGGCAAATAGCCGTTTTTCGTGTCTTTGACGTATCCCCGGCCCACACCCGAAAGCAGGGCATAAAACGCGGGAAGAAAGAGGGCGAAAGCTTCACCGCCCACCGCTGAATATCCGCGTACCGTCAGGGCGTAGGCCGCACCCGCTCGAAACAGGATGATTCCCGCAAGGGTCAGGCCGCTATATTTCGCAACGGACAGAATCAGCCGGGCGGCGCTCCGCCGGGCTTGTCCCGCTCCGCGGGTGATCGTGTCAGGTGTCGGCATGGTCGGCCCTCCGCTTCCACAATTCGCAACGGTCCCCAGCGCACCCCGGTTTCCCTGTGTAGCTGTCAAGGCAACCGGGCAGGCCGATTTCTTGCGGGCAACGTCCGTTCATGCGCTGATTGTCGGCGTACCGCGTCGCCCCCATTGTGCTGGCCTGAACCCGGTTCGTTGCAAGAATCGCCGTTCCTGCCGCGGCGTAAAGGATGAATCCGCATTGTTCCGCCTGCTTCATAATCTCTTGCCAGCGTTCGTCCGCGGCGGCGGCTTCCGGCGGCGGGACGAATGCTCCCGGCCTTGTGTATTCCGCCGTTCTTTCTATCTTCGCCGGGTTAATCGCCTTGTCGTCTATGTAAAGATCAGCGTACACCTTGCGCCCGTCAGAGGGCTTCAACCCGATTTTCGCGGCGTGCGGGTTTCCCGGATTCTCATTGACCGCATACAGCGGGATTTCCTGCGCCTTACAGAACGCCACCGCTTCATCAAGCAGTTTCCGGGTTCCGTTCTCCCGGCTGGTGTAAAGGATGATCTTTGACCCGTCCGCCGCCAGCCGCTTCACGTAGTCGATGACGGCCCGGTTCGGCGCTCCCACTTCCGGGAAAGCGTCGGCGCAAAGGGTCCCGTCGAAATCGACGGCGACAAATTCGTATTTAGGCATTGCTTGTCCCCCTTTCAATTTTTCCCGCCGGGGCAATCACCACGGCGCGCCCGTTCCGGTCCAGCAGTTCCGCCGAAATCTGAATTCGTGTACTGCCCTTTCGATAGATCAGCGCGGTTACTTTCTGATAGGTGATACCGGCATAACGCACCGGGTATTCCTCCATCAAGGCCGCTTTCAGTTCAGCCCCCGTCACGTCCTGCACCTACTTTCCGCGAAATTTCGTATTCGGCCCCATACCGGCGGCGCTTACACCTCCAGCAAGTGATCTTCATATTGACCCCTCCGCCGACACGCTGAACGTTGTGTTTCCCCGCCTTTTTCAGTTCAAGGAAACAGGGCAAGCAAAATTGACGCTTCACGATCTCACCCCCTCCCGCACGTTTTCCAATGCGGAACAAAGGCAACGGGCAGTTCCGGGGATTCCTCTTCCGGGCGGGCGGCGCGGCCCACGATCACCGCGTTTTCGTCGGTGTAAAACTGATCGTTCCCGCCGCCCTCAATCACAAACACGGGTTCAAGGTCAAGGGGGCCAAACCGCCCGCTTTCGCCCTGCGCCCACTCAATTTCACGCCCGCACCGTCGGCAAACGCTCATACAGCGCACCCCCGTTCCGCCGAATAAGGGAACAAGCGCCGGTAAATGCAAACCGCTTCCGGGCCGACGTTCGGGTTTTCCGGTCTGAATGAAACGACGTATTCATGATGTGGCGCGGCCCGCCACAACTGTTCAGCAAAGGCAAGGGCGTTCCGCCATGCGGCGCGCCGGTCCGCTTCCAGCCGCGCGGCTTCCTCTTCCTCCCTGCTGTCGAACGTTTCAAAGAGGACCGAACCCCCGGCGATTGCCAGCGTCGCGCGGATGGAAAGCCATTCCGCCGGGTCCTGCGTGTACTCACCCCAAACGGCGCGGGGCTTGTCCTTTGTCCCGCCGCGGGTGATCGTCACCGCCGCCGGGCCTGTCCAGTCCGGGAACGTGATTTTCCTTTTCATGCGTCCCGCTCCTTTCCTTTTCTGTTTCGCTGTGGTAAAATAGAATAAAATACAAAATGGAGGTTTTCAGGATATGGACGACGTGCGTTTTCTTCAACTCCTGCGACAAATTCAGCCCCTAAACTTTGAAAAAAATAGGTCCGGCGATTAGTTTTGCAGACATTTACAAGAAACTAACCCCGCAAGGTGAAGTGAAAGAATCTATTGAATGGAGGATTGAAAAGCTGGAACGCAACGGGAAACTTGAAGTTTTCCGGTCCGATTCCGTGATTTACGCCGTCCGGCCCCTCCTGTGATTCAGCCGCGTTCGTGAATTCCGATTGCCTGCGCTATGCTGATTGCTGTTACCCCTCCAAAATCGGGAATCTTTTCTTCTTTCAGAATCTCTAATACTTTCATTGAGATTCCCAGCAGTTCTGCGGCTTCCGCCGCGGAATGCTGATCTACAAGGGCCGCAATCTTTTTCGCCGCCCGCTTTGTTTCCTCGCTGGGTTCCGGCGTGTCCGTCAATGTCAGCCACCAGCCGGGGTTGTTCCTGAATTCCTCATGCGGGCAAGCGTCGCACCCAAGGTAAAGGCAATCGGCGCAATACCGTTCGTGAAATTCCTTGTCCCACGGTCCCTCAACGACGGGCAAGGCCGCAAGGAACGCCGCCAGCGCGTCCGGGCTTTCCGTGATCTTTTCAAACTGCGTCACCGTCAAAACCTCCTTGCAGACTGTCCGCCGGGGTCCGGCCCCGCCGCCTGAAATTCGCCTGTACCGTTTGCTGGGCGATAACCGGGTTGTAAGCCCGCCGCCGGTTCCGGTCCAGAACCGGCGCGCCGTCCTCTCCGACGGTTTCCCCGCGCTTCAACTCCCGGTAGATCGTCGCCGTGGTAACTCCCAGCCGGTCCGCAATGTCCGCCGGGCGCGCGTTCGCCTGATACAGCGTGGCAATCTCCCGCCGGTCCGCAAAGGTGATATATCTATACCGCCGCACCACTGTTCACCCCCTGTTCTCCTTTCTCTTGCGGCGGAGGTCCGGCCCCGCCGCCGTTCTTCTTCTTTTCTGCCGCTTCCGGCTCCCCCGCGGCGGCTTCCTGTTCCTGCATTTCTGCCGCCGCAATCACAATCAGCGACGCGGCGCTGGGCGCGTTCTGCTGGCTGTCCGCCGCCGCGTCCGTCGTGTCCTGTTCGGCCTGCGCGGTTTCCTGCTTGCGGCTGTATTCCACCGTCCCCGGAATGTTCGCCCGGTAGCTGTGGTCCCAGCTATCTTCGTTCTGGCAAAGGTCCTCAAAGGAAATTTCAACTTCCCCGTCGCAAATCTGGCTTTCGCCGTATTCCACGCGGTAGGTATCAATCAGGCCGTTTTCATCGCGGGTCACGAAAATATGAATCTGGCTGAAATCTTCCGCCCAAACAGTGAAACCGCAAGAATCGCTGGCAATGATCGCCGCACATTCGGCCTGTTTCGGCATTTCCTTTGTGTTGATTTCCTCATAGGGGAAAATTCCGAAATAGCCGCCGTTCTTCGTGTAAAGGCTGGCGCTACAATCTTCGTCGCAAACCAGCGCGTTGTTTTCGTCGCGGTACACGGTTCCCCAGCCGTCTTTCGCGGCCTGCCGGTAGGTTTCCGTCTTTCCGTAAGCCTTGTATACGGGAATACTGGCAACCGCTGTCACTAAATAGCGTACTTCCCACTTTTTCTTCATCTTTCCGCCCTCCCGCTTGACTTTCCGGCCCGTTTGTGGTACAAAAAAATAAATGCGATAGAACCGAACCGCCCCGTTCGTGGGGCTTCGTGTTCTTTCGCATTTAATATTACAACCTGCGTTTCTGAAAACTTTGACGGGAAATACTTGACTTGTATCAAAAGGAGTGCTATAATAGCTTTTGTAGTTTTCCAGAGGAAAGTATGCCGATGTGGCTCAATTGGCAGAGCAGCTGACTTGTAATCAGCAGGTTATCGGTTCGAGTCCGATCATCGGCTTTCTTTGTGGGTGGATTCCCGAGCGGCCAAAGGGGGCAGACTGTAAATCTGTTGCGATAGCTTCGAAGGTTCGAATCCTTCTCCGCCCACTTTTTTTATCAGCGCGGAGTAGAGCAGTCCGGTAGCTCGTCGGGCTCATAACCCGGAGGTCGCAGGTTCAAATCCTGTCTCCGCAATATGCAGTATGTACGCCTATGTTTACGGTACAGGTGCCGTCAGCATGGGCGTATATTTTTGCAAGTCTTTTGACAGCAGCCGTGGGATTCGTTTCCAATTCTTCGGCTGTTCTTTTCAAATAGGAAACCAAACTGTTTCTATCTACTTTTTGTGATTCGTTTTCTGCATTTGCAATGACATCTTCCAGTTCGGATTTACGCATACGAAGACGGTCAAGTTCTTCCTGAAGCTCTGGAAGGGCAAAACCGCCTAAGACTGCCTTTATGCCATTATTAATTTGAGTTGTGATTTGCCGCAGTTCCTTTTTCTCTGATGATATATCAGGAGACACTGCGGAAAGACGATTCATGATTGCGTCTGCTTCTTGCTCAAAGTCTGTGTTGCACAAATATGCCTTGACGTGGTTTAGCACAAACTCCTCTAAAGAAGCGGCGGAAAGATTTTTTGCCGTGCAAGTATGATTGCGGTATTTACTGCTGCAAATATATGTTACATGTTCATACCCCTTTTTGTTTGTGCTGGTATGCCCTGTATAGCTGCCGCCGCAGATTTCGCACTGAATCAGACCGGATAAAAGATATTTTCGTTGAGCTTTGTTCGCTGCGTTTCTTTTTTTGTCATTCATTCTATTCTGCACCCTTTCCCATATTTCGATGCTTACAAGCGGAGGAATAATGCCTTCGATTTTTACAGCGTTAGGGTTTGGCTTTCCTCCGGCCCATTTCCGCATCACACGATACTGTTTTTTGTTCCAAGTATAAATACCGATGTAACGTTCATTCTTAAGGATACTGTTAAGCTGAGATTTTCCAATCACTGCGCCGCGCTTTCCTCTTAGGCCGTTGAGAACCGCCATAATATCGTTATAGCTTTTTCCTGCTGCATACATTTGAAAAATCATACGGACATATTTTGCTTCGGATTCTTCAATGATGTAATGTCCATTTTCGATACGGTAACCCATAGGAGGATATCCACCCAAAAAGATACCGTCCTTTGCTTTATTAGTGGTTCCGGCAATAGATTTCTGTCTTGCCTGAAGAACCATATGCTGACCGATGCCAGCGTTAATCAATTCTAAAAGATAGCTGTCAGGGTCCAGCGCGTCACCCAAGTTTTGAGTAGCAGAGAGGACTTCAATACCAAGCAGGCGCATCTTCTTCCGAAAACCCAGCCAATCAGATACATCACGGGATGCTCTGGTAATGTCATAAATGATAATAGCATCGAAAAGGCGGGTTTCCGCAGCAGAAAGCATCTGCTGGAAAGCAGGACGTTCCGTATTTGTGCCGCTAAAGCCTTCGTCAGAATAAAAGTGCAAAAGATTTATGTTGTTTTTTCTGGCATACTCGTCTATGGCTGCAATTTGGTACTGTGTGGAATTTTCGGACTGCCTGTCTGTAGAATATCGGGTGTAGCCTACTGCGTTCATCATGAAATATAGACCTCCTTTATTTTAGGTATGGCAAATAAAGTGGCCTTGTGGTATAATATGCTTGCTGATGGCGGTTATATCACAAGACCGCTTCCCCCGTTCTGTTGGTAGCAGGATGGGGGATTTTTTTAGAATTTATATTGGATACCGCTTTGCTTGAGAATAGCGTTTGCGGTATGCCGGGATTTTATCTTTGTATCGACTGTAACGTTTCGGCCTGTAATAGGGCTGCATCAAATATCATGGTCACTCATCGCTGGTTGCGATCCAGACGCTTACCTCATCGTCCCAAGTGAAGTTGATGATATATTCCATAGCAGACACCTCCTAAACTTTCTATGCGTTTTCATAGTTAAAAAAGATTTTATATACTATTCTTCTTTCTGCTGAGAATAATTATTGCAAGTCTGTTGCTTTTTCGGAAGAATCAGCTGTGCCCATTATTTCTGAAATTTCTTCATCGCTTAATCCAGCTTCAGATAAATAGGCCATTCTTTCGGTAACCACTTCAATAGCATATATTTGTGCTTTTTCGAGATACTCGTTTGCCTCTGAATAGTGCTCCATTTCATTTGTATCGATGTAGTTTTTAAGAGAAGAAGCGACTTTCTGGGCGTTTATAACATAGTTAATTACAGCGTCAACATATGATTGTGTTTCGCTTTTGCCGTATGCTATTTCCAGAGATAATTCAATCTGAGTTTCTTCAGCAGATTTTGCCGAATCATATACATCAAGTAGGGAAGTTTCTCCATCGGACAAATTGCGCATTGCTGTATAAAGAGAATTTTGCGATGCTTCAGACCTTGTAACTATATCCCAAAGAGTTGTATCGAAATCAATGGCGCTCTGCTTGCTGTCTTCTGTTACCTCGTTTGAACTTTCAGAAGATATGTTATCCCCTTCCTTTTTGCCTCCGCAAGCCGACATACTAAATAACAAAATCGCTGACAATAATACGGCAAAAAACCTTTTCATACATTTTTCCTCCCTCTAAGTTGCAATAATTGTAGAAATATGGTACTGTAATGTTGAGGGAGGTAGACCGACCAAAACTTTCCTTTTGTCCCTTGCGGTATTTGCGGTACCGCAGGGGATTTTTTTCCGGTAAAAACCAAGTATTTTATCTATTTGAAATAGCAAGCCTATCAGCGAAAGGACTGATAGCATGGTTATTCTGATTGATAAAGTTCGAAAAAGCAAAGGCCTTACTTATAGAAGATTATCCGAACTAAGCGGCATTCCAAAATCAACGCTGCGCGATTTGGAGATTGGGGTTTACTCTCCGCGATTAGACCAACTTGAAAAAATTGCGAAAGCGGTCAATGTACGGATAACGGATTTATTTAATTCTGTATACAAATAACGGTCTGCTTTTATCGTCATTTTTCACAAAAATTGCCAAAAAAGGCGTTTTTTGTCCGGTAGTACGGACGTTCGCTATTTTCCTCTTGCAATTACAAAATTTTGTGATAAAGTTTAATTAAATAGTCTGAAAAACTCAACAAAAACAAGTTTTTACAGACTAAACTATTGCAAAATGTTTGTGGTATGATAGAATAGAGAAAAAGAACGAACATTCTATATTTCTATCATTTATACAAACATAAGTTTTATTGCAAAGGGGGAGCGGTTTTGAATAATAGCGAATTAAGAAACTCTGTTATCGAAGTAATTAAAAAGACCAATGACACAGCTTTGCTTAGAAGGATTTACTTAATTTTGCTAGTGTCGACAAGAAGGTGAAAGCCTTCTTGTTTTTATTTAATCCCTAAGCAGCTTTTCATAAAATCTTCAATTATTTTCAGCTTTTCAGGTTCAGCATCTGCAAGATAGTTGATTGCGTTTTTGATAAATTGATTCTCCTCGATTGTCAGTTTTCCAAGGCTCAAAGAATATCTATCTTCAGGGTCGATTTTTACAAACATATTATCAGAGCCGCCTTCGCCTGTACGAAGCCACACTTCATTTACGCCAAATGTTTTACAAATAAGCATAAGAGTTTGTTCTGATGGACTATTTTCCCCAAGTTCTAGTTTTGAAACAGAGGATTTTGTAATTCCAATACGTTTGCCGAAATCGGCTTGATTTAGACCTGTTTTCTTTCTCAATTCTTTAATACGGTTTTCCAATAATATATCCTCCCTTCAAATTACAAATTTATATTATCACAAAAAGTATCTTAAGTCAACAAAAAAGTATTGACAATGTATCTTAAATATATTATAGTGTGTATGTAAGAGATTTTTAAGGGGGTGTGATTAAATGCAAAAGGATTCCATATTGAATAAAATCAGCCTTACAGATGATGTACTTAAAAATATTATCGTAATGGCACCCTATCTCAGCGAGATAGACCAGAACAGGGTTTTTGGAGTAATCTTCGGCTTGCTGAAAAATGCAGATACTGACCGAAACAAAACGAAACCTAAAGAAACGGGGTGAGTTTCTTTTCAGAAAACCACAATCGCCAATAGGTTTATATTACCATAGCCTAGCAGAAGGGAGTGTGAATAATTTGGCAAAGAGTGAATTAAAGGCCGTTGCTGTAAACGTTGGAAATCCAAAAGACTTACCAGTTGGGACATTGACAATGTGCTTATTCGGAATGACTTTGGACGAATTGGCGGCAGAGATTGCCTTGAACAAAGGCGGAAAATGGAATGATGTATACACATGATTAAAAGGAGGGACATACCATGACAACAAAGGAACTGCTGGAAAAATACTATGACATTGAGATGAACAACGTCTTTTGCTATAGTGCTACATACCTGATGGACAGCCCGAAAAAAGGCTATGAGCGGGAATGGCGTGAAGCCTGCGAAAGCGCTGGTATCCTGAAAGAGCTGATTGAGGAATGCGAATGATGCGGAAGAAGATGCTCAGCCCTGAAGAAGAAACGCTTTTGGCCATAAAGTTCTTGATTTACTTTATAGTTGGCCATGCAGAATGCGAAGGAAGGAACTCATTCAGAACAAAAATGGCGTTGCAAAAGGCGTTCGAAATGACAGGCGGATATCTGGAAGATGAAATAAAGAATGCCTTCCGTACCATATGGTGGTGATCAGGGAATGCGAGCAACGTGTGAAGAAATCGGCTGGCGGAATTACAGATATGCGGCCTGCGGGGACTGCGGCAAGGTTTACAACATCGCCAAAAAGCAGGATACCAGCCGCGGCTACATCTGCCCAGCCCGCACAAGGAAACGGAGGAAACAGCGTGTTAATCAGAAACAAGATGATAACGGAGCGGGACGAAAGGCGTACAGTGGAGTGGCTCCGGAAAGAAGCGGCGGCCAGAGGGCTGAAAGCCGGCCGGAAGGTCAGGATTGAGCAGTTTGAGAAATATGAAAACGGGAAAACCAGAAGATATTTCCGAAGCGGGCGCGTCACAGAGCTGCACCCTTACATATTCGTCTGCGAGGTCGGCGGAATTCGGGAATGTTTCCGCTACAATGAATTTTTAGGGAGCGAAACGGGAAGGAGGGTACTGCTGAATGAATAAGGAAAAGCTAAAAGAAATTTTGGACAAACATAAAAAATGGCTGATACATAAAGATAGCGGAGTATGTGCCAACCTGCGCGAAGCCGACCTGATCGGAGCCAACCTGCGCGGAGCCAACCTGAGCGGAGCCAACCTGCGCGGAGCCGACCTGAGCGGAGCCGACCTGATCGGAGCCAACCTGAGCGGAGCCGACCTGATCGGAGCCAACCTGCGCGGAGCCGACCTGCGCAGAGCCAACCTGCGCAGAGCCAACCTGAGCGGAGCCAACCTGATCGAAGACGACCTGATCGGAGCCAACCTGCGCAGAGCCAACCTGAGCGGAGCCGACCTGAGCGGAGCCAACCTGCGCGAAGCCGACCTGATCGGAGCCGACCTGAGCGGAGCCAACCTGCGCGGAGCCGACCTGCGCAGAGCCGACCTGAGCGGAGCCAACCTGCGCGGAGCCGACCTGAGCGGAGCCGACCTGCGCGGAGCCAACCTGCGCGGAGCCAACCTGAGCGGAGCCAACCTGCGCGGAGCCGACCTGTGTGAAGTCAGAATAAATGAACGTACAGTTTTTTATGCCTTACAATGTCCTGAAAAAGGGGCATACATGGCATTCAAGAAAGCGGGCGGTTATATTGTGGAATTGGAGATACCAGAAGATGCACTCCGCTCATCTGCGACAACACGAAAATGCAGGGCGAGTAAAGCAAAGGTTATCAGTATAACCAGTGCTGACGGAGAGAACAGCGTGGAAAGCATAGCCAGTGACAATGACAGCGAGTTTATTTACAAGATCGGAGAGATTGCAGAGGTTCCGGATTTTGATACAGACCGTTGGAATGAATGTGCTGCGGGTATTCACCACTTTATCACACGGGCGGAGGCGGAGCAATATTAGGGAAGGAGGATACAGCTGAATGGTTAGCATGTTCTGGGTTCATTACAAGCGCAAGGCGGACGGGCAGGAATTTCACGAGCGGCTGACAACCAGCGGCCTGATGAAGCTGCTGGCGCAGGGCGGGATTGTGCTCTGCGGGGTGGAGCGGGCAGGGTACGGCGATATGCCGGAACGAGCAAACGTGAAGGAGGCGGAAACATGAGGATAGGGCAGGGGCGCGGATGCCTGACAGAATCCATCATCCGGCATATAGACCGTGAAAACAGGGCCGCATGGTTCCGGCGTATGGAAAAGCGGATGCGGCGCATTATACGGCGGGCTGTGAGGGAAACACTGCGGTTTCTGGCACTCATGGAAGGGACAAGCCTGTTTGCCTTTGTAATCGTTCCTGCGATGGAACTCCGGCCGGAGCGGACGCTCATTATTGCGGAGATGCTGGTTGTGCTGGCGTTCGGGACGTGGCTGGGAGGCTGGATTTATGGGCCGAAAACGAGAAAATAAAAAATCCCCTGCATAGTCCGTCATACGGACTGTGAAGCGTTGGCGCGCTTTACGGGGGATTAAGAAAATACCTTATTATTACGATACCAGAAACGGAGGGATTTTGCAATGGAAAAATTACTGATACCGGAAAACGACTTACAGGAGCTTTGGGAGCTGAACGGCAGAGTCAAGGCGGTGCTGGCGTGGACGGAAAGCGATCCATATATCACTAAAAATGTTTTGACTGCGATGCTGGGGGCTCCGGTGCAGACGGGCGGCGTGGAACAGCCGCAGACAGAAGAACCGGAAACATCGGACAGTGGAGCGGGTTTATCTGTGCAGAAAGGAGAGGCAGACGATGAGAAGGATTGAGGATGCTGTCAAAAAAATCAACCTTGAGATCCAAAAGGAGCCGGACAACGGATACATAGCGGTGGTCGGAGAGTATATCATAGACTGCATCACATCGGAAGAAGCGGCAGACGCTGTCCTTGCGGAAGGAAAAACACTTTCGGGCGCACTGGAGGAAATCAGGAAGGTGATGGAGGAACGGGCAAGGAAACATCATTCAGTGGATAAGAAAAATGGGAAATGCGTGGCATTAGCGGTCAGGGGAGAAGAAGTTTTCGAAATGGCGCGGGATTACTTCGGTCTGACGGAAACCCGCTTGAAAGCGAAAAAGGGCGTCAGCCTGTCGCTGGAAGATTTCCTGTAATACATACCATTCACATACACCATTCGATTGGAAGTGGGATTTATGGACTTAAAAAAGATAAAGAAAATCCCATTCGGGGATTTTTCGGAAAAAAGCAGGGTGCGCTGGAAAGTGGAGGTACGGCGGCCGGTGGTAAGCGGTGAACGTCTTTTAGCTGTGGATTTCCTGCGTAACACGGAATGCACGGCATACAAGCGGGAAGATTCTTCCTTCCGTATCGTATGCGGGAAAAAGAGCAGGGAAGTCAGGGGTATCATGGCGGCGGATGCGGATAAGCCAGTGCGGGTGACAGACGAAGCGCTGCGGGCGATCAGCGGATGCAGGCATGAATATATCCTGATATCCGAAAAGGACGAAGCGGCGCTGTCCCGCTTTCTGGGCGGCGCATCACAGAACCATTACATAGACCTTCTGGCAGACTGGGCGGAAGAAGTGCGGGAGGAACAGAAAAAGCGGGAGCGGCAGAAACGGGGCGGACTGATGGACGAAGACTATCGGCTCTGCCCCGAAGCCTTACCAGCCGGCCTTTTGGAGTTTATACGGGAAACCGTCCTGCCGGAGGATGACACGCTGGTATACAAAAAAGGCAATGTACGCGGGCTGTGCTATGCCTGCGGGCAGGAGGTGCGGGCGCGGGGGCAGCGGTTCCGGCAGAATGAGCGGGTACGCTGCCCGAACTGCGGGCAGGAGGTGATCTGCGTACTGGAAGGGAGCAGTGCTTTCCGCGCGGATTTTGTGGAAAACATCATTGCGGTGCAGAAGGGCACGGACGGGGAAACGGTATTTTTCCGGCAATGGCTCCTGCGGCGCGACCCATCGGCGCATTGGGAACGGATAGAGGTTTTTTTGAAGGAAACAGCCCGCTATGCGGTGCGCGGCAGAAAAACGGCGAAATGGCAGAGGGAATCAAAGGAAAATTACTACATGAACTGCGAACGTTATGACATGGAGGAATGGACGCGCTGGCGCGATAACAGGATTTATGACGGCGGGTATTATTTTTATCCCGGAGGAGCGGCAGAGGCCCTGCAAGGGACAAGGATGCAGTACGCCGATCTGGAAGGCTACCTTGCCGATAAAACCAGCCGGTGGAAAAATCCGGTCCATTTCCTGGAATACCATGCGAAATACCCCGTAATGGAGTTCCTTTGGAAAAAGGGATACAAAACCATCACCCACCGGCGTATCGGCGGCATGAGCAGGGAAACCAGGGACGCCATACGCTGGCAGAGGGACAGCCTGAAGGAATGCTTCAAATTCCCGCTGCGGTTTTTACGGCTGAAGCTGCCGGAGGAATGGACTTTGGATGACATTGCCAGGCTGAACGCGCTCTGGCAGATGCAGGGTGAAAAGCTGAAAGAGGAAGAAATCAGGATGTTTCTGGAAATGCGGATTGACACAAAGGACGTCCTTGCCGCCCTGCCGTATGCGTCTGTTGGAAGGATACTGGGATATATCAAAAAGCAGACGGAGAAAAGGCAGGCGGCATTTGTAAAGAGGCATGATTGGGAAAAGCCGCCGGGTTTTGCGTCTGTCGCCCATGAATACCGGGATTACCTCAGTGAATGCACACAGCTTGGACTTGATTTGCATAACCGGGAAGTCCTGTTCCCGAAGGATTTGAAAGCAGCGCATGAGCGGACGATGGCGCAGGTCAGCTTTGAAAAGAACAAGACAGACCAGGGGAAATTTCAAAAGGCTGTGGACAGGCTGGAAAAATACTCGTGGCAGAAAGACGGCCTGCTCATAAGACCGGCAGGGACACAGGAGGAACTGCGGGACGAAGGCAGAGCCCTGCACCATTGTGTCGGCGGGTATATCCGGCAGATGGCGGACGGGGAAACAGCAATATTTTTTGTACGCAAACTGGACGCGCCGGATACGCCGTATTTCACACTGGAACTGCAAAAGAAGCGCGTCATACAGTGCAGGACGGCACATAATGCGTCTTATGAGCGGTATCCGGAAATTCTGTCATTTGTACAGGAATGGGAGCAGGAGGTCGTTACCGGAAACGAAGGAAAGAAAAAGAAGGAGGAACCGGCAGCATGAATGAGATTACAGGGAGCAATGCAAGGCCGATAGAGGTCATTACACAGGAAATACGGTTTTATAAGTTACAGGCGGGTACATCAATCATTGAGATCGGCAGACGCCTGCTGGAGGCAAAGCAGTGCCTGCCCCATGGGAAATGGGGGGAATGGCTCCAAAGCGAAGCGGAATTTTCCGAGCGTACGGCGCAGAATTTCATGCGCATTGCCCGTGAATACCAAAATCCGCAGACGCTTGCGGATATGGGCAATTCCGCATCCAAGGCGCTGCTCCTGCTTTCCCTGCCGCCGGAGGAACGGGAAGATTTTGTAGCGGAGGCGCACGAAATCGGCGGCGAAAGCAAGACGGCGGCGGAAATGACCACTAAGGAAATGGAGGAGCTGCTGAAGCAGCTGGAAGCGGAACGAGCGGAAAAAGAAAAGCTGCAGGGACAGCTGGATTTGTTTGAGGAGGAAGCGCAGAAAAAGATGGACGATAAACTCGATGCGGCCCTTGCGGCGCATGAGGATGAAATGGATGCGGCATATGCCCGCAGGGACGAAGCCGAACAGGCAAGGAAAACAGCGGAGGAACGCGCCGAAAAGCTGGAAAACGAATTGGAGGAGCTTCGTAAAAAAGCGGAGCAGCCGCAAGCCCCTGACGAAAGCGAACTGGAAAAGCTCCGCGCCGAAGCGGAGAAAGCAGCCGCTGAAGCCATGCAGAAAAAGCTGGACAAGGCAAAAAAAGACCTTGAAAAAGCCAAAGCAGAAGCCAGAGAGGCGCAGGAGGCCGTAGAAGCCCATGAAGCGGCGCAGAGGGAGGCGGAAGAAACCGCGCAGAGGACACGGGAGGAAATGAAGAAACTGGAGGAGGAAACGAAGAAAAAGCTGAAAGCGGCGGGCTCCTCTGGCATTACCCGCTTCAAGGTCTATTTTGAGGGCGTGCAGAGGGAAGTGAACCAGATGCTTGTCTGCATTGCAGATGTGGAGGAAATCGAAGGCGCGGACGAAGCGGCAAAGCTGCGGAAAGCCCTGGCCGCGCTCTGCCGCAGTGTGCTGGAAGGGATAGGTGAAGGCGAATGAAGTTTTCTAAAATAGCGGCCCTGGCGAAAAGGGAAAAGACGGCAATCCTGATGCGGGACGCTGACGGGGTGCAGTGGCTGGGCACGGGCAGCGCGGCTTATATGCTGGGGGGCATGCCTCCCCTGGATACGGATACGGTGCTGACGGTAATGGGTGTGCCGGAAGATAAAAAGAGCACATGGTTCTCTGTGGAAAAAGAGGATAGGGGAAAACTGCTTGAAAATGACGTTCCGGGCGAGGAAGAGGTTACGGCGGATAACGCGGGGATTTCCGTTATCTACGGCGGAAAGCTGCTGATGCCCATTTATACGATGATGGGGATGGTATGGATCGATGTGGAGCTTTTAGCCCCTACGGATAGGAAGGAAGAAGGATACCGCCGCTTTTTTATCCGGGAAATGGAAAACGGGATACGGGCAGTTGCGGTCAAGGAAGGGCTGGTATTAACAGCGGTCATTATGGAGTGCAGGATAGAAAGCAATGACCTTGCGGATGCACTGGATACGCTGGCAGGGCGGTACAGGCTGCAGAAAACAATGGAGGAGCGGAAAGAAAATGACATACAGGGTACGATCGGGGAAATATGAGGTCTGCGGGAACTGCGGCGCGCATTTGGACCATGGGGAGAAATGCGACTGCGGGGAGCGGGAGAGGACAACGGCGGAAAGCGGGACAGCAGGGGCCGAAACGGCTCCGCTGCATATATAGGTTACATATATAAGGAAGAAACAGGAAAAATGGACGAAAAAATCCCGCCTGAGCATTCAGGCGGGAAAAGCCTCGGGTTGGCACCCCAAAACTATTACACAAGTATAGTATAGCAGGAATCCGACAGGATTTCAATGCCTTCTCGAGGAAAAAAGAAAAGAGGCGTGCGTGTAGCGGCTTTGCCGCTGTTGCAGTGGGAAGCGAGGCTTCCCGCAAGGCCTCTTTAGGCCGTCCATAAAGCAATTAACTTAACGGTTATCCATACAGAAGAAGCGGAAAGGAAAAAAGCTATGCCGAAATACAGGAAGAAAATCAGGGCCGGGGATGTTTATGAGGTAGAGGAATTTTACTCCCCCAGGACCATAGGCAAAAAATATGAGCGGGGCAGGAATGAAAACCTTACGCCGGAGGAACAGGCAAAGCGGAACCTGAACATTGCCAGGAAGAAACTGACAAGGCTGGTCAATGCGAATTTCAACGGGAATGATTATTTTGTACTGCTGACCTACGACAGGGAAATGGATGCGGAGCGGGCAAAGACGGAAGCGGCCAATTTCTTCAAGCGGCTGAAACGATACCGCAGGAAAAACGGTTTCTCAGATTTGAAGTATATCGCAGTAGTGGAAACCGAGGGGCGCGTGCACCATCATATCGTGATGAATGCGTTTGATGGCCTGAGCATGAAAGAGGCAAAGGAAATCCTCCAGGGAATATGGGGGCGCGGGCTTGTGCTGTTAAAACAGCTGAAAAAGAACCAGCCGGACAACAGGCTTGCAGGCTACATCACGAAGGAAAATACCAAAAAGGGCGCGAAGCGGTGGAGCGGCAGCAGGAATCTCCAAAAACCGAAAGTCGAGATTGAGCGCGTAAAGGAAACGAAACGGAAAACGCCCCTGCGTCCGCCGAAGGGCTTTAAGGTCATTCAGAGCACAGAGGATTTTTTTGAGGAAATCGGATGGGTACGGTATATGAAAGCTGTACGTGAGGGCGGTATGGATTATGGTGGTTATGAAAAGGGGGAGCTGTATGAGGAATGACATGGAGCGGCGCTTTGCGGGCAAACGCGCGAAGCTGACGGGGGAACTGTTTGAAAAGCTGGTTGAGGCTTCCTGCAGGCATTACCGGGAAACCGGGCAGGCGGTGATTGAAAAAACGCCGGAGCCGATGAAGCCGCTTTCTGGCATGGACAGCAGGGGGAGGTTTCAGGCGTGCTTCACAAAGCCTGCCCAGCCGGATTATAAAGGCGTGCTACGGGGCGGCAGGGCGGTGGTATTCGAGGCGAAACATACGGACGGGGATACCATTGCCTATAACCGGCTGACAGAAACCCAGATGGACTGCATGGAGGCGTATCACGAAATGGGCGCGCTGTGCTTTGTGCTGGTTTCGTTTGGGTTTCAGGATTTCTTCCGTATCCCGTGGCAGGATTGGAATGACATGCCCTATATCTATGGCAGGAAACATTTGAAGCAGACGGAGCTGGAGCAGTTCCGTGTCGGGGAAAAAGGAAATGTGCTGTTTTTTCTGGAGGGAGTGGAGTGAAGGAGGCGGTGGCTTGAAAACCAGTAAGCAGATAGAAGGATTTTTGGATTTCCTGCGTGAAGCCAAAACAGATTATAATATTGCCGTTTCCTGCGAAAAAGAAGCCAATGACGCTACACAAGACCTGCTGCACAGCTTGGAGCTTTGCGAAAATACATACCATGAATACGCAAGGATGGCGAAGAAGCTGGCACAGGTCAGGCAGGAACGGCGGGCGGCAAAGGACAGGCGGGAGCAGATTCAGCCTGTTATGGACTGGCTTGAGGAAAACGGAAAGATCGTTTTTGGATTGGAGAAGCTGCTGGGAGATGTCAGGAAGGCGGAGAAGGCGACAGAGGGGCGGTTTTATACGCAGAGGACCGATGTGCTGGCGGAGATTGGAAAGGAGGTCAGGGTTTGAAACCGATTTTATTTAATACTGAAATGGTGCGGGCAATTATAGACGGGAGGAAAACGGTGACGCGGCGGCTGGTGAAGCCACAGGATTTAAGGGTATTGGATAGTCCGTATCATAGGAAACATCCGGAGGTTTCTGATAAAGTTTTGCTTGAAAGGTTGTGTGAACCGCCGTATCTTCCCGGAGACATCCTGTATGTGCGGGAAACGTGGGCGGCATGGTCGAAGACATGGGGAACCCTACCGGAAATCCACTACAAAGCGGATGCGGAAATACTTTCGGGCGTAAAGTGGAGGCCATCCATCCATATGCCCTATGAAGCGGCACGGCTGTTCCTGCGGGTGAAATCCGTGAAGGTGGAGCGGTTGCAGGATATTGATGAGGATGGAGCAAAAGCAGAAGGTTCCAACTGGCGCAATGGGAAAAATGTTGGATGGGAGGAAAAGATGCAGCGCACAGCTGTTGAGCGGTTTGCAGAAATATGGGACAGCACTATCAAAAAATCAGACCTCCCGATTTACGGCTGGGATGCAGACCCGTGGGTTTGGGTGACAGAGTTTGAGAGGATTAGCAGGGAGGAGGCTGTGGAATGACAGAGAGAGAAGTGATTGAGATATTAAGAAATAATTTCCCAAAAACTTGCAAAATGGTTGGCGGAAGATATAAGGGTGGATTTGACGACATTGAGTGTGAATTTGGAAAGGCTCTTTTATTATCAATATCCACATTACAAGAAATTCAGAAATACCGTGCAATCGGCACAGTCGAGGAATGTTGGGAGGCTATGGAGCGGCAGAGGGCAAAGAAGCCCGTCGAGTACGAAGATAAATATTATGGATGTCCTGTCTGCGATAATGTATTACTGCATAAGTGGGAAAGATACCCTGTGACGCTTGTGGATAAGAGAAACGGACTTCCGTACTGCCTTAGCTGCGGGCAGGCTATTGATTGGTCTGAATAGGAGTGGAAACACGGAAATGAGGTGATACTTATGCCAATGGAGCGGGATTTGCGGATAGAAATGGATTGCTGAAATGAGGAGGCGGGCAGCTTGGACAAGGATATTTTAGTGCAGTATACGGATTTGCAGGAGGAAATCAGGGATATCCGCCGGAGGGCAGAGCGTGCCCGCGGGCAGATGGAGCGGCTGGAAACAGAAGGCACAGTGCTTGATGCGGTGAAAGGCACACGGCAGGACGGGACGTTTGGCAGTATCCGCATTGAGGGTTTTCCCTATGCGGATTATGAGAAACGGCGGCGGAGCCTGCAAAGCTATCTTCTGAAGCTGGCAGATATGGAAGAAAAGCTGCTGGAGCTGACGAACCAGGCGGAGGAATACATAAACAGCATAGAAGACAGCCGGATGCGGCGGATTGTGCAGTACCGCATCCTGGACGGGCTTTCGTGGTATGAAGTGGCAGACAGGATGGGCGGGAAAGCGACAAGCGACAGCTGCCGGATGTATTTTGAAAGATTTTTGCAGAAATTTTGAAAATGTTCGGCATGTTCGTTTTTAATGTGGTACTATGATACCATGGAGCCAGAGGGCGGAGGGCAGGACAAGGCCAAGGGACTGCTGGCTCTGGATATATACATGCAACAGGAAAGGACGTATCCGGCATGGCGGCACTGCTGCCGTGAAGTGGGACGTCTTTTTCTTTTGATTTTTGAACTGAGGCCGAAAAAGGTACTTCCGAGCCAACCATGATACGCGGGGCAAAGTGAGCGCGGTATTTTGCTTTGAAAAAAATATTTTTTCAGGGGACTTCCTTCCGCTGAGGGAGCTTATCAGAGAGAGAAAGCAGGTGAAAAGCATCTTATGGAAGTAAACCAAAAAGAACTGGCGGCAATTTTAGGACTGTCTGACAGAAGGATTCGCCAGCTTATCAAGGACTATGGGCTTTTCTCTGCATTCGAGGGCGGAGGAAAACGTCAGAAACGTTATTTACTGGAAAAATGCATTCAAGAATACATTGAATATAAGATTTCGGAGGAAACGGGCAGGGGTACATCTAAAAACAAAGAGGAAGTGCAGGCACAGCATGAAGAAATCAAGAAAAATATATCCATTTTGAAGCTGCGCAGACTGAAGCGGGAGCTGCATGCTGCGGCAGATGTGGAGGAATTTTTAACAGAAATGCTGGTGAGGTTTCGAGCACGGCTCATGGTCATTCCACAGAAGGTTGGCCCATTAGCAGCGATAGAAGAGGACGAAGCCAGAATCATCGCACTGTTAGAGCGGGAAGTCTTTGAAACGCTGGAAACGCTTTCGGAATATGACCCAATGAAAATCGAAAAAGAAAATCCGATTCTTTATTTGGATGACGAAGATGAGGAAGGTGATGAATGAAATGCCATCGATTGAGAAACAGCGTTCACGGAAGAGGACGCGCCGGATATTTATGGATATTCTGCACAAAACACTGCGGCCGCCGGAGAAGCTGACAGTCAGCCAATGGGCAGAGCGGTATCGCGTACTGGGGGAAAGCAGCAACTTCAAAGGCCGTTGGAACAATACAGTTACGCCTTATCTCGTGGGGATTATGGATGCATTCCAGGATCCGTACATACAGGAAATCAATTTCTGCAAATCTACGCAGGTGGGCGGGACGGAAGCGATGCTGAACATGCTGGGCTGGTGCATTACAGAAAGCCCTGCCACGGCAATGATTGTTTATCCGTCAGATGATCTGGCAAAAACGGTATCAAAAAGCAGGATACGTCCATTTCTTGAAAAAACACAGGCAATTGCGGAACGTTACCGCCCGAAGGCATCGAAGGAGTTGGAACTGCGGCTGGATGGCATGACAATTTATCTCAGGGGCAGCAATTCGCCGTCAAAACTGGCGTCCATTCCGGTGAAATATCTGTTTTTTGACGAAACAGACAAGATGGAGGGCGCGACGAAGAAAGAGGCATCACCCTACAGCCTTGCCAGAGAACGGACGCGGACGTATGCCAATTCCAAAAAAATCGTAACGATTTCTACGCCTACATTGAAAACAAATTATACATGGACGATTCATGAGAACGCCGACGAACAGCGGCGTTTTTTCGTGCCATGCCCGCACTGTGGAAAAGAAATATTATTTGTTTTCAGCCAGCTGAAATTTGACAAGGATGAAAAAAAGGAGATGGGCGTGCGTGAACGAGCCGCAACTGCCGTATATATTTGCCCTGAGTGCGGCGGAAAGATTACGGATAAAGACAAATACAGTATGCTGCAAAAAGGGCAGTGGAAAGCGGAAAACAAAAAGTGCGCCGGAAGGGCAAAGAGCGTATCTTTTTGGCTGAATGCGCTATACAGCAGATTTTTAACATGGGCGGATATTGCGGAGGAATTTCTCGCCAGCAAAGATGACCCTGAACGCCTGCAAAATTTTGTCAACAGCTGGCTGGCTGAACCTTGGGAAGACACAAGGCTGAAAACCAGCAGTGAACTGGTGCTGGAATGCCAGACGGATACAGAGGAGTTTATTGTGCCGGATTGGGCGGAGCTGTTGACAGGCGGGATAGACGTTCAGGAAAATTGCGTTTACTGGACAATACGCGCATGGGGCACTTCTATGACGTCGCAAAATATATGCCATGGGCAGGCAATCGGGCTGGAAGAGGCGGAAGATATTATGAACCTGACCTACCGGAAAGCAGATGGCAGCGGGCTGCTTGTCAGCTTGGCTCTGATTGATTCCGGCGACCAGACAGAAATGGTTTATGATTTCTGTGCCCGAAACAGTGAATGGGCATTGCCTGCAAAGGGTAGCGCGGCAATGGGCTCACATTTCAGAATCAGCAAAATAAACAGGGCAGACAGCAAGGCGTATGGAATGAACCTTGTTTTGATTGACGTTGGAAAATACAAGGATGCAATCGCGGCCAGAATGCAGCGCAAAAGCGGGAAAGGCGCATGGATGGTGCATAAAGACTGCGACATGGAATACGCGAATCAGGTGACGGCGGAGCATAAGGTGACGGAACGCAGAGCCGGAAAGAAACGGGTTATCTGGACACTGAAAACAAGCCACGCGGCGAACCACTATCTGGATACAGAGGTATATGCGTTTGCGGCAGCGGACATTATGGGCGTGCGGCAGATGTTTCTGCGGGAAATGGAGCCAAAGGAAGAAACGCAGAAGGAAAAAACGGAGGAAGAATCCGGCTGGCTTCAGACAGGCGGCAACTGGCTCGGATAAGGGAGGAATGGAGTAATGAACGAAGATTTTGGAATCAGTGATCCGCGGCTGTTGCTTTCGGAAACAGAAAAAGCAATCCGAAAAATATTGAACGGCGGGCAAAGTTACAAGATTGGAACAAGGAGCGTGACACGGGCCGACCTTTCTACGCTGCTTTCCCTGCGGGAACAGCTGCGGGCAGAAGCGGAAACACAGGAAAGCGGGCTGTTGGGGCATACTGGCGTTGCGTATTTTGACAGGAGGTAGGGCGTATGGAATGGCTGGAGAAGGCGATTTCTTTTTTTTCGCCCAAAACAGCGTGCCAGCGGCTGGGATGGCGGAAGGAACTGGATGGAATGCGCAGCGGGGGCTATGATGCGGGCGGCTATGGCAGGCTCAACCGTGCGTGGCGCGCACAGAACCAAAGCGCGGAGATGCAGGACAGGTTCGACAGGGACACCATACGCGCAAGGGCGCGGGATTTGGAGCGGAACAGTGACCTTGCCCGAAGTATTATCAGGGCATACCGGCGCAACGTTGTCGGGCGCGGTTTTGAACTGCAGGCAAGGACAGCAGACGAAAAGCTGAATGAACAGCTGGAAAGCGTTTGGAAGGAATGGTGCAGGGCACGGAACTGTGATGTAACAGGGCAGCAAAATTTCAACCAGATTTTACGCATGGCGGCAGTGCGCAAAAAGGTAGACGGCGGCATACTGTTCCGCAAATGCTACACGGGAGACGGTATTCTGCCGTTTAAGCTGCAGGCTTTGGAAGTGGATGAGCTGGAGAGCTCAGTTATGGCACCGAAAAACAAGGGAAACAAGGTTATCGGCGGCATTGAGTTTAACGCATATAACCGGCCCGTCGGCTTTTGGGTACGGCAGTACAGCATTGACGGCATGACGATGAATGAAGCGGAATATATCGACGCAAAGGATACAATTTTCTATTTTGAAAAGGAACGCCCTTCCCAGCTGCGGGAGATGAGCGACCTTGCGGCAACAATTCCACGTATCAGGGATACAAATGAATTTATTACGGCGGTAGCGGTGAAGGAACGCATTGCGGCCTGCCTTGCCGTTATGATTAAGCGCATGAAGGAGTTTATGGGTAACGGTCTGCCCGGCAGAAGCCAGATGGCGGGAGAGCGGAAGGACTATACAGGAAAGCACATTACACCCGGTATGCTGATGGAACTGAATGCGGGGGACGAAGTACAGGTCATTAACCCGGGGAACAGCGGTAACGATGCGAACGCCCATTTGAAATTACAGATGCGCCTGATGGGAGCGGGACAGGGGCTGAGCTATGAAGCTGTTTCGCGGGATATGAGTGAAACCAATTACAGCAGCGCAAGGCAGGCAAGCATTGAAGATGAACTGACGTTTGCGGAAGAAGCGGAACTCTTGAAGGAACGGCTGATGGATGAGGTGTATGAAACCTTTGTCATATCCGCAGTTCTTGCGGGTTTGGTAAAAATAAAAGATTTTTGGGGCAGGAAAGCCGATTATCTGCGCCATGAATGGGTTGCCAGCCCAAAGAAATGGATTGACCCGCTGAAAGAGGCCAATGCAAACAGGATTGCAATGGAAACAGGACAGAAAACCTTCAAACAGATTTCCGCAGAAGCAGGGCGCGACTGGAAGGAACAGATTGACGATATGGCAGAGGTTTTGGAATATGCAAGGCAAAAGGGCGTTACGCTGAAGGGGGGTGAAGTGTTTGAAACAGGCAAAAAACAATAATACAAGAAGCCTGCCGGGCGCAATCCGCGCCGTAGAAGGCGAAGGGAACGAACGGAAATTCCAGATCAGTTTTTCCAGCGAAGAACCATATGAACGCTGGTTCGGACCGGAAATTCTTTCTCATGATGCAGGGGCAGTTGATTTGACGCGGCTGAATGATATAGGCGTGGTGCTTTTCAATCATGATACAGACAAAGTTATCGGGCGGGTACTGCGCGCATGGGTTGAAGGCGAAAGAGGCTGTGCAGAAATCGAATTTGATGAAGACGAATTTTCTGAAATGATACGCCAAAAGGTGGCAAAAGGAACGCTGAAAGGGATTTCCGTACGGTATTCTGTAGGATGCTGGGAGGAAGTTAAGGCAGGGAATACCTCGTCTAACGGCAGACATAAAGGGCCATGCAGCATAGCGGTGAAGTGGAAGCCTTTGGAGGTTTCGGTCGTTTCTGTTCCGGCAGATGCGACAGTCGGCGTTGGGCGGGAATTGGAAACAGAAGAAAATAACGCCTCTTTTTGGGAGATGCAGGTCACTGTCAACCGAAACTACTTGGCGTAAACCGTGCAGTTTTTATGCAAAGGAGGATGGAAGATGAAAAAGACAAACAGAAATGTGCAGACAGCAATGGTCTATTGTGGACCGGATATTCCGTTTACAGCCAAACAGTTTGACAGCTACACCAACGGCCTGCCGGAACGGCTGACCTTGATTATGGAGGAAATCCCTGCTGTCGGTTCTCTGGTTGTTCCTGTGGAGCGGATGGCGCAGACAAGGGCAGAACTGATGCGGAGCGGGAGCGCACTGCAAAATATATTTGCAAAGGCAGCTGAGGAAATCAGGAGAAAGGAGTGGTAAGCAATGGCATACGACCACGGCATATATATCACCGAGCAGGCAACAAGCCTTATTGCACCAATTGAAGGAACTGCGGGACTGCAGGTTATTCTGGGGACTGCGCCGGTCAATCTGGCAGAAGATCCGTATTCCTGCACAAATAAGCCTATGCTGTGTTACAGCTATAAAGAGGCTGTCGGAAATGTTGGTTATTCGGATGACTTTGAAAAATATACGCTTTGCCAGAGTATTGATGCCTGTTTTCGAGTGTTCAACATCGCGCCAATTATACTGATTAACGTGCTCGACCCGAAAAAACACAAGAAAACGCTGCCAGAAACCGACTGTACCGTAATGGAAAGTATAGCGACACTGACGGAGACGGGCGTTCTTCTGGATAGCGTTACGGTAAAAACAGAGGCAGAAACACTGCTGGAAGGAAAGGATTATATCCTTGCATTTAATGACGCGGGTTTTGTAACCATCACACTGCTGCGAAGCCATGCGGCAGATACATCGGTTAAAGTTTCCGGCACAGCGATAGACCCTGAAGCAGTAACATATACGGATATTATCGGCGGCGTGGATATAAATACAGGCAGTGAAACAGGCATGGAGGTTATCCGGCAGATTTATCCGCTTTTGGGTATGACGCCGGGGCTTCTGCTTGCGCCGGGGTGGAGCCATAATGCCAATGTGGCGGCGGCTCTGCAGGCAAAGTGTGAAAAAATCAACGGCGTATATACCTGCGGATGCGTACTGGATATTGACAGCGGGGAAGATGGCGCAAAAAAATATACAGATGTTAAAACAGTGAAGGAAAGAAGCGGCATAAACAGCGTTCACGCCTATGCGGTCTGGCCGAAATGCATGGTGGGCAGCAAGACCTACTATATGTCTGCGCTTGCGGCGGCGTGTACGGCTTATACTGATGCGGCAAATGAAGATGTACCAAGCCTGTCCCCGTCCAACAAAAGTCTGAAAATTACGGCTGCGGTGCTGGAGGACGGCGCTGAGGTCATACTGGATCAGGAACAGGCGAATACCGTCAACAGCTTTGGCGTCGCAACAGCATGGAATCAGAACGGTTTCCGGCTTTGGGGTAACAACACGGCGGCATATCCTGCTACAACAGACCCCAAAGACCGCTGGTTTGCCTGCCGCAGGTTTTTCAGCTGGTGGGGGAATACGTTCATCCTGACGTATTTCCAGAAGGTGGACGACCCGATGAGCAGCAGGTTGATTGAGAGCATTGTAGACAGCGAAAATATCAGAGGAAACAGCTTTGCGGCAAGGGGTTACTGCGCAGCGGCGCGGATTGCATATCTGCCGGAGGAAAACCCTGAAACAGATATCATCAATGGGAAAATGCGGTTCCATATCTTTCTTTCGCCGTTTACGCCTGCAGAAACCATTATCGGCGTGCTGGAATTTGACGTAGATGCTCTGACGGAATCCTTGAGAGGGGGTATTGAATAATGAAAAATATTCCTGATAAGCTGACGCTTTTTAACGTGTACAAAGATGGTTCAAAGCTGATTGGCGTTGGCGAGGAAGTCACCCTGCCCGATGTGGAGATGGGAACAGAAACACTGAGCGGCCCAGGTATTTTGGGTGAGATAGACATGCCGGGGAAGGTGAACATTGGCTCTATGGAACAGGAAATTTCTTTCCGTATGCTGGACGAAGATATTTTCAGTGTAATGGACTTGGGAGAGGGTGTTAACCTGACATTACGTGCCGGTATGCAGCGTATGAGCGGCACAGGCGGCATCGAGGAAGTTGGTATCCGCGTGGTGGAACGCGGGATATTCAAAGGCATGACAACGGGCAGCCTGAAGCGGGGCGGCCCGATGAGTGCGGGTGTAAAGCTGGAACTGCTTTATATCTGTATTGAGATAGACGGGGAAGAAAAGCTGGAAATTGACAAGCTGAACTGCGTCTATAAAGTCAACGGAAAAGACGTATTGAAGAAAGCGAGGGAGCTGAGTTGATGGAACATATGGACTTGGACAAAATTCTGGAGATGGCAAAAATCGTACAGAACGGAGAGGAACTTTCACCAGAGCAGAAGGCGGCTCTGGAACAGCTGGAGCGGGAAGCGGCAAGCATGCCGTTGGAAACAGCTAAGGCGGCACTGGAAGAAGAAAGCTCTGCAGGGGAAATCGCGGGGGGTGGAAACCCGGGCACAGAAACAATTGCCAGACAGGGGCAAAAAGTAATTCCTGCGCCGTTACCGGACCCTGAGCCTGTAAAAGAAGCAGAGGATTTCATTATTCGCTTTGATGTGCCGTACCGCTTTGAAGGGAAAACCTATACAGGCATTGACCTTTCCGGCTTGCGGGAACTGCGGGCAAAGGACATCTGGAAACTGAACCGGACATATCGCAGTTCCGGTAACATCCCCCTGCTTCAGGAGATGGATAATGAATATACCGCAAGAGTAGCGGCACGGGCGGCAGGACTGCCGATTGAGTTTTTTGAAGGAATGCCGCTGTCGGAATCTATCAAGGTACGGGCGATGGTGAGCGGTTTTTTTTATCCAAAGGGCTGACCTCAAATGCGGAGATTAAAAAGCTGCGAAAAGTCTGCACGGATTTAGGGAGGATTACAGGATTTTCGCCAGAGTTTTTTATGAACCTGACACTGGATGAATTGATAGAAACGGCAGAAGAAATTGCGGAGGAGGTGGAAAACAGTGGCAGGCGGAAGGGGAAGGACCTATGAACTGATGGTAGAGATTGCAGGGAGGGTGAGCCGAAATTTTAATGGGGCCATTCAGAACGCGCAAAGGCAGCTGGGCGGGTTTAGCGATACGCTGAAAAGGGTTGGAATTGCGGTCAGCACGGCGGCAATCGCTACGGCCGGAATTAGCTTTTTCAAGGGCAGCATTGAGGAAGCCATTGAGTATGAAAGTGTAATGGCTGATGTTGTAAAGGTTGTGGACGGCCTGCGGGACGAAAACGGGCGACTAACACAGAGCTACTACGAAATGTCTGACGGAATACTGGAAATGTCGAAAAGGATTCCCATGACGACATCTGAAATCGGGGAAATTGTGGCAGCGGCAGGACAGGCCGGAATTGCTTCGGAGGATTTAACCAAGTTTGCAGAAGATTCGGCGAAAATGGGAATTGCTTTTGACACAACGGCGGAACAGGCAGGGGAATGGATGGCTGCATGGCGAACGAGCTTCGGCATGAGCCAATCCGAGGTAGTAGCTCTTGCAGACCAAATCAATTATTTGAGCAATACAACATCAGAAAATACACAAAAGCTGTCGGGCGTTGTGTCGAGAATTGGTTCACTTGGCCAAGTGGCAGGTCTAAGCGGCGAGGATATTGCGGCGATGGCGGCAAGTATGACAAATATAAGCGAGGAAATATCTGCAACCGGTATCAAAAATCTAATGCTGACAATGACGGCTGGCGAAGCGGCGACCGATAAACAAGCGGCGGTGCTGAAAAAATTGGGCTTTTCTGCCACAGAGATGGCAGAGCGGATGCAGACAGATGCGAAAGGCGCAATACTGGATTTCCTAGGAGCGGTACAGGCTTTGCCAGAGGCAGAGCGGACGGCAACACTGACACAGTATTTTGGGAGAGAATCCGTTGCAGCAATAGCTCCTTTATTGTCTAATCTGGCTTTTCTGGAAGAGCAGTTCCAAAAAGTGGGGGATGCTTCACTTTATGCAGGTTCGATGGAAGCGGAATATGCCGCCAGAGCGGATACAACTGCGAATAAAATACAGCTTGCAAAAAACCAGATTTCAGCTTTACAAATAGAAATAGGACAGCGGTTTCTTCCAATAGTTGGAGATGCGGCGGAGAAATTTTCAGAACTTATTGATGATTTGCCAGAGTTTGTTTCAGAGCACCAAACAGCAATTACCGTTGTGGGCGGTTTTGCGGCGGCGATCGCGGGCATAAAGCTGGCGGCGTTTATCGTCACGCTGGGAAAGGCAACCGTTGCCCTGACGATGAACCGCATCGCTATGGCGAAAAGCGGGGCAGAAACGCTGATTTTGAAAGGAATGTATGCAAAAGACGCGATTGCCAGAGGAATCAGCACTGCGGCAACTGTGGCGCACACAGCGGCGCAGACGGCGCAAAACATTGTAATGGGAGCGGGAGCAGTTGCCGCAAACGCTCTGGGCGCGGCGTTCCGTTTTATGACAGGGCCAATCGGTATTGCTATTACAATCATAGGCGCATTGATTGCGGCGGGTGTTCTGTTGTACAAAAACTGGGATACAGTGAAAGCAAAAGCAGCGGAACTATGGGCGAAAGTAAAAGAAACCTTTGGAGGAATCAGAGAAGCTATTTCCGGAGCATTTGAAGCTGGAAAGGCAAAAGTTGCAGAGTTTTTCAGTTGGATTGGGGACAAGCTGCACTGGCTGGACGAAAAGGTATCTTCCATCCCGCTTCTGGGTTCTGTATATAGCGGCATAAAAGGCGGTATAGGCTGGGTTGGTTCAAAGCTGATGGAACATCCTGTTGCCGCTATGGCAAATGGCGGCGTTGTGACCGCCCCGACGCTTTCCCTGATTGGCGAAGGCGGGGAGCCGGAGGCGGTTCTTCCGCTTTCCAGATTGGAAAAGATGTTGGACGGCATTTCTACGGGCGGCGGGGGTATTACATATTCCCCGCGCATCGTAATCAACGGGAACACCAACAGGGATGAGGTTATTTCAGCCACGCGGGCAAGTTATGATGATTTCAAGCGGCTTATGAACAGGTATCTGAAGGATAACAGAAGGGTAGCATTGTAACAAAATAGGAAAAGGCTAAACGGGGTACTATGCTATAATGCCAACAGGTAAAGGATGGTGGTATTCACGTTGTATAAAGAGGGTGGACCTTCGGGTGTATTGGAGGTACACATGAGGGTTCTCTTTCTTTTTTAATGTTCGGAGGAGGAACGTCCTAAAGCTTGGGCGTTTTTTATTTTTCATAAAAGGAGAGGATAAGAATGGGAAAAAACAAAGAAAAGCTGGACGCGCTGATCCGCAGTCAGCAGGAAATTTTGGACGATGCAAAAACGGCTGGCAGGGGGCTTTCTGATGAGGAACAGAGCCGCATGCAGGAATTGCAGCGGGAAATTGATGCTCTTGCTAATGCGGATACCGGCGGGGGGGAGGATGCCACACGGCAGGCAGTTGAAGCGGAGCGCGGACGCATTGCGGAAATCGGCGAAATGTGCAGGGATTTTGGTATGGATGCGGGCGATTTTATCAGAAACGGAAATTCTGTCGATGAGGTACGCGGTAAGATTTTGGAAAAGCTGAAGCAGGAAAATGCTCCCCTGCGCAGCGGTATTCGTGTGGACGAAACAGGTGAGGACGCATTCCGCAGGGATATGGCGGACGGGCTGACAATCAGAAGCGGGATTTCGGTGGAAAAAGCAACAGCTGGGGCAAGGGGATTTGCAGGGGCCAGTCTGCGTGATATGGCAATCCTCTGCATGAGCCGCGCAGGGGAGAACGTCAACAGTCTGCTGCGTATGGATGCAACAGAAATTTACTATGAGCTGTCCAGACAGTTTTATAACCCGACAGCAGCATTCCCTGCTATTTTGGATACGGCAATCCAGAAAAGCATTGTAAGCATTTACCAGAGCGTGCCGACCACATTTGAAGAATGGACGGGCGAAGGAACGCTGAAAGATTTCAAAACAACAGACGACCACAGCTATATTATCGGCGGAGCGGGAGACCTGCTTCTGGTGCCTGAAAACGGAGAACTGAAAGCGGATACACCATCTACAGAAAAACTGCCCACCCGTAAGCTGGAAACCTATGGCAGGCAGTTTTCCATGAGCCGTCAGGCGTTTATCAACGATGATATCGGGTTCCTGACAGAGATTCCCGGATTATACGCGGCGCGGGCAAAACAGCAGATTAACAGGCAGTGTTACCGTGTCCTGTTCCATAACAGCACGATTTTTGACGGGAAAACACTGTTCCATACAGACCATCGCAACCTGATGGAGACTGGAAGCGCGCCGACAATAGAAAGCATGAAAGCCATGCTTATAAAGATGATGACACAGAAAGACCCGTTCGGGGAATCTATTCATGTTGTGCCGGAAACAGTAATTGTCCCGGTTGGATATGAATTTTTGCTGGATGTTCTGTTCAATTCAGACCGCCTTCCTGGCAGTGCAAATAATGATATTAACCCCCTGCGCAGCCGGAAAATGAAAGTCGTATCAGATGGTGAGCTGAACGCATTAGCGGGCGATAATCCCTGCCCGTGGTTTATGGCCGCGAACTGGATGACAGCAAAAGGCATTCAGGTTGACTATTTGAACGGACAGAAACAGCCGACAATCCGCCGCGGAGAAAAGCCGGGGACACTTGGCTTTGTTTGGGATATTTACATGGACTGGGGTATTGCAGTCAGGGATTTCAGAGGACTTTTGAAAAATCCGGGCGTGGAGCTGTAATTAAGGAGGGAATGCATATGGCAAAGGCTGTTTATTGGCAGGAAGGAAACAACATTGACTATAAAAATACAACCGAAGAACTGATTTCTGCGGGTACAATTGTAGTATTCGGCACGAAAATCGGAATCGCAGGGACAAATATTCCTGCAGGAGAGACGGGGACGCTTGCGGTATCAGGCGTATTCAGAATGCCGAAGGGAAACGAGGAAATTGCGGCGGGTGATGCTGTATATTTTGATACAGGCACAGAAACTGTGAAAAAAGCAGGAGAAACGGGCGGAAATGCAGCTGTGGGTTATGCTGCAGAAGCGGCGGCCAGCGGAGCAGTGGAAGTACTGGTAAAACTGATGGGATAAGGGAGGAGAAGCAATGCCAGATTTAATCGCAAACAGCGTATTTACTGCGGCAGGGCGGGAATACCGGCCGGGGGAGAAAATTCCCCCGGAGCTGCCGGAAAGGGAAAAATTGATACAAAAGGGCTTTGTTGTTTGGGAAGGCGGAGAACGTGCAGTCAGAGAGGCGGCAGAATGTGAAGCGGCGGAGCAGACAGCCAAAGAGGCAGCAGAACGTGAAGCGGCGGAGCAGACAGCCAAAGAGGCAGCAGAACGTGAAGCGGCGGAGCAGACAGCCAAAGAGGCAGCAGAACGTGAAGCGGCGGAGCAGGAGGCCAGAGAGGCGGCAGAATGTGAAGCGGCGGAGCAGACAGCCAAAGAGGCAGCAGAACGTGAAGCGGCGGAGCAGACAGCCAAAGAGGCAGCAGAACGTGAAGCGGCGGAGCAGACAGCCAAAGAGGCAGCAGAACGTGAAGCGGCGGAGCAGGAGGCCAGAGAGGCGGCAGAACGGTCGGCTAAAACTACAAAACCTAAGAAGCCCGCAAAATAAACGAGAAAGGAGCGTCGGACTTGAATCTGAGGAAAATCATACGGGATGATTTAGAAGATGTTTTCTTTGACATGGAAGAATTTGCGGAGCGGCGCAGCATCAACGGAAAGGAAATGTGTATCATTTTCGATGAAAACGAACTGCTGGAGCGCAAAAAGGAAGGGCGCGCAGGGAGCCATTTCGACGGGGCATATCTGGCAACGGCGATGCTCTATGTAAAAGCTGAAGAATATGGTCCGCGTCCGAAGGCTGGCTCTGTACTTGTACTAGATGAAAAAAAGGTTTACCGCATCACGGCGGCCGTAGATGAAGGCGGCGTGTATTCAATTGCATTGGAGGCGAATAAGATTTGAGCATACAAACTACCCGAAGCAGAATTGACGGGGACGAAGTGACGTTAATCACAGTAGACGTCAATCCGGGAAATTACCTGACGGTCATTGAAAACATGCTGGGGAATCTGCGGGGAAAAGCCCCGAATACTCTGCGCAACGCGGTCAATGCCGTTGTGAAGGAAATGAAAAACAGGATGGTTGAGCAGGCAAGGGAAACTTATGCCACAAAAGCTATTTTGAAAAAGGACGTCAGAATCCGCAGGGCGTCCGGCTCCAACTATACGGCAAAGCTGCAATCCAAGAATTATCGGCTGGGGACAGCGAAATTCAAGGTCAGCCCGGGAAGATTGGCAAAAGGAAAGAGAAGGCCAAAACAATATGAAGCAAAGGTTTTACAAAGCAGTTCTATGGAAGTTATGAAATACGGAAATTTGAAAGCATTTCTGGTGAGGTTCTCAAGCGGGCATAAGGCACTGGTACAGCGTGATCCATCTAAAAGATACGGGGAGAGCAAAGCAAGTGATAGAAAAACAAAATATGGCAAATATGCGGATATGACTGCTATTGTGGAAAAGAAAGGCCCTTCCGTGGCGGAAATGCTGGGCAGCCGCAGGGTTTACGGTACATTGGAGCCTGAAATGGGAAACAGGCTGCGGGAGGAAGTCCTGCGGCAGATTAACAAGACCATAGCAAGGGAGGCGGCAAGAAGAAGATGACGCCGATTTATTTGAGCAAAGCAATAAAAGAAGAACTGGAGAGGCTTTTTGAGGGCTTTTTTTCCTCTGGTGAAGCGGGATACAACGGGAAAAAAATTTCCATATTTGAGCAGGCTCTCCCTCTGAACCATGCAGCGGAAGAAGAAGAGTTCATGCCATATATCATCATACGGATTATGGAGGGGGAAATCGGGGAATGGGGTGAGGCGGAAAGCGTCAAAGTTATTTTGATTTTCTGCACATCGGACGCAGACACGGAGCGGAGCGGGCATGAAGACATTATGAACATGATGCAGAAGGTTAAGGAGAGGATTGCCGGAAATCCGCAGATAGGTGCGTTTTTTACGGCAGAACTGCCTGTCAAGTGGGTGGTGCAGGATGATGATACTTACCCGATTTATTACGGCGGGATGGAGTTTGTGTTTGACTGCCCTGCAATACAGCGGGAAAGCCGGTTCGCATAGGATTTTCAAGAGGAAGGAGGGGGCGGCATGAAAGAATATATTACCCGCGCGGGTGATCAATGGGATATGATTGCAAAGCGGGTTTACGGGAACGAGTTACTGGCAGATATTCTGATGGAGAAGAATCCACATCTGCTAGATATTTTCCAATTTGACGCAGGTGTTGCAATCAAGTGTCCGGATATGGTAATGCAGTCTAACAAAGAGCTGCCGCCATGGAGGAAATGAAAACACGAAGCGCAAGGCTTATCGTTGGTTATAATGGGCGTGAAATTTCTGGGAATGTAGAAGATTTCACATATACAGACCCTGCAGGCGGTGCAAGTGACAGCATATCTATTAAAATGGATGACCGTGATGGGAAGTGGATAGATGCATGGATGCCAGAAAAGGGCGACATGATAACCGCCGCTTTTTTGGTAGAGGATTGGCAGAGGGAGGGCGACAGCCGCAATTTGTTTGCGGGTGAATTTACCGTAGACGAAATCGGCATTTCCGGTGACCCTGTTTCCGTTTCTATCGGGGCAGTGAGCAAGCCTGCAGATGATGCGTTTTCCGCAACGAAACGCAGTCAGACATGGGAAAACGTAACACTGCGGGAAATTGCACAAACGATAGCGGCACGTTATCATCTGGCACTTGTTTATGACGGGGAGGACATTTCAATCCAAACAAAGGAACAGGACAGAGAGGCGGACGGGGCTTTTTTGAAAAGCCTTTGTGAAAGTTACGGCCTTTTGTTGAAAGTCTACCGCCGGAAGCTGGTGCTTTACGACAGGGAGCGGTACAAGAAAAAGCCGGCAGTTTTAACGCTGAATCGTTTGGGTGATGTACAAGAATGGAGCTTTGAACGTTCTTTGGACGGGAGCTATACCGGCGGCAAAATCACATATACCGACCCTATGACGGAGAAGGACGTCGTCTATACCACAGGCATACAAACCCGCCCTTTGGAATTGAATGAAAAAGTCGATAATGCTGCCGATGCGGAGCGGATATTGAAAGCAAAGCTGGCGAACGCAAACCATGGCGTGGAAAAGATTTCTTTCCGGCTGATGGGAGAACCGCGCATTGTAAGCGGGCAGGTTATTTCTCTGGAGGGATTTGGAAGAAAAATCAGCGGCGGCTATTTTGTGGATACAGCGGAGCATTCCGTAAGTCGCGGCGGAGGATATACCACACGCATATCGGCGAGCAGAATCGACACAGGCAGCGGCGCAGAAAGCGCGATTGATTTTTTAGCGTCCATAGGCGTTATTGTTACGCCGGAATATTGGAAAGAGAACATCGGAAAGATAAAGCATCTGGATTTGCTGCTTTGCAATATGGCAGCGAAAATCAAGAGCAACGCAGACGGCGGCAGTATCACTGAAACAGAAGCGGCAGTTTCCGCTCTGGCGGGCGCAGGAATCATTGCTTCGCCGGATTACTGGATACAGCATCAGGGAGAACTGCCGTGGCTGGGCCAGCTTCTGCAAAATGCTGCGAATGCGCTCTGAAGGGGGAAGGTATGGAAACAATCAGGATTGGGCGGGTTTCTGCGCTGAATTATGAAGCAGGAACTGCCCGTATTTTTTACAGTGACAAAAATAACAACACCACAAAGGAACTGCCGCTTTTGTGTGCGGAATACTACATGCCGGAGGTAGATGATTTGGTGATGGTTTGTCATCTGCCGAATGGAACAGAGGCGGGTATTATTCTGGGACGCTATTGGACGGATGTCAACCGGCCGCCAGAGGGCAAGCGCGGGCTTTACCGCAAAGATGTGAGCCGGACAGCGGGAAAAGCCATGCTGCGCTATGCGGAAGATGAAAACCGCGCTGACATTGTCATGCCCAATATCCATATGAAAACAACAGAGTTTCATATGGAAACAGAAACTATCGGCGGAAGCGGGCGGGATGTTGGCTTTACGGGTCAAAATGTAGTATTGACAGGAACATCCATTCTCAACATATCGGGAGCAACTGCAAGCATCCACGGAGATATGATGACGGTTTCGGGTGGAGTTATCAGCATTTCCGGCGGTGTAATCCATATATCAGGGGAAGTAACAATCAGCGGTTCCGGCGATGTGGTACTGGACGGAATCAGCTTGAAAAATCATACGCACACCTGTAATCCAACAGGAACAGAAAGCTCAAAGGCGAATTGAGGGAAGGTGACGGCATGATTGGGAGTTTTGGGAGTATTGTATTTCAAACGTCCGACCGGAAGATTTTGACGCCAAGGGGGATACAGCAGACAACAGGCAGCAGCTGGGCGTTACACGATATTTTTGGAGGAAAGCAAAAAGCCGAATATACAGGGCAGGTACTGCGAACGTTCAGCTTTGATATTACACTTTCAGCAGAGCTGGGGGTGCGTCCGAGAAAGACACTGGAACAGCTGGAAAAGATGGCAGAAAGCAGAGAGGCATATCTGCTGGTAATTGGCGGCAGACCTATTGGAGAAAACCCGTGGCGGCTTGTCAGCCTGTCCGAAACATGGGATACTGTGCTGAATCGTGGCGAGCTGGTTTCCGCAAAAGCATCCTTAAATTTGGAAGAATACGTATGAACAAATCCATAAAGAGGGGAGGGAGATGACATAGAACCGGAGCTGGAATTTTTGAATGAAACGGAAGAACTCCGTCATATTGCCGATTGTCTGAATATCCTTTACCGAACACCGGTCGGGTCCGTTGCTTTGGACAGGGATTTCGGGCTGGACTGGTCGTTTCTGGATTTGCCGCTCCCTGCCGCAAAAGCGCGGCTGGAAGCGGAACTGATCCAGAAAACGATGAAATATGAGCCCCGCGTGCGGGTGAGCGAAATTTTCTGGGAATATGCGGGAAGGGATGGGAAAATGAAGCCAAAGGTGGTGCTGGAGATTGTCTGAGATTAAAGAATTAAAAAATATCCCCGAAATTTCATTTATCGACAACCGGACATTAGAGGATATCCGTAATGAAATGCAGGCGGATTATATGGCAAAATATCAGGAACTGACGGGGAAAGCTGTGGTTTTAACAGATGCTGATCCGGTGCGGCTGGTGATGCTTGCGGCGGCAGCGCAGATTTATCAGGCGATGCAGTATGTTGACCGCAGTGGAAAGCAGGATTTATTAAAATACAGCTATGGCGGTTTTCTGGACAATATTGGCGCCCTGAAAAAGCTGACGCGCCGCCCTGCAGCTTATGCCACAGCAACTATGCTGTTTTCTATGACAAACGCACGCGGAGAGGCTACAGCAATTCCGGGCGGTACAAGGGTTGCAACAGAATCGGGTTTATATTTTATGACAGATGCATATGCCGAAATCCCTGCAGGGGAAGAATCGGCTGAGGTACAGGCAACGGCAATGGAGGCGGGAAAGGCTGGCAATGCTCTGCCAGAAGGAAGCATAACGAAAATTGTGGACCCGTTACCGTATATTGCAAAAGTCAGAAATATTACAGAATCGGCAGGTGGGGCAGACGTTGAAAGTGACGATGATTTTACGGAACGCATTTACCACGCCCCTGCGGGATACAGTGTCGCAGGGCCAAGCGAAGCATACGAATACCATGCGCGGAATTTCCGGCCGGATGTGGATGATGTGAAGGCATATACGCCGGAACCTTGTGTGGTGCGGGTGCTGTTCCTGCTGGAGGGAGGAAAGCTGCCTACCGAAGAGGACTGCGCGGCTATGGCGGAATATTTGAGTAAGGATACGCTGCGCCCCCTTACAGATCAGGTATTTGCCGCTGCACCAAGGGAAACGGAATACTCTATATCGCTGAAATATTTTATCAACCGGAGCGACGCCGCACAGGCCACCGTTATCCAGCGGGAAGTGGGGCAGGCAATCAGCAGTTATAAAATGTGGCAGAGAACGCTGGGGCGGGATGTGAACCCGTCAGAGTTGATTAAGCGCGTAATTTCTGCAGGAGCGAAGCGGGTTGAGCTGACAGAACCAATATTCTGCCAGATTGACGAAAGCAGCATTGCTGCTCTGGCAGCGGAAACAATCGTCTATGGAGGTCTGGAAGATGATTAAATTAAGAGATGCGGCTATCATAGACGGTCTGCCGGATGTTGTGGCAAAGGAGGCGTGGTGCGTTGCACTGGGATATTCGGTTCAGCGACAGATGCGGAAGATTCTGTACTACGCGGATTTAGCGCATACGTACAGCGCGATTGACCTTCTGTCAGACGGTCTGCTGGATATTTTGGCGGCAGAACTTCGTACACCACAATATTTAGAATCATATCCGTTGGAAACGAAGCGGAACATGGTAAAAGGGACATTGGCGTATTACGCCACAGCGGGAACAAAAGCCGCACTGGAGGCTGTTTGTCGGGATATATTTGGGAGTGCGGAGGCTCTTGAATGGTATGAATATGGTGGAAAGCCGGGATATTTCCGTATTCAGACGGATAACCCGAATGTAACAGATGAAAATGTACGGGATTTCATTAAAGTTGCAGAAGGTGTGAAACGGCTTTCTGCTTGGCTGGATGGTATTGAACTTGTGCTGACGGCACGGCAGGAGATTTTTGCGGGTTCTATTCTGCACACGGGAACGACACACAGGTTTACATTTGCGGTATAAAGGATATTGAGAAAGGAGGGGAGGGCTTGAGCTTTGGAGCAGTGCAGCTGACGAACGCAGGCAGGCAGCTTTTGACACAGGCCATTGCGGGCGGCAGTCTGCATTTCACAAAAATGCAGATGGGAAGCGGCAGACTGACAACACAGGCAGTACCGGACCTGACTGCCTTGATTCTGCCGGTGAAGGATGTCCCTCTATCTACCATTACACAGAATGGCGAATATGTTTCGATACAGGGAACATTCAGCAATCAGGGGCTTGAAGCGGGGTTCTGGTGGCGGGAAATAGGACTGTTTGCAAAAGCTGGAAAAAGCAGTGCGGAGGAAGTCTTATTTTCCTATGCGAATGCTTATGAACTTGCGGAATATATCACAGCGGCAGGTTCAGAAATTATGGAAAAAACGTTGCGAATGCCAGTGTTTGTCAGTTCTGTAAAAGAGATTACAGCAACTATCAACAGCAGTCTGATTTATGTCTCAATGGAAGATTTTCTGGCACATGCGGAAAATGAAGCATTACATATCCCGGCAGGTGGAAAAGAAGGTCAGGTGCTTGCAAAATCGGATGATGGGATGGAGTGGGCGGATATCGGGCAGGCTCCGGACTTTGACAACCTCCTTGCATGGCCAGGCTGTACCCGCGTCACGCCGCCAAAGGAGGGAGAAACATGGACGGAAAGTATTATCACAACGGCGGGAAACGTCCTGCGGGCACAGCGCGTGACGGTTAAAAACGGCGATGGGGATTATACGGAAACATATACGTTTTACGCGGAAGACGGCGCGGCGGTGAAGGAGAAATATGTCGTGCATACCAGCCGGGACGGAACAGCGGAGACTTGGCGGGAAACGGTGATGAAGGAGGAGGATGTAAATGGGTGAGCCCAGAAGCTGGGGGGAAGTCATAGGAACACTGACGAAAGTATTCAGCGGGGTAGAGAAAAAGATAGGTCAGCCGGAGGATGGGAGTACAGTTACGGTATTTGGCAAGTTGAACGGTTTTCTAAATGAGGATGGGCAGGGCGTCCGTGTTATAAAATCCATTCAATGGTTAGTCTGTTCCAATACGGGCAGTACGAATGAGGTGCGCATAAGTCCTGTGAATCCGGAACACTGTATTGTCCTTACCGAACGGCTTTATAATTCCAGCGATTATCTTTTAAGCTACAGCTATGGCCTCAAGGCAGATACGTTGACCGCGCATGTTTCCGGCGGCTCCTCGCAGAGCTGCCGCATCGGATTCTGGATTATTGAGTTTTACTAAGGAGGGCTGAATATGAGAAAAGTTAACATAATTTCAGGGGGGGGGGTACTTTTACAGCGTAAGTACCCTGTAAAGAAACAGGCCGGAGGTGGCAGGGAATGACGCCGAAGGACTGGAATACGCAGGATGAAGCCATTGCCGCGGCGAAAGCGGAGATACTGGCGGCGATTGGGGATACAGATGCAAGGCTGGAGCTTGGCATGGTGAAAAGCGTACAGCGGGGAGTTATTACGTTTCATTCAACGAAAAATGAAACGGTTAAAATAAGCCCTGTTGATATTACAAAATCTGTAGTTTTACATGGAGGTGCAATGCTACAGATTGCAAATACAAATCGCGAATCAGATTGTTGGGATGCTCAACTTCAGCTGGTGGATACAACAACGATAAACGCGACTAAAAATTATAATGCCAATGGTCTTGTTAGCTCTGTATCATGGCAGGTCATTGAATTTTACTAAAAGGAGGGAATGAAAGATGTTCAGATATGCACAAATTGACGAAAACGGTTATATCATTTCGGACAGCCATCTTTCCAGCGTTGTGGAGGCGGAAAACATGATACCGCTTGCGCCGGATTTCGATTTGAGGAACAAACGCTGGAACGGGACAGACTGGGAGACTTATGAGCCGGAACCGGAGCCGATCCGGCCGGATAAAACGCAGGCGGATATGGACTATTTGAAAATGATGATAGGGGGCGCGGCAGAATGAGCGAAAATTTTGCAAAGGTGAAAAATTATTATGAGGGCGGATGTTGGACAAAAAAGCAGGTTGGCGATGCCGTGGCAAAGGGCTGGATCACAGCGGAGGAATACCGCGAGATTACAGGGGAGGACTATGTTTCTATGCCGACACAGCTGGATGCGATACAGGCGGCGGTGGAGAAATCTAACGAGGAACTCCGGCAGGAGGGCGCGGACGCGCTGACGATGGAGCTGCTGGAAGGGGGTATTCTGTGATGGAGAGGCTTGTCGAGAGCCTGAAACGGCTGTTTGCAAATGGGAAAGTAACAAAGGAAAGACTGGCACAGATGGCGGAGGCTGGAACCATTACACCGGAAGAAAAGGCGTATATCATGGCTGGGACTGAGAAAGGGGCGTAAATATGAATAGTTTACATAAATTTCGGGGGGGGGGCATTATCTAACAGGTAAATGCTCCGGATTTCCAGTGTCTGGGGGTGGCTGCGTATGTCGATAAGGGACATGGAAATGCTGGGCATTGGCAGCCCGAACGACGTGGGCGGGAGCCAGACAGCGGGAACGGTAATGGCAAAGGAAAATGCGATATTGAAAAAGATTGAGGATTTAACTGAGCGACAAAGAATGTTTTCAAGGGAACAAATTTGGGGGCATTGGACCACGCTTGGAAATGCGTCGGGAACAGTCAGAGTGCAATATGGTGAAACGAAGTCTACTACGATAAAAGTTCCTGAAGGGGCATGGTTTGCATATTTGAGAACCAGAGTATCTTCATGGACTGGAGCAGCGCGCCCGGCAGGAACCCCTGATGGCAGTATAACGATTAATGGAAAGACATATCCGATTATGTTTTCGAACAGTCCGAATGTAAGTACCCAATATGCGCATTATTCGATAACTTATACCGGATTTAATCGGGTGGGTGGAGGTTCATCTGGTGGGATATTATGGGATAATTTTATTCCCATATACCCTCGCTTCGCAAATGGTGAAATTGAATTTGCTATGAAACTATCATCCCAAGATGCAGACTATGCTGGATATGTAGGGGGAACTGTCGAGATATATTTTCTAGTTGGAGAGGAGTGACGGAGATGTTCCTATACTTGGGGGAGAACAGACGCATTGCTGCGTTGAAAGATAATATTTCACGATATGATGCAAAAAAACTGGAGCAAAAAGGAATAGGTGCATACTTCAATGGAGAGTTTAGCTTTTTTATGGGCGAGGGAAAGCCTGGATATGAAAAAGCCTTTTATCTGAACGAAGACGGGACGATTCGTGTTGAGTATGAAAAAATCCCGCCCCGCCAGCCAACGCCGGAGGAAGTCATGCAGGCAAAGCTGGACTACATCATGATGATGGCGGAATAGGGATTGTCGGAAAATGGAAGCTGTGATAAAATAAAAATGAGGATTGCCACTTGGCGGTTGGTCACTCTCTGAAAAGGGGGTGATGCTATGGTTACATACGAAGGATTGTTTCAATTCTGCCTTGTAGTCATTGGCATTATTTCCCTGTTGCATAACAGGAAGAAATAAAAATACAGCCGCCTAACAAAAGTTAGACGGCTATTACCAGAACTTTCGGACTAGCCGCCCTGCTAAAAGCGGCAATCCTCTTTCTATGTCTATTATAGGGCCTTTGCGGGAAAAACGCAAGGGCTTTTTTGATGGGAATTTTGAGAGCCGCGGAGAGTTTTCCGGAGGTAGGGTAAAACAAAAAAAGGAGGGGATTTTGATGGACGGAGCGATTACGAGGGCGGAGCATGAGGAATTCTGCCGGCGCATCGATGAGGAAAACAGGCGGCAGAACAGGCGTATTGAACTGCTGGAGGAAGGGGAACAGCGCATTGCCACGCTGACGGCTTCGGTGGAGCGGCTGGCAACCAGCATGGAGAGCATGCTCAAGGAACAGGAAAGGCAGGGCAAGCGGCTGGAAACGCTGGAAAGCCGCGACGGGGAGATGTGGCGGAAGGTTGTGGGCCATGTTGTGACGTTTGCGGTCGGGGCTGTGCTGGCGTTCCTGTTCGCGCAGGTTGGGATGTAGGAGAGGTGCGGCATGGAAAAGAGGAAGAAACGCAGGTTCCGGACGTTTACCAAACGGGCAGTTATGGGGATTTTGTTCGTTGCCCTGCTGGACTTGCAGCTGTCGTACCTGCTGGCGTTCCTGGGCAGGGAGCAGATAGCCGAAAACCTGTCCAGCGATATCACGAAGGTTATTATCGGGACGATTTTGGGCTATCTGGCAAAGTCGTTCTTTGAAACCAAAGAGGCGGAAAAGGTGAGATTAGAAGAAGAATGGAGGAATGGGGAATGAAGTTTTTGATTGAAAACTGGTATGTAATCGTGGGCCTACTGGCGGTACTGGAGTGTGTTATTTATGCAGGGTACCGTTTTTTGAAGCTGCCAACGAAGGCACAGGCGGCGAAGGTCAAGGAATGGCTGCTGTGGGCAGTGACGAACGCAGAAAAGGAATTAGGCGGCGGCACGGGCAAGCTGAAGCTGCGGCAGGTGTATGACTTGTTTGTGCAGAGGTTTCCGTCTGTGGCTATGGCGGTTTCTTTTGATACGTTCAGCCAGTGGGTAGATGAGGCGCTGACGGAGATGCGGAAGATGCTGGTTGAGAATCAGGCGGCGGCGGAACTTGTAAAGGGGGAATGAAAATGCCTAAAATGACAGGTATGGAGCTGGTTGCTTTTGCCCGCTCCAAGATTGGCACGCCTTACGTCTACGGCATGAAAGGCGCAGTTATGACGCTGGCGAATTATAACTATCTCAAGGGGCAGTATGGAAAAATGGTCTGGGACAGTGATGTAAAAAAAGTCGGACAGGTTTGCGTGGACTGCTCAGGGCTGATTTCATGGGCCTGTGGCGTGGTGCTGGGGTCGGCACAATGGTTTGAGCGGGCGAACGTGAAGCGTCCTGTTTCGAGCATCAAAGATGCCCCTCTGGGCGCACTGGTGTGGCAAAAAGGACATATCGGTATTTATAGTGGAACGAAGAACGGCATACCGCGTTATATCGCCGCAGACGGTTCGGCGTATGGCGTCAGGGAGGCGCCGGTCAGCCGGAGCGGTTTCACGCATTGGTTACTGGTGGAAGATGTTTTTGAGTATGAAACGGAGGGGGACGAAGTGGTCGAAAAGGATAAAATTATTATCAACGGGAAGGAGTTCAAGGTCGATATGATACGGAAAGACGGCGTGACGTACATAAAGACAAGGGACTTGGCACAGGCTGAGGGGATTGAGGTCGGAAGTCAGGGAAGAACGCCGGTGATTGCAACGATGTAAGGGGCTTTATCAGCCCCTTTTTGTTCCAAATAAATCGATTAGAAGATTGCGGGGCTACAAATTTTGCAAAAAACAGAAAAATAGTAGACAAAAGAATGTAAATATAGTAAAATAGGCTCATAACGAAAATGAAACTTTAGCAGTTATGAGGTGATAATTGATGATAGAAAACATTCACTCTATATGTACAAGTAAGCAATTAAGGATGATTACATCTATTGTACAAATAGGAGATTCTGTATATAATGAATTAACAAGTAAAAATACATATGTTTTTGACCATAAATATATGCTTGGAGAGAAAAAACGTATGTATACTAAACTAGTCTATATGCAGTGTGAAACGGAGAGTAAATCTCTTGAATTTCCATTTGGATTTCGGGAAAGAAAGCTTCCGTTTGGACAGAAAATTCCAGAGTTATATACGGATAATTGTATCATGCATTTTGCGCCTAGTCAATCAACAGATATTCTTCCGTCTTATGCAAAATACAAGAAAGTGTTTTCGGAAAGAAACAGGGCAATAGGGCGGCAACTCGTTTTTAACGAGTTGGAGGACAAAAAGATGACTGTAAAAGATGAAGCATATTATGCTTTGATTGCTTTTGGAAAGAAAAATGGCAATTTGTTTATTATGCTCCAATTTCCGGAGCCGGAATATAGAGGAATTGCATATAATTTTATAATCCCACAGTTGGTTCTTGCAGAAGAGCGAGAAACTTTCAAGAGAAAACAGGCAGGATTAAAAGAGAAATATCTCAATGAATCGAAAAAAGAAGGTGATGACAAATGAACGGCAAGATAGTGCCTTCAAGAATAACAGAAGCTAGAGAGGCGAGGGCTATGTCTATGGGGGAATTGGCTGATGCAATCAATATTACCCGCCAATCTGTTTCAAAATACGAAAGGGGTATTATTAAGCCAGCACCAGAGGTGCTGCAGGCAATTTCACTAGTATTGGATTTTCCATTTGATTTTTTTTATAAGAAGGAATCTCTGGCAAATGCCAGAAGCAGTTCGTTGTTTTTCCGGTCAAATTCTGGCATTACAAAAAAGCTGAAGACCGCATGCAGTTATCAGGTGAAATGGGTAAACGAAATAAGGGAACAGTTAGCTGAATATGTAAACTTTATTGACCATGAAATTCCAACAATAGATATGAATTTCGAGGATTTGTCGTACAATGATATAGAAGATTTGGCTCTTTCGGTGCGGAAGGCTTGGGGAATGAACGATGAACCTGTAAAAGACTTGATAGGGATGCTTGAAAACAAAGGGGTTATTCTTTCTCAATTTGCAGTAAATGATTTTTGTAAATTTAAGGGAGTAGATGCATTTTCTTCATGGAGAAACGGCGTTCCTTATATATTGTATCATTCAATACAAAAGAGTGCGGTCAGGACAAGATATAGCATACTTCATGAACTGGGACATTTAATAATGCATAGTTCAGTTTCTGAGGAGGACGCAATAAAAAAGGGAGTAATTGATCTTGCCGACCAACAGGCAGATAGATTTGCTGCAGCTTTTTTATTACCAGCAACATCTTTTCCAAACGATGTACATGGATCGTCGCTGAGTTCATTTGAAACTATAAAGCTAAAGTGGGGAGTTTCCTTATCGGCAATAATAAAGCGCTGTGAAAACTTGGGGATTCTATCTGAGAATCAAATTGGGTATCTGAAAAAGCAAATGACAATGAAAAAATATTGGCGTTCGGAACCTTTCGATGAAATGATAGAAATAGAACCACCGGAAATGTTGAAAAGTGCAGTTACGTTGTTGGTTGATCGAAATATAATTTCAAAAACATTTTTTTTAGAAAAGGCTGCATTTTCCGCAAAAGATTTAGTTAAAATATGTTCATTGCCAGAAGATTATTTTGATGAGTATAAGCAAAGACAAAAACCATTTTTGAGGCTTGTTCATTCAGAAAATATTTGTAAAGAAAATGTAGGATTTTGAGCGGGGCGAAAGCCCCGTTTTTTTATTCCTCAACCAGTTCTTTCAAGAGCAGGGGAAGGCATTTTATTCCGGCGCAAAAACTCTCCTGCTCGATGGTCAGAACCAAATCGTTCAGGAGGTTTTCCGCCTCAAGGTAATCGTCAGGGTTCAGATGAAATTCGAGAAAGTCGTGCATGACTTCATACTCGATTTTTCTTTGCTGAATGGTCCGGCCTTTTGCCAGCTGTTCAGCTGCATAGTTTTGGTACAGTAAATCAATGTGTTTCATAGTGTTACCTCCTTGTGGTGCAAAAAAACATTTGTTACAGGGTTATTATAAAACAGCGCAGGGAAATGTAAAACGATTAACATAGACGAAAAGTGAGACTGTATGAAACATTTGAGACAGTTTGATACTTTTGCCAGGCAATAATAGGGGCAAGAGGGGGGATTGATTTGGACAGCTTTATTGCCTGGATTGGCGGGAAAAGGCTTTTGCGTAAGGAAATCATTCGAAGGTTTCCGGCAGAAGGTATAGATAAATATGTGGAGGTTTTCGGCGGGGCGGCGTGGGTGCTGTTCGGCAAAGAGCCTCATCAAAAAGAAGTTTATAACGATTTCAATGGGGAACTGGTAAACTTGTTCCGTATGGTGAAATGTCACCCTGAAGCGTTGGAGCGGGAAATTGCGTTGATGCTGGTAAGTCGTGAGGAATTTTGCAGGATGCGGGCGCAGCGGCCGGAGGATTTGACGGAACTGCAAAGGGCGGCAAGAATGTATTATCTGATTCAGGCGTCTTACGGGGCAAAAATATCTTCTTTCGGATGCAAGGGAAAAGATGTTTCGGCTATCAGGGACCTTTATAAAGTCCATGAGCGGCTGAAAAAGGTGCTGATTGAGAATCAGACTTTTGAGGAATGTATTCAGAAACAGGATGGAGAACGGACGCTGCTGTACTGCGACCCGCCGTATTTTGAAACAGAGGGATATTATGGGACAGGATTTTGTAAAAAGGACCATTACAGGCTGGCAGAATTGTTAAAGGCGGCTAAAGGGAAATGGATACTGTCTTATAATGACGCTGATTTTATCAGGGAACTGTATGAGGGATACCGGATTGATGCTGTGGAGCGGAGTAATAATTTGAGTAAGGGCAGATATCGGGAATTGATTATCAGGAATTATTGATATAACATGCTTGATTGCGAGTATTATCATTGCAATTAGACTAGAGATTAAAATTCTAGCCTAATTGCCTGAGATGATTTTTTCCTTTTGTAATTCGATGGTATTGGAATATAAATAAAAGTAGTACATACGGAAGATTGCTGGTCTCCGCAATACTGAGTATGTACGCCTATGTTTACGGAAATACCGTAGATATGGGCGTATTTTTATTTTCCAGAAAATATGGGAACGAAATAAAAACGGATGGAAAGCATTTCAGAATGCCAAAAACCTGCTTTCGTATTGCGGAAGGGTTCGGGAAACGAAGCGTTTCCGCTGAGCATTTATTTCCACCCGTTTTTATATTCATATATCGGCTTATCTGCGTTATGCAGTTTTCGCATGTTCCAGCTTCTGCATTGCTTTCCGGAACTGCCGTGCAAAGAGTATTGCTGTTGTCGTTACCGCGATGGTATCCGCGACGGGTTCCGCAAGGAACACCGCCATATCCTTCTGTTCCATAAAATGCGGCAGAATATAAATCAGTGGTATCAGTAGCAATATTTTACGGTAAACTGCCAAAAACAGCGAGGTTTTTGCGTTGCCGATGGCGATAAAGGTCTGCTGGCAGGCAATCTGTATCCCCATGAGCAGCTCTGCCGCCATATAAATACGCAGTGCCCATGCTGTATAATCCAGAAACGCGGCATCTCCGGCAAACAGCATTGCCGTCTGTCTGGGAAAGAGCATGACAACAGCCCAAAGCAGAGCGGAATACCCCAAACAGCATTTCAGGAGCATTTTGAAAGATTCCCGCACGCGCTCCGCATTGCCCGCGCCAAAGTTATACCCTGTGATGGGCTGCGCGCCCTGGGAAAGCCCGGAAAGCGGGAGCATGGAAAACTGCATCAGGCTGCCAAGTATCGTCATCGCGCCTACGGCCGTATCCCCGCCATATTTCAGCAGGGAGGAATTGAAGCAGACATTCAGCACGCTTTCCGTAGACTGCATGACGAACGGGCTGAGCCCAAGCAGTATGCAGGGAAGTATCGTTTTCGCGCGGAGACGCATATTTTCCGGCCGCAGCCGCAGTATGGTCTGTGTGCCTGTCAGGAAGGTAAGCACCCATACCGCAGAAAGGGCCTGCGATATGACAGTCGCCAGAGCCGCGCCTTTTACGCCCATGCCGAACAGGAATATGAATACCGGGTCAAGTATGATATTGCTGACTGCGCCGATGAGTATGGTTTTCATGCTCGTTTTTGCGAAGCCCTCCGCCGTAATGAAAGCGTTCAGCCCCAGCGTCATCTGAACGAATATCGTGCCGAAGGTATAGATACGCATATAATCCATAGCGTAGCTGATGGTGTTTTTGCTTGCGCCGAAGGTCAAAAGGAATGGTTCCGCGAAAAACAGGAAAACAACCGTCAGTATAATAGAAATCAGGAGCAGGAGCGAAGCGCAGTTGCCCAATATGCGCTCCGCCTCATCCTTATCCCCGCGGCCCAGCATGATGGAGGCCCTTGGCGCGCCGCCCATGCCCGCAAGCGCGGCAAATGCTGAAATCAGCAGGATGAGCGGCATACACACCCCAAGCCCTGTCAGGGAAAGCTTGCCTGTTTCTGGAATATGCCCGATATAGATTCGGTCAACCACGTTATACAGCAGGTTTACTACCTGCGCCGCGATTGCCGGCATAGCCAGCTTTGCAAGCAGTTTTTTTACCGGCAAAGTGCCTAATTCGTTTTCAGCTGCCATTTCCACACCTTCTTTATGCGCCGATTCCCGACGGCTTTGAATTTCCCGCAATCTGTTTTGCCATTTTTTTTGCGTTTCTTCTGCGTTTCCGCTCGTTCATCCACATATACAGCACCGGAATGAATATCAGCGTAACCAGCGTGGAAAGCGACAGCCCGAAAATAACGCTGATAGAAAGCCCGTGCATCATCTCGCTGCCTTCGCTTGTGGAAAGCGCCATCGGGAGCATACCAAGGACTGTGGTAAGCGTCGTCATCAATATCGGGCGCAGACGGCGCGGCCCAGCTGTCGTCAGCGCGTCCATGCAGTTCAGCCCGCGGTTCATGAGCTGGTTGGTGTAGTCCACCATAACGATACCATTATTTACGACCATGCCGACCAGCATGATAAAGCCCATGAATGCCGGCATGGTGATGGTATTGCCCGTAAGGAACAGACCCAGTATGCCGCCCGTGATAGCCAGAGGCATGGAGAACATGACGATTGCGGGATACCGCAGGGATTCAAACTGTGACGCCATAATCATATAAACCAGCAGGATAGCCACGACAAGCGCGGTATACAGGCTGCTGAAAGATTCATTCATCATTTCCATCATGCCGGAAAACGCATAGGTACAGCCTTCCGGGAAGGAATAGCCCGCAAGGGCGTTCTGGACGAGTTTCTGTGCTTCGCTGCCGCTGAGGTCTTTCGCGCTGGCGTTCAGCGTGATGTAGTTTCTCTGGTTTTCGCGGTAAATGGAAGTCGCGCTTTCGCCCATCGTAATGGTTGCCACGTCCGAAAGGGAGACCTGAGAGCCGTATGCCGATGGTATTGTCAGGTTGCTCAAATCTGTCAGGTAGTTCAGTTCGTCCGTATCATAGCGCAGAACAACGTCAATTTCTGTGCCGCCTACCTTATACTGCGTTGCTGTGCTGCCGGTAATGGCAGTATTCAGCGCGCCCGCAATGGAGGCAGTTGTGATACCGTAAAGGGAGGCTTTGCTCCTGTCAACCGTTACTTTTGCCTCCGGTACGGTTTCACCTGTGGAGCCTTCTACATCTGTAATGCCGTTTACATTGGAGAGCAGTTCGATCAAGTCCTGCTCTACGCTCAAAAGCGTTGCAGAGTCATAGCCATATACGTTCAGTGTTACGTCCGCAGAGGCCATAGAGCCCATCGCGGAATTGGAGGAGGCGACCGTAATATCCGCCCCTGCCATATCACTCAAAAGCTCTTTGATTTCCTCACAGACTTCGTCTGTGGAGCGGCTGCGTTCGTCAGCGGGGACAAGGTTTACCGTAACTGTGGCGGAGGATGTTCCGCTGCTCATCATACCCGCGCCGACATTGGCGTAGTACAATTCGATTTCCGGTATGCTCTCCAGCCGGTAAAGCACTTCTCCGACCATTTCCTCGGTTTCGTCCAGTTCTGTGCCGTTGGGCAGTTCTACGGTAATATTTGCGGTACCCTGATCCATGCCCGCCATGAAGTCCATGCCTGTAATCGGTATGGTGAACAAACTGCCGATAAATACCAGCAGTACGATAAGCACCGTTTTTTTCCTGTGCTTCAAAGCCCAGCGCAGGGCTTTTTCATAACTTCTGTTCAGTTTATCCAGCGCACTGTCCCATTTATCCAGCAGGGAAAGGAACAGCCTGCTTTTCCATGCGCGGCCCTGACGGGAAAGCAGGAGGGCACACGCCATCGGCACAAACGTGATGGAAACCACCAGAGAGGACGCCAGTGCAAAAACAATCGTAAAGGAAAGGTTTTTCATCATTGCGCCCGTTGTGCCGCCTGTCAGGGCGATGGGCACGAATACGGCAACCGTCGTCAGCGTGGACGCTATAACCGCCATGGTAACTTCTCTTGTGCCGACTTCGGCGGATTCCGCCGCACTGTATCCCCGTTCAAAATGCTGGTATATGCTGTCCAGAACAACGACGGAGTTATCCACCAGCATACCAATACCAATCGCCACGCCGCCCATGGAAATCATGTTCATATTGATTCCCGTCAGGTACATCAGGGCGAATGTCGCCATAATGGACGTTGGGATAGATACGGCGATAATCAGCGACGTTATGGCGTTGCGCAGGAACAGCAGGAGCACGAAAAACGCGATAACTGCGCTCAGCAGGGCTGTCTGCGTGACGTTGGAAAGCGAAAGCTGGATATATTCGGAGGTATCTGTCAGCATGTTGATTTCCAGTTCAGGGAAATCCCTTTGCAGTCTGCCGATTTCCCTTTGGAGCCGTTCGCTGACTTTTACAAGGTTTGCTGTGGACTGCTTATCAACAGAAACCAGAATACCGTTTTTTCCGTTGATAATGGTGAAGGAATTGCGGTCAATCTCCGTTTCCTCCACCCTTGCCACGTCGCTCAGGTGTATCACCGCGCCCGTCCCCGTTGTCAGCGGCAGGTCGCGGATTTCCTCCAGGGAGGTAAATTCACCAATGGTACGCACCTGCACTGTTGTGCTGCCCTGAGAGAGAGAACCGGAAGGCAGGTTCATGTTTTCTGCCGCAAGCACCTGAGAAAGTGTGCCTGTGCTGATTCCATAGCCCGCCAGCTTGCCGGGGTCTACGGTGATACGGATTTCCTTTTCAATGCCGCCGGAAAGCCCGACAGAGGCCACGCCTTCCAGACGTTCCAGACGGTTTACCACGCTGTCCTCCAGCAAATCGTTCAGCGCGTTCAGGTCGAGGTTTTCCGCTGTAACGCCCAGATAAATGGGGATGGCGTTGATGTCCATTTTAAGCAGTACAGGTTCGTCCGCGTTATCCGGAAGGCGCGATTTCGTCTGGTCGAGCACCTCCCGGATATCTACAGATGCAAGGTCAATGTCCGTCCCGTCTACAAACTGCAGGATAATCATGCCGACGTTTGAGGAGGAAATGGACATGACCGTATCCATATTTGAAACGGAGCTTAATGCCTCCTCCAAAGGCTCGCAGACGAGGTTTTCAATTTCTTCCGGACCTGCGCCGACATAGGTTGTCATAACGACTGCGATGGGCAGGTCAACATTCGGCATCAGCGCCTGGTCCAGATTCATATAGGAAACAATGCCCGCGATGAATACCATCAGCGTTACCATAACCGTCGTTACAGGGCGGCGAATACAAAGCTTGGAGAACATGGTTTATTCCTCCTTTCCTTCCGCATCTTCCGCTGTTTCCGGTTCTGCATCTGTTTCTGTATTTTCGGGTGTTTTCTGTGCAGAATCGGCAGTGTTGACTTCTTCGCCGTCGGAAATATAGGTCTGCCCTTTTGTTACGACTTCCATGCCTTCGGAAAGCCCGCTTTTGATTTCAATGGTTTCACCCGTTTCAATGCCCGTTTCCACAGGCGTCTTTTTCACGGTGTTCCCTTCCAGGATATAGACATAGGTTTCGCCGTCCTTTGTCAGCACAGCGTTGCGCGGCAGGACGAAAGCCTCCTCGGACTGCTCCATCGTGAAGCTGACTTCTGCCAGCATGCCTGCTTTTATCGCGCCATCCTGATTATTCAGCTCGATTTTGACGGTATATGTGCCGGTCTGCCCTGCGGAGGGGCTGATAGTGGAAACTCTGCCTGTCAGCGGTTCCGCGGAAACAGCTGTCATTTTTACCGCGACTTCGTCCCCGATGGCAATGGTATTGACGACCTGCTCGGAAACGCCGACTTCTACTTTAATGGTGGATAAATCCATTACGGTATATGCCGGTGCCGCCTGCGAAGCAAAGCCGCCGCGTTCTACCCCGCGCTGGGCAATCACGCCCGACATGGGGGAGGTAACAGTGCAGTCGGCAATGTTTTTCTTCAGGTTGTCAATCTGTATCTGTGTTGCGGTGAGGTTTGCCTCCGCCGTTTCATAGCCCAGCTTTATCTGGTCAAACTCGGTCTGCGAAATGATTTCTTCGTCAAACAATATTTTGTTGTTTTCATATGTATTTTTCGTGTTGTTCAGATTCAGTTCCGCCACGTGGTAATTCGCTTCAAGGCTGCGGAGGTTGTTTTGCAGGTCTGCGGAATCCACAGAGAAAAGCACTGCGCCCTCCCGTACGGTATCGCCCACGTCATAATTGAAATTGATGACCTTCCCCGGCACAGTCGGCACGACAGAAACCTCTTTGGAAGGCGCCGCCTTGCCGGAATAGGAAAACCCGCTTGCGATGGCTGTTTTGCCGACCGTTTCCGTTTCTACAGTACGCAGGGTCTTTTCCTCAGGGATTTCCTCCTGGCCGCAGCCGGCGAACAGAACAGCGCAGAGGGTCAAAGCCCCGATTGCTTGCTTTTTCATAACTTGATACCTCCTATTGCAAAAATTTGCTGTAATTCCATCAGTTTATCGTAAAATTTGTTTTTTGCTTCATCGTCCATCTGCTCAAAAACGGCGGAAGTGCTTTTCAACAGAGTTTCCTCCGCTTCTTTCAAAACTTCCCGGGCACGGTCGGTCAGAGAAAGATAGACTTTCCTGCCATCGTCTTCCTTTTCGGGCGCGTCCTTACGCAGGTAGCCGTTCTTTTCCAGCTTGGTAAGCATCAGCGAAAGGCTGCCCTTACTGATAAAAAGTTCGGCGGAAAGCGCGGAAACCGTCCGTATCTTCGGGTTCATGCGGAGGAAAAATAAAATCTGAAGCTGGGGGATGGTGAGGTTGTGTTCCATTAGCCCCGCCTTGATGTTGCAGGATTTTTCGATGTATGTCTTGTGCCAGCGCAGGAAATTGGTAGACATCGTCAGGACACAGGCCGCAATTTCCCTGCTTGTGATTTGCCGCATGGGAATCTCCTTTCTTTCAAAATGCACGGGGCAGAGCAGGCGTGAAACGGGTTGCAAAAAAATGCTGCCGGACAGCCGCCCCCGTGCGGGTCAAACAACATGAAATGATTTTAATATAAAACTATTTTCGTGTCAATTATTTTTACATTAAAACTATTTTAAGGAAAAATTTGGAGCGGGAGGAATAAGAGAAGGATTTTCCCTGTTCAGAATTTTGTTGGCAATTCTTAAGAAATATGACAGGATTTGTACAAAAATCCTTCAAAAAGAGATGGTATGATAAGTGTGTCGAAAGGAAATGACCAATATCCATGACGACATAATATCCCCCCTCTATAACCTGAAAAGATGGATAAGTACAAAAGGAAAAGGCGGATACCGAAAGGTACCCGCTTTTTCCCTGTGCCGAAATCAGCTCATCATGTCGTCGATGATGTCATCGATGGCTTCCTCCGCTTTGACTGCCATTCTTTTGCCGTTTTTTACGATTTTGCGGCAGGCGCGCCTGTCCTGCATAAGATAGCCGACGCCTGCCATCGTCATCGCGCCGCCAATCAGTAAGCCGGTTGCAAATTTTTTCATGAAAAAACCTCCTCTCCGCCATTAGTATAGGCAAAAAGCGGCTTTTTATCCTTTTTTACTCTTGTTAAGGAGGGTATATATTGTTGCCTTCCCGCAAAACGCAGTTTTGCGGAAAATGGGTCGAGGGCTGAAAGCCCTTGTAGGAGTTTGAGGGAGAAACCCTCAAGGTCTTTCCCCTAAATCATGGATAAACAGCCCGCTGCGTAGCTTTGGCTCGAACCAGGTCGATTTCGGCGGCATCGTCCTGCCTTCGTCTGCCACGCGCATCAGCTCTGCCATAGACGTCGGGAACATGGAAACCGCCAGTGCCATTTCGCCGCTGTCTACACGCCGTTCCAGTTCTCCCAGACCGCGTATGCCGCCGACAAAATCAATCCGCTTATCCGTGCGCGGGTCGCCAATGCCGAGGATGGGTTCCAGCAGTTCTTTTTGCAACAGGGAAACATCCAGCCCCAGCACAGGGTCGTCTGATAAAATTTCCGCCTTTGCAGTCAGCCTGTACCATTTTCCTGCCAGATACAGCCCGAATTTATGCGCCGCTTCCGGACGGTACGGCCCTTCTCCGGTAAACGGCTCCACGTGAAACGCCGTACTGATTTTTGCCAGAAATTCTTCAGGGGTGTTCCCGTTCAAATCCTTTACTACGCGGTTGTAATCGAAAATAGCCAGTTCTTCCGCCGGGAACAGTACGGAAAGATAATAGTTAAATTCCTCCTCACCGGTATACGCCGGATTTTCCTCCCGCCGTTTCAGAGCGACTTTTACGGCAGAGGCGTTGCGGTGATGGCCGTCAGCGATGTAGAGGTTTGTCACTTCCCGGAAATACTGCACAAGCAAGCCGATTTCCGTATCGCTGTCGATAACCCAGACGGTATGGCCGATACCGTCTTCGGAAACGAAATCGTACACAGGTGCGGCAGAGGCTGCCCAGCCGTCAATGACTGCTTTGATGTTTACGTTTTCCGGATAGGCAAGGAAAATCGGGCCGGTGTTTGCGTTCAGCGTATCCACATGGCGGATACGGTCGGCTTCCTTGTCGGCTCGGGTCAGTTCGTGTTTTTTGATTGTACCGTCCAGATATTCGTCTACAGATGTACAGGCAACAAGCCCTGTCTGGCTTCTGCCGTCCATTGTCAGGCGGTAGATATAGAGGTCGGGCAGGAGGTCCTGCTGAAAAATACCGTTGGAAATCATGCGCTCCAGATTTTCACGCGCCTTGGCATATACTGCGCTGCTGTAAGGGTCTGTGTCGGGCGGAAGGTCGATTTCCGCTTTATCGATATGCAGGAAGGAATGGGGTTTGTCTGCCGCCATTTCCCGCGCTTCTTCGCTGTTCATTACATCGTACGGCAGGGCCGCAACGTCTTTGGCATATGCCGCCGCGGGACGGATTGCCATAAAGGGTCTGATTGTCGCCATAAAATCCTCCTTAAATATAAGCGGTTGCCTTTCAAAATGTGTAGATTCTAAGACCTTGAGGGCTTTGCCCTCAAACACCCACAAGGAGGCAGCCGCCCCCTTGACCCGGGATTGCCAGACGCATTTCATGCGTCTGGAAAATCTTTCTGCAAACAAAGTTTTGCGGAAATAAAAGTTTTTGGTTCCGCTTTTTTCAAAAAGCGGACGGGTATGGGCAGAGCCCGGGGTCTGAGTTATTGCAAAGTGTGTAGATTCTAAGACCTTGAGGGCTTTGCCCTCAAACACCCACAAGGAGGCAGCCGCCCCCTTGACCCGGGATTGCCAGCCGCATTTCATGCGTCTGGAAAATCTCTTCCACAAACAAAGTTTTGCGGAAATAAAAGTTTTTGGTTCCGCTTTTTTCAAAAAGCGGACGGGTGTGGGCAGAGCCCAAGGTCTTTGTTTTTTGGAGCAGAGCCCGGGGCCTTATTTTTTTTATTTCAAAATGCGTACTTTTATTACGGTGTTGATGGCGTAAAGGTCGTTGACTAAATCCTGCTCGTTTTCCGGCAGGTCATCGCATACGATGATGTTGTACGCCAAATCGCCTTTGGAGTTGTTCACCAGCTTGTCGATATTGACATGGTATTTCGTCAGCACCGCGCCCAGCTGCCCAATCATGTTCACGATATTCCTGTGGGATACGGCAATGCGCGGTTTGCCGTTGTACGGCACAACGCAGTTCGGGAAATTTACGGAATTTTTGATATTCCCGTAGGTCAGGTATTCGCGGATTTCCTGCGCCGCCATTATGGCACAGTTTTCCTCGGATTCCGGCGTAGATGCGCCCAGATGCGGCGTAACAATGATGTTCCACGCATCGCCCAGCAAATCCTCCGAAGGGAAGTCAACAATGTAGCGCGCGATGATGCCGTCCGCAATGGCTTTTTTCAGCGCGTCATTATCCACCAGTCCGCCGCGGGCGAAATTCAGCAGGCGCGCGCCGGGCTTTGTTACGGAAAACAGCTTTTCATCATAGGTATGTCGTGTTTTTTCGTTCAGCGGGATATGCAGGGTGATGTAATCGCTTTTGGAAACAACATCTTCCATGGAATCCTCGCGCTCGACCGCAGGGGAAAGGTGCCAGGCGGATTCCAGCGATAGGAAGGGGTCATAGCCGATGACGTTCATGCCCAAATCCAGCGCGGCGTTTGCGACCAGCACACCAATCGCGCCCAGACCGATGACGCCCAGAGTTTTGCCGGAAACTTCCGGACCAGTGTATTTTTTCTTGCCGGCTTCAACCGCTTTTTCAATGTTTTCGCCGCTGTCCTTCAGGGACTGCACCCAGTTCGACCCGGCAACGATGCGACGGGAGGACACAAGCAGTCCGGCAAGCACAAGCTCCTTTACGGCGTTTGCGTTTGCACCCGGGGTATTAAACACAGGCACGCCCTGCTCCGTACAGCGGTCAATGGGAATGTTATTCGTGCCTGCGCCGGCCCGGGCAACGGCCAGAAGCCCGGGGTTCAGCTCCATATTATGCATGTCGAAGCTGCGCAGGATAATGCCGTCCGGGTTTTCGGCGGTGTCGTTGATCGTGAAATTTTTTTCCGGCAGGTTTGCCAGCCCCAGCGGGGAAATATTGTTCAGCGTGCGTATGGTATACATGTTTATTCTCCTTTTCAAGACCGCGGGACGCTGTCCCGCCACCCTGCAAGGGGTTTCACCCCTTGACCCGTTTGCCGCAAAACTGCGTTTTGCAGGGGTTTAACTTCTTGGTGATTCCAGCCGCATGGATATGCGGCTGGTAATAGAGTTTGGGGTCAAGCCCTTTTGAAAGGGCTTGCGGAGGTTTGGAGGCAGCACCTCCAAGGTCTTTATCTATTCTCTTTTTCAAATTGTTCCATGAATGCAACGAGCCTTTCCACGCCCTCGACAGGCATGGCGTTGTACATACTTGCACGCATGCCGCCCACAGTACGGTGGCCTTTCAGGTTTACAAAGCCCTGCGCCTCGGCTTCTTTGATAAACTTTGCGTTCAGTTCTTCTGTCGGCAGTATGAACGGCGCGTTCATCAGCGAACGGTCTTTCTTGACAACTGTTCCCCTGAACAGGCTGGACGCGTCCAGAAAATCATACAGTATCCCGGCTTTTTTCTCGTTTATCTTCTGTATCGCCGCAACGCCGCCCTGACGTTTCACCCAGTCGAATACCAGCCCTACGAAATATATGCCGTAGGTCGGCGGGGTGTTATACAGGGAATTATTGTCCGCGTGTATACTGTATTTCAGCATGGTCGGTGTGAAATCCATTTCGTTGCCCAGCAGGTCATCGCGGATGATTACAACCGTTACACCGGCAGGCCCGAGATTTTTCTGCGCCCCTGCATAAAGCAGGCCGAATTTTGTAATGTCGATTTCCTGTGAAAGAATTGACGAAGACATATCCCCCACCAGCGGTACATTTCCTGTATCAGGCAGTTCTGTCCAGCGTGTGCCGTATATGGTGTTGTTCAGCGTAATATAAAAATAATCTGCGTCCGGCGTAAATTTGCTTTTGTCCAGCGCGGGGATGCGGTCAAATGTCGTATCAGCCGAGGACGCGACGATGTTTACATTCCCGTAGCGTTTTGCCTCCTCCGCAGCTTTTTTTGCCCATTGCCCTGTGACGACATAATCTGCCTTGTTGCTCTTGTTCATCAGGTTCAGCGGGACCATGGCGAACTGCGTGGAACCGCCGCCCTGCAAAAACAATATTTTATAATTGTCTGGAATATGCATTAGCTCCTTAAGGTCAGCCTTTGCCTGCTCCAGAATATTTTCGAACATTTTAGACCGGTGACTCATTTCCATCACGGACATCCCGCAGGAAGGGTAACAGACAAGCTCTTTCTGCGCCCGTTCCAGCACTTCAAGCGGCAGCATGGACGGCCCCGCCGAAAAATTATACACTCTTTTTTCCATAAAATAAGCCTCCTGTCAAAAATGATGTGGCGGGGACGGCAGCCCCGGAATGATTACGATTTTCCTGCCTTGGAACTGATGCCAACAGCGAGCAGACAGCAGACTAAAATTGCCACTATCCGTATCATCGGGCTGTCCTTGAGGACGTTGATCAATACAATCGCCAAAACAACCAGTGCTGCTGCAATAATCCGGTAAAGTGTGCTCTGATTCATGATAGATTCTCCTTGTTAAAATATGTTCTGCGAAATAAATGCCTGTATCGGGAAGGCTTCGGCTTTTCTTCATAAAATAAAGATGAAACTTTCCCAACATGAAAACGATAAAAAAATTATAACACTTTGGACAGAACCGTCAACCGAAAACACGCTTTTTTTATATCCTTTCAACATCTTCGGCGGAACATGCAAAAATTGACATAAATATAACAAGCTTACTGGTAAAAATGACGGACATATGTATTTTATACAAGAACAAAATGAATGTTTGTCTATAGGTGCATTTCCATGCTGTGTGGTTGTTTTTTGTCGAGCCGGTGTTTTTTTTGTTGTACTGTTTTTCCCTATGGCGGAAAAAGCTGTGATATGATGAAGAAAAACAAAAAAACAGTTACGTTTTCATCGTTTTATCATGCCTCTGCCGAACGGGCAGAAGGGACAGCGCGGAACACGCGCGCCATACAGCAAAGGAGGAACCTGATTTATGGAAGTCTTAAAATTCCCGGAGAAACGCCCTAAAAAAGATAAGGCAGTTTATCAGCTGCCTATTGATAAAATCCGCCCCAACCCTTACCAGCCCAGAAAATATTTCAACCGCGCCTCTTTGGAGGAGCTTTCCGCAAGTATTTTGTCTTATGGCGTATTGCAGCCCATCACCGTACGGAAAATGAGCGGCGGCTATTATGAGCTTGTGGCGGGCGAACGCCGCCTGCGCGCCTCTGAGCTGGCGGGATTGACAACAATCCCCGCGATACTCCTGCAAGTCAGCGACAGCGACAGTGCCGCGCTTGCTTTCATTGAAAATATCCAGCGGCAGAACCTCAGCTTTCTGGAGGAAGCCGAGGGCTACCGCAGCATGATGGAGGATTACGGGCTGACGCAGGAGGAGCTTGCGGTGAAGCTCTCAAAAAGCCAGTCCTCCATTGCGAACAAGCTGCGCGTACTGAAGCTGGAGGAACCTGTCAAACGAATGCTTCTGGAATACCATTTTACGGAACGCCACGCCCGCGCCCTGTTGAAGCTGCCCGATGAGGAAAGCCGCCTGATGATGCTGCAAAGAATGGTGCGGGAGGAAATGAACGTCAAGCGGACGGAAGAAGCCATTCAGGAAACGTTGGAGGAAATGCGCCGGCTCAGCGTACAGCGCGCGGAACAGCGGGAAAAACGATATGTCCGTTCCTCGGATTTCCGTCTGTTTACAAATACGATAAAGCAGTCTGTGGAGGTGATTCGGCGTTCCGGAATGGATGTGCTTTATGAGGACAGGCAGGAGGAGGACTGCTGTGAAATCGTCATCCGCATACGGAAAACGGCAGGGGAAACGGCGTAAAGGATTGACATACAGATAGTAACGTTCTATAATGGTCTCAAAAGAGCTGCTGGAATATGGCGGCGGGGAGGGGAACACATATGGAAGAACGGCCGGTGCTGATACTGGCGGATTATGGAAGGGTAGAGCTGACGCTGCGGGAGCTGATGGAGCAGCGCGGCGTTTCGCGCAATCAGCTCGCGAAGCTGATAAATGTGCGGTTTGAGGTGGTCAATAAGTGGTTTGGCGGACAGGTGGAAAAAATGGATCTGGACGTTCTGGCAAGAATCTGCTACGCACTGGGCTGCCGCGTGGAGGACGTTCTGACGTACCGCCCCGGCGAAAAACAGTAAAACAAAAGGCGGGGAGGGCTTTCAAACCCTTTCCCGCCTTTGAACCTGTCAGCCCTCGTGCAGTTCCTCCCAGGAAGCGTAAAGCGTTTCCAGCTTTTCTTCCAGAGCGGTTTTCTGCTCAAAAATTTCCTGTGCTTTGGTGTAATCTGAGCTTGCGGCTGCCATATCCGCATCTGCTTTGGCGATTGCCGCCTCGGTTTCTTCAATTTCCGATTCTATCCGCGCAATCTTATTGGCCAGCTTGCGTTCTGCCGCCTGCTGTTCCTTTTGCCGAAGCCAGTCGTTTTTGGTATCGCTCGCGGGCTGCGGCGCAGCTTTCAAGGGTTGTGCTGTCTGTGGATTTTCGCGTAGTTTTTCTGCCTCGTTGCGTTCGCGTTCCGCTTTCTTTTCCAGATAGTAGTCATAGTTTCCGGCATATTGCGCAACGCCTGCCCGCGTCAGTTCCAATATCTTTTCGGCAGTTCGGTTGATAAAATAACGGTCGTGCGAAATGTAGAAAACGGTGCCTTCGTAGCAGTTGATTGCGTCTTCCAAAACCTCCTTGGAAAACATGTCCAGATGGTTGGTAGGCTCGTCCAGCATGAGCAGGTTCGCCTTGGAAAGCATGATTTTTGCCAGAGAAACGCGCCCCTTTTCGCCTCCGCTCAATGCGGAAATGGGCTTGAATACATCATCATTCGTAAATACAAACGCTGCCAGAACGTTCCGAATCTGCCCTGACGTCAGGGCAGGGTAGGTGTCGGCAATTTCATCGAATATGCTCTTGCTCTCGTCCAGCTTCTGCTGTTCCTGGTCGTAATAGCCGACGTGGACGTTCGTGCCGAAGCGTATCAGCCCGCTGTCAGAGGAAACCTCTTTCAGGAGCATTTTGAACAGTGTCGATTTCCCTGCGCCGTTGGGTCCGATGACGGCCACCTTGTCCCCGCGCTTGATATCGAAAAATACATTTTGAAAAACCTTATGCCCGTTGTAGGTTTTGGAAAGGTTTTCAGCATGCAGCACGTCGCTCCCGCTGATAATCTGCGGCGTGAGCGTCAGGCGCATCTGGTCGGGCAGGGCTTCGGGACGGTCGAGCCGTTCCATTTTGTCCAATGCCTTTTCGCGGCTTTCCGCGCGTTTAATAAATTTTTCGCGGTTGTAGGCGCGCAATGTGCGGATTACATCTTCCTGCCGCTTGATTTCCTTCTGCTGCAAATCATAGGCTTTCTGCTGGCTTTCCCGCAGAATTTCTTTCTGCTGGCTGTAAAAAGTATAATTGCCGTTGAAAACAGACGATTTTTTGTTTTCGATTTCAATGACCTTCGTGACGATCCTGTCCAGAAAATAGCGGTCGTGCGATATAATAAGCACTGCGCCGGAATAGGAGCGCAGAAAATCCTCCAGCCATTCTATCGAAGCGATATCGAGATGGTTGGTAGGTTCGTCCAGAAGCAGCAGGTCAGGCTTGGAAAGCAGGAGCCTGCCCAGCCATACCCTTGTTTTCTGCCCGCCGGAAAGCTGGTTCATGGGGCGGTTCCAATCCTTTTCGGAAAAGCCCAGCCCTTTCAGCACACCCCGCAGGCGGCTTTGATAGCCGTAACCGTCATTTTGCTCAAAAAAAAGCTGTAAGGCGGCGTATTCCGCCATCTTGTCCGACAATTCCTGCCCTTCATACTTCCCCATTTCGTTTTCCATTTCACGAAGTTTTGATTCCGTTTCCATTATTTTCCTGAAAACCGATAGCATTTCTTCATAAATTGTGCGGTCGCTTTCTATTTTTTGGTTCTGCGCCAGATAACCCACAGATACGTCTTTTTTCAGGAAAAGCTCCCCGCCATCGGGGGACGCCTCTCCGGTCAGTATGCGGAAGAGCGTTGTTTTACCCGCGCCATTGACCCCGACAACCGCGGCTTTCTCACGTTCTTCCAGATGAAAGGTGATTTTTTCCAAAATCACATCTATTCCGTAGCTTTTCTGAAGCTGTCTTGCTGCTAATATCATTTTGAAACCCTCCGTTTGGCTTGTCCTCTGCCCTTTATCATAACAGAAAAATGGCGCGAAAGAAAGAGTTATTGTTGACAATAAAATAACGTGCGTGCTATACTGAAAATAAGTTCAGTATGAGAGGATTTGGATAATATGGACAGCGAAAAAAGGATTTCCCCTGCAGTAATCAATAGATTGCCCAGATATTACCGCTATTTGGGTGACCTGTTGGAAAGCGACATCACGCGCATCTCATCAAAGGAACTCAGCGCGAAGATGAACATTACCGCGTCCCAAATCCGTCAGGATCTCAATAATTTCGGCGGCTTTGGCCAGCAGGGCTACGGCTATAATGTGGAATATCTGTATAATGAAATCAAAAAGATACTCGGCCTGGACAGATTGTATAATATGATTGTCGTAGGCGGCGGCAATATCGGGCAGGCTTTGGTGAATTATACCAATTTTGAAAAAAGAGGGTTTGTCATCAAAGCGGTGTTCGACGTCAATCCGCGCCTTGTCGGCATGACAATCCGCGGCGTGGAGGTCTATGATGTGGACCAGATGGAAGAATATGTGCGCACGCATCCTGTGGATGTGGCGATACTGACCCTGCCGCGTTCGCAGGCAGTGAAAGTGGCAAATTCACTTGCGAAATGGGGCGTAAAAGGCATGTGGAACTTCAGCCATGTGGATTTGCAGGTGCCGGACGATGTTCTTGTGGAAAATGTACACCTGACTGACAGCTTAATGACACTTTTGTACAAAATCAATGAAATGTATAACGAGGATAATGACCTGCACCATCTGGTGAACGGGCTGCCGGTCAAGCCCATGAGCGACAACGGGGAAGATGAGTAGAACCGCAGGACTTTGCCCCGCTTCCCGCAAAACTGTGTTTTGCGGGATTTATCTATGCTTTCATGAAACAAGGTGTAAAATGCTTTAGTATTAAATTTGTTCCCAGCCGCGCAGCTGTGCGGTTGAAAACGGGCCAAGGGACGAAGCCCCTTGCAGGGCTTTTGGGGCGGCGTCCCCAAGGTTTTACACGGTGTGCGGGAGGAGGATTTGGGAATGGATTGGATTGCGTTTTTTTCCTATGTAGTGGTTTCCAGCGTTACACCGGGGCCGAATAACCTGATGTGTATGGCGAACGGCACAAAATTCGGTTTTCGCCGGGGGATTAAGTTCTGCTTTGGCGTAGCGACTGGCTTCGTGCTGGTACTGCTCTGCGCCATCGCCTGCAACGTATTCATCTACCATTACATACCGTCTATTATCCAGATTATGACACCCCTTGGCGCGGCATATATCCTCTGGCTGGCGTGGGCAGTTTGGCGTGATAAACCGAAGGAAAAAAAGAAAAGCCGTTTCCAGCTGGATACGACTTCGTTCTGGGTGGGTGTGATCTTGCAGTTCGCGAACCCGAAGGGCCTGCTGTTCGGTATAACGCTGATTACGAATTTTGTGTTCCCATATGACCATTCATTGCAGATGTGCGCCATTGTGCTGGCCATCAACTGGGTTACGATTATTTTCTCAAATATCCTCTGGCTGTTGTTCGGCTCCATGTTCCAGCGGTTCTTCGAACAGTATAAGAAGGGCTTGAACCTGATAATGGCATTGCTGCTTGTGTACTGTGCGGTGTCGCTGTTCCTGTGAGTTTTTGAGATAAAAAGGGTCCATAATTTTCGTGGGCCCTTTTCTAAACCGAAAACACCGGTTCTACAATTCAAATGTTTTTTTCTTTTTCCCGCCAAAGTGCTTATGCTGATAATCCATCAGGAGGCTGGCAATTTCCGTTTTCCTGCGTTTCTGCGCCGCTGCCAGCACCTCCGGCAGGTTTTCCGCCGTAAAAAGCCCCCAGTCCGCAAACAGCCGTATTTTCTCCGGCTCGTTCTTTTCCATAAAATACTCCGCCGCCCAGAGCAGATGCCCGCGGATATAATCCAGATAGTTTTCCCTCTGCTGTCCCTCCAGTTTGTAGGGGTATTCCAGCCGGCTGACCGCCAGCAGAAGGACAGTTGCCGCCGCATCCTCCCGTCTTGTCAGGTAAAATATTTCGTCATACCGCCGGAAATCAATCTCTGAATTGCCAACACACTGCCGGAAAATATGCCCCGTACCGTAATTTACCTGATGGAACTGCCGCGCGGGCGTATCCTCAATATATTCATACTGGAAATCCGGCAGTATCAGCCGGGCGCGTTCTGTATCCCCGTCCGTTTGCGGGAAGTCTATTGTCAGCCAAAGCTCATGGTTCAATACGGAAATCAGGTCAGAAATATGGCGGCACTGCCCGAACGCGATTTCCCGCAGCCTGTCACAGTTGAGGAAAAGCCCCGTATTCAGCTCCGCCGCCGCCAGCGGGATATTGATTTTTTCCATATTCCGACAGTTATAAAAGGCGTATGCCCCAATTTTCCGCACCCCCTCCGGCAGCTCCAGCCCCGCCAGAGTACGACAGTTATAAAAGGCATAGCTGCCGATTTCCTCCAGCCCGGCCGGAAGGGAAAGCCGCTTTAATGCCGCACAGCCGTCCAGCGCATGCTCCGGCAGAAGGGAAAGCTCTTCCGGCAGATGCAGATGCTCCAGTGCGGAACAGCCCGCAAAGGCATATGCACCGATATGCCGCACAGTATCCGGCAGGAACAGCCGCTTCAGGGGCTGTTCTTTTTCTGCGGGCTCTGCCCCTTCCATGGAAAAGGACAGCAGGGCAGGGCGTTCCTCTGCGTCTGTTTCCGGCAATTCTGCCTGCACAGCAAACGCCCGCTCTGCAATGGAAGCCACGGGAACGCCCGCGATACATTCCGGGATGCGGATTTCTGCCGCCCGTCCATGCAAACGCAGGATTTCCGCGCCTTCCTCCGTCAGCCGGTATTCGATTGTGATGGGTATGGGTTCTGTTTCCCGCATGGTTGTCCCTCCGGAAAAACGCCCATAACGGGCGTTCTTGTAAGCGTTTTCTCATATCGTCAGTTCAATCTGGCAGCCCTCTATTCCGGCAATACAGCTTTCATAATACCCGTCACCTGTTGTCCTGGGGCCGCTGAGGACTTCATAGCCGTCCGCCCGCAGGCGTTCCGTCAGCGCGTCCACACGCTCCGCACTGCCCAGACGAAAAGCCATATGAATAAAGCCCTTCCGGAAATCTTTTGTATCTGCGGCAAGCCCGGGCCTGTTCATGATTTCCAGCCGCGCGCCGTCGTCAAACGTCAGAAAATAGGAGCGGAACCCCGTATTTGGGTTATGGTAAAGCTCATTTGGCTCCGCCTCAAAATATTTCACAAAGAATGCCTTTGCACCTTCCAAATCGTCCACATACATCGCGATATGTTCAATCTCCATAATGACACCTCATGGTTTTTCCATTTGCCGGAAAAATCCTCCTACAAATTGGCGAACAGTTCCGTCTGTTTTTTCAGTTCTTCGACAATCTCTTTATTTGTGTCCATACGATTTGCAATATCCGTCATATTTCCGACCATGCTCCGCGTACTGCCTGCCACGCCAGTAATGCCTGCCGCACCTTCATCCAGTGCTTTTGTGATGCTTTCGATGGAGGCGGCAATTTCGTTCATAGAGCTTCGCAGACGTTCCGCGCGCTGGTTAAAGTCGTCCATGGAAGATTCGATATACGCCGCGTCCTCATGATACTGCTGACCTGTGGAAACAAACTCCCGAAATTCTGTCAGTATGGACTGGTTCAGGTAATCCACAAGCTCCTGCGCACTGCCTGAAAGATTATATACCGCATCGGTCACGTCTTTATTGATGTCCTGAATATGTCCGGCGGTTTCCCCACAGGAATCTGCCAGACGGTGGATTTCATGCGCCACGACCGCAAAACCGGCTCCGGCTTCCCCTGCCCGCGCCGCCTCGATAGATGCATTTATCGCAATCAGGTTTGTGTTTGCGGCAATTTCCAGTATGGCTTTTGCCAGTACATTGACCTGATCAACACTGCGGCTGTTTTCAATTGCATTATCCAGCACGGTAAGCATTTCCGCCACTTTCGCGCCGATGGTTTCCATATTCGTGCGTGCGGACTGCTCCATGTTGTTTGCCCGCTCTTTCATCGACATGGAGTATTCTGTGATAGCGGCACATTCCTCCGCCATGGTATACACATCACTTTTCATATCCGCGGCATTGCCGTTAATGGAGGACGCGCTCCCTGCCACCTGCCGGATTGCTCCGGAAAGCCGTTCCGCCAATGCCGATAAATCCTTTGCGTTTTTGCTTGATGTGCGGGTGCGTTGGCGTACCTCGCCCACCACTGCGTCAACCCGTTCCGAGCTGTCCTGAAGTGTTGCCATTACGCTTTTCATGGGCTTCACCACATATTCCATAATCATACGGATTGCAGCCAGCGCAAGCAGTACGCACGCCGCCATGGACGCGACGCTGATAACCAGCGAAACGATGTAGACCGTAAGCAGCCGCTGGCGCGCGCTTTCTGTACGCGTGGTAATGGAATCGTACAATTCGCTGATATTGCTTTCAATCGCGCTGCCGTAAGCGGCAACGTCCCCATTCGCAAGGGCGTATGCCGTATCCGTTTTGCTGTCCGCGCTTGCACAGACAAGAAAAACCAGCGCGTGCTTAAAGGATTCATAATTGTCCAGCAGGCTTTGGTATACTTCAGCTTCTTCTTTATCAACATACCCGCTGTACGCCTCCAAAAATGTTTCGAGATTTTCCTCTTCCTCCTTAATCTGCCGCACAACGTCAATCATTGTGCCATAGTCTGTCGCGACGATATGGGACAGAGCCATTTTATGGATATTCATTGTGGAGCGGCGGATTTCCGCAAGCTGCGTTTTCCCGACCATATAATTATCCACAATGTTTGATGCGTTGGAATTTACGTTATGTATGCTGAATACCGCCAAAGCGTTGGAAACCAATGCCACCGCCCCCAGCAGGATAATCGGCAGTATCAGCCGCTGCTGGATACTGAATTTTCCCTTCATGCCTATCCTCCCCTGTTCTGTAAAGCCTGAAGCCTACCTTGCCGTTACACCTTCTACCAGTTTGTCAAGCTGTTTTTGCAGGTCCTCACCCGTAGCGTTTCCGGCTGCCATATTTAAGGCAAAAGCTGTTACGGGGTCCCAGAATTTCCCGCCGACCCTTTGCAGCTGCGAAAACTCCGACTGCTCCAGAAGGGCGGCAATCGCGGGTGATTGCTGCACCTCGGCGGAAGCGGCGGCGTTGATATTGGAAGGCCCCTGTCCGCGCATCTCAAAGCGGAGCTTTTGGTTCTGTTCATTGGTAATCCACTCCGCCAGCCTGCATGCCCAGTCATAATGCTGGGAATAGGCGTTTACGCCAATCAGCTTGCAGCCGGAGAATGACGCCATCTGTATCTGCTGTCCGGCACAGGTAAAAGTCGGCAGTTTTGCCGCGCCCATATCCGCCCCCCAGGCTTCTTCAATGGCAACGGCGTTCCATACGCCGCTGACGCCAGCAAGGACGGAACCGTTCTGTACGCCTGCCAGAAATTCTTCGTCAGTTCTGTTGGAAAAACCGGGCTTGCGGGCGATTGCCAGCATGGCCTGTGCCACGTCTACTCCGCGGACAGCCCCGTCCTGCCGGTTCCATGTGCAGTGGTTTGTAATGCCGTCTTCATTCAGGACAATTTCCATGCCTGTATTCCCGAAAAATGAATACACATACCATGCGGACGACCAGTCCATCGCGAATTTGCCGCCGTTTGCCGCAGCTGCGTCCAGTATGCTGTCAAGCGTCTGAATATCTTCCTCGCTGAAATATCGCTTGTTGTAGTAAAGGAAATAGCCGTTGTCCGCAGTAAGGGGGTAAGCGTAGAGCGTATCCCGCACGGTTGCCGCGTCCACTGCCGCGGAAAGGTTCGCCTGCTTGATGCTCTCGGCGTTTTCCACAGGGTCGAGCGCGCCTGCTGCCGCCAGTGCGCTTACCTGGTCGTCTGCAAATGTGAACACATCTGCGCCCGCCTCCAGACCGCTCAAAAGCACGTCCTTGCAGTCGGACTCTCCCTGCACTTCGAATGTGATTTGGAAATTCGCCTGCCCCTGATACTCCTGTTCAAATGTGCGTATGGTTTCTTGCAGAAGCGCTTCATCTTCTGCCGCGCCCCAAAGTGTCAGCGCGACGGTTTCCGGTACGCCCGCGGAATCACCGTTTTTTTCACTCCCACAGCCCGCCGCCGTCATGCATGCCGCCGCCAGCAGAAGGGCCGCAATCCTTCCCTTCATCATATGCCGCCTTTCTGTTTCCCTGTCAGGGAAACGCTGAGATACTGAGCCTTCCGCCTGTTTTTTGGAAGGCCCTTTTTGAAAAAATTATAGCATTTTTGGAAGTAATTGGCAATAATGTTTTCCTGTAATCCATAGCTTTCGGACATAAAAAAGCCGCCCGTTAAGGCGGCTTGAAAAACTTTAGGCATGACTGCGCATTAACCCCTGTAAGGCTGTTTTTTCCGGGGAGCGGCGCCATATTCCTCAAGGGAACGGATGCGTCCGGCGCTGTCCCACTCAACCAGATAAAGCCCGTCTAAGGCGCGCGTGGTGATGCCATCGGCAGATTCCGCTTCCATGTGCCATTTCACAACAGTCTTATCGTTCTGATGGATGAATTCCGAAACCTTCCACAAAGCCATGCTGTTGTTTTTGTGCCAGTCTGCAAACCAGCGGCGGATTTCTTCCCGCCCGTTGTATTTGTTGCCCCAACATTCGGTGTAAACAACGTCTTCCGTAAAAATTGCGTCCATAGGCATGGTATCGTTCCCCAGCCACATATCTGTCCAGATCTTAATGGTTTCTTCTCTTTGCCGCATAAAACCGCACCTCCTGCATATAACAACACACTTTTTCATCCTCTTTCATTCTAACACAAACGGCAGGCAGGCACAAGCCGCAGGGAAGAATTTGCGGGCGGCTTCGGGAATCCTGTCAGCCCTTCTGTGTTACAAAGGCGCGCAGGAACTGGTATTTGGAATCAAACGAACCCGCAAGCAGTATTTTATCTGCGCCTACGCCGTATTCCCGCGTCAGCTTGCCAAACAGCCTGTCACTTTCCAGAAAGCCGCCCTCCAAAAAGCAGAAGCACGCCGCGAACGCGCCTTCCCCAATCCTGTGGAATTCCGATTCCTGCAAAGAAACAATACGGCTTTCTGAATCGGGATTCAGTTTCTGCACAAGCTCTGCAAGCTCAAAATCCAGATGCAGGAAGCCCTGCGCGGAATAATAAATAGCCGTAATAAAATCCGCAAGGTCGTTTTCTGTCTGGAATGCAAGCGTATACGGCGCGGGGCGCGGAGTATCGCCTGTCACGCAGGAAAACCACGGGGCCTGCGGTGCAAGGAAGGACGGGGCATACACACGTTTTTCCAGCGGCTCCGCGGTATTGACGGCGAAAACCAGCGTATTTCCCGTAGAAGTTTTGCGCAGGGGCAGCCCTCTTTTTTTCAGTGCGGCGGTAAGGGATTCTTCTGCGCCGAACAGGCGTATTCCATCGGCATGAAAGCCAAGCATACTATCAATCTCCTTTGCTTTGAAATGTTTTCTTCCGTTTATTCTACCACAGCGGCATATATTTCAACAAGCCTGAAAGAATCCTTTCCGTTTTTTCAAAAATCTCTTTTGACAGCCTGCGGGTTTCATTGTATGATTGGGAAAAAGAGAAAACCCATTGGAGATGGAGGAGGGACAGCCATGAAATATGGATTCATCGGCGCGGGCAATATGGCAGGCGCAATCATAAAAGGCATGACGCGGAGTACGGAAAGCCGTTTTGACGGGAAGGATATCAGCATCACCAGCCGAACGGTCGTTTCTGCCGAGGAACTTGCAAAGGCATGCGGTGCGAATGCGTGCCGGACGGGCGTGGAGGTTGTTGCGGCAAGCGATGTGCTGGTGCTTGCGGTAAAGCCGCAGATGCTTGCGGAGGTTGTGCCCGCGCTTGCGGGAGCGATAGAGGAAAAGGCGGAGCGTCCGCTGGTGGTTTCCATTGCGGCAGGGAAAACGCTGGAATATCTGGAAGGGCTGCTGCCCGCAAATACGCCCATCGTGCGTGTGATGCCGAATATCAATGCGAAAATCGGAGCGTCCACATCGGGGCTCTGCGCAAACGCGCTTGTTTCGGAGGAGCAGAAGCAGATTGTCAGAGAGATGTTTTCTACCATTGGAACAGTTGCGGAAATCGAGGAGAAGCAGTTTGGGATATTCAGCGTTATTGGCGGCGCGTCGGTGGCGTTTGCGTATATGTATATGGATGCGCTGGCAAGAGCCGCGCTGAAAGCGGGAATGCCCAAAAAACAGGCGCTTCAGATTACGGCGGAAACCGTTCTGGGCAGTGCGCGCATGGTTCTGGAAAGCGGAGAGGCTCCATGGCCGCTGGTTGACCAGGTCTGCTCGCCGGGCGGCACAACGATAGAGGGCGTGACCGCATTGCAGGCGGCAGGGTTTGAATCCGCCCTGACAAAGGCGTTCGATGCTGTGCTGGAAAAAGATGTAAGGCTGGGGAAGTAAAGTTTTTTGACAGCTGTTTGTCCTGTAAAGAAAAACCCTGCATCTTTATAAGATGCAGGGTTCTTTTTATGCTTTGTCAGAGCATTACCGCCCTTTGCCGGAAAATCCGATTTCCCTTATCTGGGGAAGTTAATCTCTGCCTGTGCAGCAGCCAGTCTTGCGATAGGCACGCGGTAAGGCGAGCAGGAAACGTAGTCCAGGCCAATCTGATGGCAGAATTCTACGGAAGAAGGATCGCCGCCGTGTTCGCCGCAGATACCCAGATGGATGTCGGGGCGTACGGGTTTTGCCTTCTCAACAGCCCATTTCATCAGCATACCAACGCCGGTTCTGTCCAGTCTTGCCGTCGGGTCACATTCGTAAATGTTCTTGTCGATATAGTCGGACAGAATCTTGCCTGCGTCGTCACGGGACAGGCCGTATGTCATCTGTGTCAGGTCGTTTGTACCGAAGGAGAAGAATTCAGCTTCGGATGCGATTTCATCAGCTGTCAGAGCAGCTCTCGGAATCTCAATCATGGTACCAACCAGATAATCCAGTTTCGCGCCTTTTTCTGCGAATACCTTTTCTACTGTTTCTACAACGATATTTTTCACAAATTTCAGCTCTTTGATTTCACCAATCAGAGGAATCATGATTTCAGGCGTAATCTTAATGTTTTCTTCCTTGGAAACCTCAACAGCCGCTTCCATGATAGCCCTTGTCTGCATCTCTGCGATTTCGGGATAGCTTACCGCCAGACGGCAGCCTCTGTGGCCCATCATCGGGTTCAGCTCATGCAGACCTCTTGCTTTGATTTTCAGCTCTTCTACGCTCTTGCCTGTTTCTTTTGCCAGCACTTCAAACTCTTCGTCTGTGTTGGGCATGAACTCATGCAGAGGCGGGTCAAGCAGACGGATCGTAACGGGACGTTCGCCCATTGCTTTGTAGATGCCTTTGAAGTCCTCTTTCTGGAAAGGCTCAATGCCTGCAAGCGCAGCCTTTCTTTCTTCAACGGTATCAGAAAGTATCATCTTTCTGAACTTCATGATTCTGTCGCCTTCAAAGAACATGTGCTCTGTTCTGGTAAGGCCGATGCCTTCCGCGCCGAAGTCGATAGCGGTCTGGGCATCGTGCGGTGTGTCAGCGTTAGTGCGGACCTTCATCACGCGCTTTGCGTCAGCCCATTCCATGAATTTCTCAAAATTACCTGTGATTTCGGGCTCAACGGTAGGGATATCCTCGCCGTAGATGTTGCCTGTGGAGCCGTCCAGAGAGATGAAGTCGCCTTCCTTGAATGTCTGGCCGCCCAGAGTAAATGTTTTGGCTTCTTCGTTCATTTTGATTTCCTCACAGCCGGATACACAGCATGTGCCCATGCCGCGCGCAACAACTGCCGCGTGGGAAGTCATGCCGCCGCGTACCGTCAGGATGCCTTCTGCCGCAACCATGCCTTCGATGTCCTCAGGAGAGGTTTCCAGACGCACAAGGATTACGCGTTCGCCTGTTTCCGCAACGCTCTTTGCGTCCTCAGCTGTGAAGCATACCTTGCCGGCAGCCGCGCCGGGGGAAGCGGGCAGACCCTTGCCGATGGGCTTCGCTGCTTTCAGAGCCTTCTGGTCGAAAGCGGGGTGCAGCAGCTGGTCAAGCTGTTTGGGCTCTACGCGCATCAGAGCCTCGTCTGTTGTAATCAGGCCTTCGTCTACCATTTCCACAGCGATCCTCAGAGCAGCGTTCGCTGTTCTCTTGCCGTTTCTTGTCTGGAGGAAATACAGCTTGCCTTCCTCAATGGTAAATTCCATATCCTGCATGTCTTTGTAGTGGTTTTCCAGTTTGTTTGCGATTTCCATGAACTGGTCGTAAACTGTGGGCATATCCTCCTGCAGCTTTGCGATGGGCTTCGGTGTGCGCACGCCGGCTACAACGTCTTCGCCCTGCGCGTTTACCAGATATTCGCCCAGCATAGCCTTTTCGCCTGTTGCAGCGTTTCTCGTGAACGCTACGCCTGTGCCGGAGGTATCGCCCATGTTGCCGAATACCATCATCTGAACGTTAACCGCTGTACCCCAGCTGTAAGGGATGTCGTTCATTCTTCTGTAAACGAATGCGCGGGGGTTGTCCCAGCTGCGGAATACAGCCATAGCAGCCTCGAAAAGCTGTTCCTTGGGGTCCTGAGGGAATTCCTTGCCCTGATCGTCCAGATAAATCTGTTTGAACAGTGCGGTAACTTCCTTCAGGTCGTCTGCTGTCAGGTCTGTATCAAATTTTGCGCCGGCTTTTTCCTTGTATTCGTCCAGCTTTCTTTCGAATTTGGACTTGGAAACGCCGATAACAACGTCTGCGAACATCATAATGAATCTTCTGTAAGAATCATACGCAAATCTGGGATTGCCCGTCTTTTTCGCAAGGCCCTCAACGGAAACGTCATTCAGACCCAGGTTCAGAACGGTATCCATCATGCCGGGCATGGATGCTCTCGCGCCGGAGCGTACGGAAACCAGCAGGGGATTTTCGGGGTCGCCAAGCTTTTTGCCGGCGATTTCCTCCAGCTTTGCCAGAGCCGCATCAATCTGCGCGATCATTTCGTCTGTCAGCTTTTTGCCGCCTTCGTTGTATTCCGTGCAGGCTTCTGTACTGATGGTGAAGCCCTGCGGAATAGGCAGGCCCAGGATTGTCATTTCAGCAAGGTTCGCGCCCTTGCCGCCCAGCAGATTACGCATGGACGCGTTGCCCTCGCTGAACATATAAACATATTTCTTGCTCATACACATTACCTCCTATATCCTGTTGGATGTAAATTGAACTGCATTGCACTGCACCGCGGCAGAACCGCCGCTGTCCCATGCCAGAATGGGCCCAAAACTGTGCCGCCGTATTCTGGTATGGCGTTCCTTTATAAAGTAAAGCCTTGTGGCGCTCCACTACATAGTGAATTTTTGGGGATGGGTTAAAAAGCCGCCAGCATCGCGCTGAGGCGCTTCTGCCATTGCCGATATCTGTGTTCTGACACAAGTAAACCTGTGACGGAACACAAATGCTGTCCGGGGCTTTTTAGTAGAGTATACCACTTTTTCATATAAATCACAATATTTCTTCCGTTCTCTTGTTGGTTTCTACATCTGTACAGATTGTCTTTACTTCATTTTGCTCATTCCGCAATAGAAAACGGCTCCCCGACGGGAAAAAACTATTCCTTTTTGCTAAAAATAATATGCGTCTGGTTTTTGTGGGTCGGCATATTGCCATGCGGGGCATATTCTGCCCCTTTATTTTTCTGTATGCGGACCCATTACTTTTACATAGTAACGTAATTTCTACATCGGCGCAAGGACGACTTTTCGCTTCTTTTGGGAAAAATGTGCGTATTTTCATAGTTCAGCGGCAGGAAAATAAATTTCTCAGCAAAAAGCGTATTTTGAAGCATGAAAAAGGACAGCCTTTTCGGCTGCCCTCAGCGGGTCAAAAATAGCATGTAGTCAGCAGGCGAAATTGTCTTTACAGGTATTTTCGGAAGAAATCCGCCATTTTATCAAAGGGGATGATGTCCATATTGTCATATAAATCCGTATGTACTGCGTCCGGAATCAGAAAAAGTTCTTTGTTATTGCCATTCAGCTTTGCATAAGCGTCTTTGCTGAAATAGCAGGAGTGCGCCTTTTCCCCATGTATCATAAGGACTGCGCTGCGTATTTCGTCCGCGTACTGCAAAATCGGCATATTCAGGAAGGAAAGCGGGGAAGTCACGTTCCAGCCGTTGTTGGAGTTGAGGGAGCGCGCGTGATAGCCGCGGCTTGTTTTATAGTACGCGTGATAATCCTTGAAATAGAATGGCGCGTCTTCCGGCATAGGGTCAGCTACGCCGCCTGCCAGTGCGTATGCCCCGTTTTTGTGCAGTCTGCACGTATCTTATTTACGGATAAGTTCTTACTGTATTGCGCTCCCCATGTCATATGCCTTTTTCAGCGCGGGGTGTCCTTCCATTTCTCCTATGCCGGTCACGCCGCCCGCAAATACTGTGCCCTTCAGCTGAGCCCGTTCATAGCACGCAATCCAGCCTTCCAGCCCCTGTATTGCCCGGCTGTCAGTGCCTTCCTCGTTTTCTGCCGCAGAGGAAAGAAAATAAACGTCGCGGAATGCATAGTCGGATTCATAGAGGGAATTTGCCCTGTCAATTATGGTTTTCATCTGCCCGCTCATTTCGTAGTAATAAATCGGTGTTGCCCAAACGATGACTTCCGCGCCTTTCATTTTTTCTGTGATTGCGGGCGCATCGTCCTGTATGACGCATCTCCCTTTTCCCAGACATGCCAGACAGCCCCGGCAGAAGGAGATCTTTTTTCCCCGAAGGGAAATTTTTTCTACATCATTTCCGGCGGCCTTTGCACCTTCCGCGAATGCGTCCGCCAGTGCTTCGGAGTTGCTCCGCTCTCTTAAACTTGTGCTGATAACCAAAACTTTTTTTGCCATAGTATTGCCTCCTTTATGGATTGACGTTGTTATTTTTCTGTATTATGATGCATTATAATACTTAAACTTAACTTTAGGTCAAGGATAAATTTTCTTTTTTGAAAATATCAGGAGGGGACGGCATGTCGGCAAAGCTGGTGCAAAAACATTATGATTTCAACGAAAAAGATATTTCCGAAGGAAAGTACAGCGCGTGGGAGCTGATAGAGCCGTTTTGGTATATGGTCAGCATTTATGACAGCCTTGACGTGTATCACAGGGAAGCCGAACCGCTTTCCGATGCACAGAGAAAACTGCTGGCTTTATTCTGGTATGATGCGGAGGTCTGCAATGGCGGGCATAGCCAGTTTTTCTTTAATTCTACGGGGATCGTATGGAAAGACGCAATCGAAGGCATGCGGCTGGTCGGCGCCGTTGAATATGCGGAGAATTTCCAGAAAGCAATTGATGTGTTTGGCGGGAGTGTGCCGTTTGACCGTAGCGAGCGGATTGCCGCCCTTGAAACATTCAGTGAAGATGAAAATTTCGATGATTTTCATCAGATGGATATGTTTTATTATGGCGATGCGAATGACATCTGCAAACGCATGGACGATTATGTGAAGCTGCATCCTGCCGAATTTGCAGTAAATGGCGAGTATCCGGCAATGCAGGTTTGAGTGAGAATTTCAGCAAAGGAGTATTATGCGATGTATACCATAGGGCAAGTATCGGAACTGTTCCGCCTGCCGGTTTCCACACTGCGTTATTACGATAAGGAAGGTCTGTTCCCGGGGCTGGAACGCGTTTCCGGTATCCGGAAATTCAGCGAAAAGGAGCTGGAAACGCTCAGGGTAATAGAGTGCCTGAAAAAATCAGGGTTGGAAATCAGGGATATCAAGCAGTTTATGGAATGGTGCTCTCAGGGAAAGGAAACATACGCGCAGAGGAGGAGCCTTTTTCTGAAAAGGAAAGCGGCAGTGGAGCGGGAGATGGAACAGCTTGCAAAAACACTGGATATGCTCTGCTATAAATGCTGGTATTATGAACAGGCGATAAAGGACGGCAGTGAGGACAGGATTCAGGAAATGCTGCCGGAAGAAATACAGAAGATGTATGACCATGCGCATGAATGACGCATGCGGTCTTGCCTGAATGGGGAGAGCCTTGAAAAGGACATAATTTAAGGCTTTCCCCTGTGAAATTACAAATTCAGCAGTTATTTACATAGAATCTGACAGCTGCATAATATAAAAGCAGTCTGATGCTTCTGCAAAGTACCAAACGGTGTCATCTCCCCCATGTCTGTTCATACGTACAACGTTGCCGCTTATGGACTGCCGCGAAAGATAATCCAGTATATCCTGAAATTTAGGGTAATTTATTTCCATTTCTCTGTGATATGCGGGATTTTTTCCTGAAAATTTTTGATACCCCTCCCATGATTGTTTTAGCAGATATGCAATTTCTTCCAGCCACTGTTCCGGCGTCAGTTCCAAATAACCTTCATTTCCATAATAGTCGCTGATTACAGCAGAAAAATTATTGTTTTTATCCCCAAATTCTGCCAGCGTACTTCTTTCACCGATCCCCATACGGTTCACAACCATCAAGAGCGTCATGCAGTAAAAATACTTTGTCCGGTTTTCAAGTTCTCCCATAGGAGGGCGAAAGCTGCAAATATTTATTTCCAGATTCCACCCATGCACGCCATTTATATAGGTTCCATTCTCCCACAGCAGAAACTGCTTTCTCCATGTTTCGCATTTTTCAAAAAGGCGAAGCCAACGGGCGGTATCGCCGCCACAGTCGGAAAGCTCATCTTTAACCAGGAAATGAAATATTCTTTCTTCTGCGTCATATCCAAATGCTTGTTCAATAGAATCTTTCAGCAACATTATGTACTGCCTCCCTGTATCTGTTTTTGCTTTTCTGGAACAAAAAAGGGGCGGCTATCCGCCCCTGCATCTGTTCATTATTTCCCATGGAACAGCTTCTTTGTCTGATACTGCGGTTCGCAGGTCAGGTTTACGCCCAGTTTCTGGAACACATTTTCATCTACGGAAGAAAGTATTACAGTGGAATGCACCTCACAGCATTTCAGCTTTTCCAGCTGCCGCAGGGCAAGGTCAGCCTGTGGGTCTGTCGCGGCGCAGATGCAGAGCGCGATCAGCACCTCGTCCGTATGCAGGCGGGGATTATGGTTCCCCAGATGCCCCACTTTCAGTTTCTGTATCGGCTCGATAATCGTTGGCGAAATCAGCTTCACGCCCTTGCCGATGCCTGCCAGCGTTTTCAGCGCGTTCAACAGCATTGCGGAGGACGCGCCCAAAAGCGCGCTCGTTTTTCCCGTTACGATGGTGCCGTCCGGCAGTTCAATTGCCGCGGCAGGCTCTCCCGTTGCTTCTCCGCGCTCATTTGCGGCCTGCGCTACGGGCCTGTCCGCCGTTCCTGTTCCTGCCTGCTTCATCAAAAGTTCCAGTTTATATATGACATCGTCCGTCAGGTTGCCTTTGCGCCTGTCGCAGAGCGCCTTGTAATAGCGGCGTACGATTTCCGCCCTTGCCGCGTCGCACACTGCCTCATCGTCAAAAATGGATTTCCCGACCATATTTACACCCATATCCGTAGGGGATTTGTAGGGCGAACTGCCGTAAATCTGTTCAAACATTGCGCTCAGCACAGGGAACACCTCCACGTCCCTGTTGTAGTTTACAGTCGTTTCGCCGTAAGCCTCCAAATGAAACGGGTCTATCATGTTTACGTCGTTCAAATCGGCAGTCGCCGCTTCATACGCCAGATTGACAGGGTGGCGCAGGGGCAGGTTCCAGATGGGGAAGGTTTCAAATTTCGCGTAACCGGCTTTTACGCCCCGCTTATGCTCATGGTAAAGCTGGGAAAGGCAGGTTGCCATTTTGCCGCTTCCGGGTCCCGGGGCGGTAATGACGACAAGCGAACGCTGTGTTTCGATATAATCGTTTTTGCCATAGCCTTCGTCGCTGACAATCAGGGGGATATTTCCGGGGTAGCCCTCAATCGGGTAATGCTTATAGACCTTTATGCCAAGCGTTTCCAGCTTCTTTTCATAGACGATCGCGCTCTGCTGTCCGCGGAACTGCGTCAGCACGACGCTCCCCACATACAGCCCGTAGCCGCGGAATGCGTCAATCAGCCGCAGTACGTCCATGTCGTAAGTGATGCCCAAATCGCCGCGCACTTTATTTTTCTCAATATCCCCTGCATTGATGACAATGACGATTTCCGCGTCCTCCTTCAGCTGCTTGAGCATATTGATTTTGCTGTCCGGCTTGTAGCCCGGCAGTACCCTTGCCGCGTGGTAATCGTCGAACAGCTTGCCGCCGAATTCCAGATATAGCTTTCCGCCAAACTGTGCAATTCGTTCCTTGATTCTTTCCGACTGCATTACAAGGTATTTTTCGTTGTCAAATCCTAAACGTACCATAAGCTAACCTCTCCCCGAATCCATTCCTTCCGTGTGACTGCCTGTTTTATGATTCCGCTTTTTCCGGCAGGGTGATTCCTCCGGAAATGCGCATTACAGGATTTATTATACTATGCTTTGTCTTTATTTACAAACAAAAAAAAGTCTGTTAAGTAAAAACTCCGAAAACCCGCGTTTTGCAGGTCTTCGGAGGGAGGGCGCAGCCCTGGATCCATATTTCAGCCTTTCAGCATTGCGATACCCTTCTGCATGCGCCGCAGTGTTTCTTCTTTGCCCAGAATATCTGCAAGCTCGATTGCGCCGCCAGGGGAAGTCGGTTCGCCGGAGAGCGCGGTGCGTACGGGCCACAGCAGCTGGCCGTTTTTGATTTCCATTTTTCCGGCTAATGCAATCAGCGCATCGTGTATCGCCGTTTCGTTCCAGTCTGCCAGCCCTTCCAGTACGGGGACAGCCGCCTCCAGCGATGCCAGCGCGATTTCATCGTTTGTTTTCATTTTCTTATGTGTATATAATTCTGTGCCGTATTCCGGCAGTTCTTTGAAGAAGCCGACCATTGCGGGAATGTCGTTCCATGTTTCCAGCCGCTTCTGCAAAAGCGCGGCAATCTTGCGCAGGTCAACATCTGTACCTTCCAGAGCGGCCGCAAGCTTCGGTTCTGCAAGCGTGAAGAATTTTTCAAAATCCATGGCTTTCATATATTCGCCGTTCATCCACGTCAGTTTTTTGATATCAAAAATGGACGGGGATTTGCTCAGTCCGGCTATATCGAATGTTTCTTCCAGCTCTTTCAGGGAGAAAATTTCTGTATTGTCCGCAGGGCTCCACCCCAGCAGGGCGATATAGTTTACAATGGCTTCCACAAGATAGCCTTCGTTTACCAAATCTTCAAAGGACTTGTCCCCATGACGCTTGGAGAGCTTGTGATGCGCGTCCCGCATAACTGCCGGAAGATGCACATAAACAGGAGCCTCCCAGCCAAATGCCTGATAAAGCAGGTTGTATTTCGGCGTGGAAGAAAGGTATTCGCTGCCGCGCACAACGTGGGTAATGTTCATCAGATGGTCGTCCACAACGTTTGCGAAATTATATGTCGGGAAACCGTCCGCTTTCATTAAGATCTGGTCGTCCAGTTCGGCGTTTTCTACGGTAATGTCCCCGTAAACAACGTCATGGAATGCCGTTGTGCCGCTGTCAGGCATTTTCTGGCGGATTACGAAAGGCTCGCCCGCGTCCAGCTTTGCCTGCACCTCTTCCGCTGAAAGCCCAAGACAATGCCTGTCATATTTTGCGAAAGCTGCACCCTCGGCGTTGCTTTCCTTCAGGCTTTCCAGCCGTTCCTTTGTGCAGAAACAGTAGTAGGCTTCGCCTTTTTCTACCAGTTGTTTTGCGTAATCCATATACATGCCCATGCGTTCGCTCTGGACATACGGGCCGTATTCCCCGCCAATATCGGGGCCTTCGTCATGCTTCAGGCCTGTCATTTCCAGTGTTTTATAAATCACGTCCGTTGCGCCTTCCACAAGCCGCCCCTGGTCGGTGTCCTCAATACGCAGTATGAATTTTCCGCCCTGTGATTTTGCGATAAGGTATTCATACAGCGCCGTCCGCAGGTTGCCGATGTGCATATAGCCCGTTGGGCTGGGCGCAAATCTCGTTCTGATACATCTGTCCATAGTCGTTCTCCTTTTCCGGTTTCCATGTTGGTTTTCTCATACCATCTTAAACGCAAACGCCCGCTGTGTAAAGAAAAATTTGCATTGCCGCTCAGCGTTCCGCCGTTTCAAAAATATATTTCTCAGGGTTTTCAGAAAGCCGGCCTCCTCGCACAGAGGCGCGGACTTTGCCGCATTCCTCCGGCAGTTCCAGCACGCCCTCCAGCCAGACTCTTTTGAAACTGCCTGAAACCGCACAGACCCATATCCGCGCGCCGTTTTCCAGCCCTGCCGCACAGAGCCTTTCGCGGTCTGCCGAAAAAAGCAGGTGTTCCAGCCCTTCCCGTTGTTCCAGTTTGGCAGGTACGCCGGAGTTGTCGGCTTCCTCGTCTTCTTCTGTTTCGGGCGTTTCCCGCCAGATATTTTCATTTCCGTCATAAGCAATGAGCCATGCCATGCCGTCGGCTTTGATGCACCTGTCCAGTTGTTTTCCGGCGATTGTACGCGGGGCGAAACGGAGCAGAAAGCGGTATGCCAGGAAAGCCGCCGCGCCGCAAAGCAGGAGAGAGCCGCCCAGAACCGATGCGGTTTCCGGTCTGTAAAAACAGAGGGTGGCAAGGCCGATTCCGCCGAAAACCATGCCCAAAGCGGCGGCAAATACGCAGAAATTTTTCATCTGCTTCATGATCTATTTTCCCCCAATCTTAAAAAATCCTTTTGTTGCGCCCCTTCCGGCTTTATGTTATCATGTTTGATAAACCATTTGGCAAAATGATGTTTATGAAAGGAAGGGCTGATGTTTTATGCTCGACAGGGATACAATCCGTAAAATACAAAAGCTTATCGTTTTTACTCTGCTGATACTTGTGGGGCTGTGGCGGTTCGATGTTGTGGTAGGTGCCGCCCGTTTCATTCTGCACATCCTTTCGCCGTTCCTGCTTGGCGGGGCGATTGCTTTTATTCTGAATGTTCCCATGTGCCGTATCCAAAAGCGCCTGTTTGGCCGCGCCGCACAGGGCAGTAAGATGGAACGTGCCGCCGCGCCTGTCAGCCTGCTGGTTACGATTTTGGCTGTAACCGGCATACTGGGGCTGGTGGTCGTGGTTGTCCTGCCGGAGCTGGCAAGTACGGTTGCCGCCCTGAGCCTGAAAATTCCGGAAATGTTTGAGAGGCTGGAAACGCATTTCACCGAAAACCCGGAAATTTTCCGCTGGTTCGAGGAACTCCAGCTGAACTGGGACGAAATCCTTGCGCAGATTGTTGATTTCTTCTATGTCGGCGTAAATACAATGTTTGGTTCTACCATCAGTGCGGCAAAAGGCATTGTCAGTGCGGTTACAACGTTTTTTATCGCCTTTGTTTTCGCCTGCTATATCCTTCTGCAAAAGGAAACGCTGGGCAGGCAGATGCGCAAGCTGTTTTTTGCCTATCTGAAAAAAGAACGCGCAGAATCTGTCCTGCGCGTCTGCGGGCTGACTTCCCGTACGTTTGCGAATTTCCTGACGGGGCAGTGCCTGGAGGCTGTGATTCTTGGCGCGATGTTCTTTGTATCCATGACGATTCTGCGGTTCCCTTATGCCCTGCTTGTGGGCGTGCTGGTTGCGTTTACCGCTCTGATTCCCATTTTCGGGGCATTCATTGGCTGTGCGGTAGGCGCGTTCCTGATCCTGACGGTGAATCCGGTACAGGCGGCAGGGTTTATCGCGTTGTTCCTTGTCCTTCAGCAGGTAGAGGGCAACCTCATTTACCCGCATGTTGTCGGCGGGTCGGTCGGGCTGCCGTCCATATGGGTGCTTGCGGCAGTTTCGCTCGGCGGCAGCCTGATGGGGATTGTGGGCATGCTTGTGTTTATCCCGATTGTTTCCGTACTTTACACGCTCCTGCGGGAAAATGTACACGCGCGTTTAGAGGAAAAAGATTTGCATATTGAATAAAGGATTTCTTGGACTTTGCCCAAACCCACCCGCTTTCTTGAAAGAAAGCGGGGCAAAGAGCTTTATTGCCAGCCGCACATTTGTGCGACTGGAATCTCCGGCAAAAGAAGCCATCCCCCGCAAAACACAGTTTTGCGGCAAAAGGGTCAAGGGGAAGTGCCCCTTGCAGGGGGCGGGACAGGGTCCCGCGGCCTTAACGGTTTTCAAAACAGCCGCTCTGTCCTTGCGCGTTCGATGTCCTGTAAAATGCTTTTCTGTTTCTCGTCAAACAGCAGCTCTTCGTTGTAGCGGTAATATTTTTCCGAGCCGTTTTCACTGATGAACCGCACGCTGTAATATCCGGCTGTCAGTTCTGTGATGAATATAATCATTTCCTGCCCTGCGCCGAAAGCGTCTTCTAAAAACGCAAACGCATTTTCCAACGCCGCTGCCGCGTTTGAAACTATGTTTTCCCTCTGCTCCGCCGCCCTGGCAAATTCCTCTTTGCAGAGTGTAAACGCCGCGTCTGCGGTACGGCATCCCTCACGTTTTGCCGCCGCAGAATATTCCGCAAGCAGTTCTAATTCACGCAGTTTTGCCCGCTCCTCCGGCTTTTCCAGAAAGCCCGCTTTCCTGTCATGAGTGAAAGCCGTTTCCCGTTCCTCCAGCAGAGCCGTAAAGGGCTCCTCCCAGCTGTCGCTGTCCGCAAGCCGGCTTTTCAGCGTCAGCAGGGCTTCATGCAGTCCCGTTACCATCAAATCGCTCTCATGCGCCGCCTGAAATCCTTCGTTCAGCCTGCTCAGCAAAAGCCCCATGACGCTCAGCCGCTCGTCGAACGGCGCGTCCTGCAATTTTGCGACAGCCTGCTCCGTATGGTTCCCAAGCAGGATTTCGTCCACGCGGTAATCCGTCCGGTATTTGCGGTATAGGTCCAGATAGTTCGCAAAATCCTTTGCAATTTTTTTATGCTGGACATACTGCGCAATCAGCTGTTCGTCCACAGGCAGCTCCATTTCCTCATACGCCCGCAGTATGGTGGAAAGGTCCTCCCAGCCGCGCGCGGTCACGAAGCGTTTCCCGTCAACGGTAGTTTCCATGGCGTAAAAATGGTCCTTGCGGATTTCCAGATAGGAGAGTATCGCGCCATGTATCCCCTGTTTATAGGCGTATTCCTTCCAGACGCCGAAATCCGGTTCCACGTCAATTTTTTTCACACGATCAAGCGTGACGACGTCAAACTCACGGACGCTTTTGTTATATTCCGGCGGGTTTCCGGCGGCCGCAATGAGCCAGCCCTCCGGCACTTTATGCGCCCCGAAGGTCTTGCACTGCAAAAACTGAAGCATTGCAGGCGCAAGCGTTTCGGACGCGCAGTTGATTTCATCGATGAACAAAATCCCTTCTTTCAGACCGGTTTCTTCCATTTTATCATAAACAGAGGCGATAATTTCGCTCATGGTGTACTCTGTTACGGCGTATTCCTTCCCGCCGTATTCCTTGTGGCTGATAAACGGCAGGCCGATTGCGCTCTGGCGGGTGTGGTGCGTGATGCTGTAAGAAACGAGGGCAACGCCGCATTCCCGTGCGACCTGTTCCATAACGGCTGTTTTGCCGATGCCCGGCGCGCCCATCAGCAGTATGGGGCGCTGGCGCACGATGGGGATGCGGTATGCACCGAATTTATCCTTTGCGAGGTACGAAACAACTGAACGGCTGATTTCTTCCTTTGCTCTCTTAATATCCATTCCTGTTCTCCTTAAATGTTTTTAAGTTCCCAAAGACCACCTTGGGGACGCTGTCCCCAAACCCCTGCCAACCCTTTGAAAAGGGCTGGAGCCTAAACTTTACCGCGGAAAACGGCGTTTTCCGAAAAGAAATTTAAAATAATTGCCTGATTATTTTCAAATTTATCAAAACTACTTAGAGCTTATCCATAAATAAGATACGTGCAGATTGCGCAGCCAGATTTTTCGGCAGGCAAGGAGCTTTTTTGCAGGCGTACCGAGTGGTACGGCAAGGAAAAGCGACAAAGACTGCCGGAAAAGATGAAGCAAAATGCGCGCAGATAATTTATGGATAGGCTCTTAGTATGCCTGAAAACTCCTGCATATTAGAGATGGATAACTTGCCAATAGATTTAACGGATTGGCAAAACGAATGTTTTGCCCAATAAAGTTTAGGGTCAAGCCCTTTTCAAAGGGCTTGCGGGAATTTGAGGGCAACGCCCTCAGGAATCTTTCCCTCAAATCGGTTCGGAAAATGTCTTATGCAGTATCATAAATGTTGCCGTTGCGGTGGCGGCAAGGATGTTTTCCCGCTCCAGCCGCGCTTCCGCAGTCAGGCTGACCAGCGTGTGCCCGAGTGATGTAACCTGCACATGATACAGCACCTTGTCATCCGGCCGTATCGGCTTCAGGAACGCCGTTGTAATGTTAACCGTAGAAACCATATGCTGTTTTGCAAAATAATGGCAGAGCAGCCCGCAGGAAATGTCAAACCCTGTAACGATAATGCCGCCATGCAGCCCGCCCTCCGGATTCAGCTCCCATTCCTTTACGTCAAACGCAAAAACAGCCGTTTTCTGCTCCAAATCGCAGGAAACAAACTGGGGTTTCAGCAGTGCCAGCAGCCCTGAGCGCGAAACAGGAAACTCCGGGTCGCTCAGCTGTGAAAACCATGCCTGCATATCCTCCTGAGAGGAAACGCCTTCTTTCAGAACTATCATTTGTCCATCCCTCTCCTTTCGTTACTCCGCCGCCTGTTTTACTTTGTGGTGCAGTACCTTGAAAGTTGCGGTACATGCCGCCGCAAGCGTTTTTTCCCGTTCCAGCATGACTTCTCCCGTTACAGTAGCCAGCGTGCCGCCAAAGGACGCCAGCTTTGCATGGATATGGAACGAATCTCCCGGCGGTATCGGCTTCAAAAATGTTGCGTGCATGGTGACGGTTGTCAGCACATGCGGGTAAGTATAATAATGGCAGAGCATACCAAGGGAGGTATCCAGCGCGGTAGAAAGCACGCCGCCGTGCAGTATGCCCTGCGAATTCAATTCCCAGTCCAGCACAGGGTACGCCATTTCCAGCGTGCCTTCCTCAAAGCCGCAGGAAACAAAAGCTGGCTTCAGCTTCGGGATTACGCCGTGCGCCGGTATCGGGGACTCTGGGCTGGTCATCGTGCGGAGCCACTGCTCCATATGTGCCTGAGAAAGCCCTGGTATCTTGCTCCATTCCATTTCTTTCCACTCCTTGTCTGATATTATTTCAAAAAGTCCATGATATTCTGTAAAAAGCCCTGGCTGTTTTCCAAATGCGGCAGTACACCGGTTTCTTCAAACAGCAGGAACGCGCCTCTGTCCTGCATTTTTTCCGCCTCATGGAACACAGAAACGGGGTTCTCCGCATTCCCTTCGCCCCAGATTAGAAGGAATGGCACAGAAGCTGGTATAGTTTGGAACGCCCTGCGCGTATCCGCGGCATAAAACCGCGTCTGTATTCCGGCAAAAGCCGTTTGTGCGTGCGCACCTGTTCGTGCCGCATTACTGTAACGCGCTGTCAGCTCCGGCGTGACTTTTTCTTTTGCGAAAAAAGCGTTTTCCAGCCGTTCGCGTGTTTTCCCCTTCGAGGTATCCGTCAGGAATTTCTGCGTACCGGCAATGGGCGAAAGCAGGAAGGGCAGGGGTTTCGTATCCTCTGGTGTGGCAAAGCCGCGTCCGAGCCCTTCAGGGGAAATCAAAGCCATGCGGCGGATATCCTCAGGGAAAAGGAGCGAAAGCGTCAGCACAAAATCCGCCCCTCCATTGGCAGCCACAGCGCAGACAGGCCGGCGCACAGCGTCCTGTATAAACTCATGCAGAAGGTTTGCGTACTGGTATGCTGTCCAGGGCTTTTCCGGCCGGAAGGAATGGCCAAAGCCGGGCAGGTCTATGGCGTAAACATGGTAATGCTCTGCCAGAGCGTCCAGCACAGGCTCCCATTCCGCGGAGGATGCGCCGGGCATCATGCTGTGTACCAAAAGCAGGGGACGCCCATGCCCCATGGAACGGCAGGCGATTTCTCCCTGGCTGGAGCGGAACTGCTCTTCAAACGGCACAGGGCTGTCCTTTTTCTGCGCCAGAAAAAGCAAAAGCCGCTGTATTCCCGCAAATCCGGCAAGAGCCGCGCCGCAGGCGGCAAAAAAGCCCAGAAAACGGCAGAGCCATTTTTTCTTCATCACATCAAACCTCCTTTGTCATTCCTGTGTATGTTCTCTTTCTATTATGGACGCAAAACGGGCATTTGAAAAGGGGGAAATTCATAATATGGTAATAAACGCAGGAGGGAGCGGCAGGCGTATGGGGGCTTTTTTGACGCTGGCAGGACAGCTGCTTGTGATTTTATGTATACAGTCCGTACTGGAAGCATTGGCTTCGGCAAAACGCCAGAACCAGATGCAGAAAACCATTTCGCTGGGCTGTTATCTTGCGTCGCTTGTGCTTGTACTGCGGTTTATGGAGCAGTATCTGTTTGAAATCCTCCGCGCGATATACGCTGCTTTCTGAAAGGGTTTGGGAACATGGCTCCCAAACCCCTGCAGGCTCTGTTTTTCAGCCTTCTTCCAATTCTTCCTCTCCCAGAATGACTTTCATCGCCCAAGGGGGGACATTGCAGTCCGTATAATCCTCATGGTAAAACACGAATGCCGTATCATACGCGGGACGTTTGCGGGGGAATACGCCGTATCCGTCCGTAAAATAAATCAGTCCTTTGAGGTTTTGGAAAACCTTCTGCTCTACCAGCCTGTCCACATACCGGAATACAGGGCGGAAATCCGTCCCGCCGCTGCCGCGGACCTCAAATTCCTCCATCAGTGTGTCCAGTTCTTCCGTGCTGGTAATTTTTTTATCTGTCTGCACGTCTGCGTCGCATTGTATGATGTGTACATTGATTTTGCGGAAAAAACTTTCCCCGTCACGCAGTATCGCAAAGGTTTCCTCCAGAAAACGGCGAATGGTTTCCCCTTCGCAGGATTCAGATGTATCTATGGCGATTGCAAGTTCTTCTATCTTTTTGACTTCCTTATATTCCAATGCTTCAATGAGCGGCATATTCCCGTAAAGCGAAAGGCCGTAGGTATAAAAAATGTAGTCATACGCATCATCGTCTACCTGCATTTCCTCTTTCCGGGTTGTGAATTTCTGTAAAAACCTCCGGTAATCATACCGTTCGCGGTTTTCGACTTTCAGACACTGCAAAAGCGCGCCCGTTTCTTCCCCGATATCCTTCGAGAAGGTTTCCAGACTGGTTTCGGTTTTTTCGCCGATTTCCTGCCATTTCTGCTCCAGCTCCTGCCTGTTTTCCTCCTCGCGCCGTTCCTGCTCCTGCCGGTTATCGTTCTCCCTATTTTCGCCGTTTTGGTCATCATTCTGCTTTTGTTCCCAAAATACATGGTCGTCTACCAGGTATTCCATTTGCAGTTTGCCAAATTCCTGCGGCGGCAGCTTTTTCTGCTGCAAAATGCGGTAGATGCCTTCGGCGGAAAGGGTTTTCAGCTCCCGCAGAAGCATGTCATAGGTTTCCTCGCGTTTATCGGATACCACCAGCCGGACAGCCTTTACGTCCAGCCGGTCAATGATGGATTCTACGGCGATATCACAGGCAAGGCCCCAAAGCGCCGCGTCACGCTCTCCGGTATGGAAGGGGTGGCGGAACAGGCAGTGAAGGAGCATGTGCAGGTATGCGCGGTTTACAAGCACGCGGTCGGAAAGATAACGCTGTATCAGGTCGCGCGGGTTATAGAGTATTTTCACCCCGTCTGTGCCGACATGAAGCGTGGAAAGGTTCATTTCATAGCCCAGCGCGCTCAACGCAATATCAAGGAAGCGCATGGAAAGGTAAAGCTCGCTGCGCGACGCGCCCAGTATGCCCGTTCCAATTTTTATCAGCTGTTCGTGCGTTTCGTTCATGCTCTTTCCTCCCGTTCCATAGCTGTACCAGCAAGCCGTTCTGAACCGATTTCTGCTGAATTGATTATACTGCATTTATTCGGTTATGGCAACGCTCATCACCTGTTACCGGATTCTTTCAGCGGGTGTTTCCGCAAATAGAAAGAGGCGGCTGTTTTCACAGCCCGCCCCTTTGTTGTTTAGCCCAATTTTTTAGTAGAACAGCACGAAATCGTCAAATTTCCACTCGCCGTCTTCCAGCAGCATTACGAAATGATAATCTGTGGTAGAAAATTCATCAGCGTTTTCAGGCGCAACATAGAAAACTTCGCCGTTATACGCGGAATCGCCTGTGGAATAATAAGCCGTAGCGGTCAGGTCGATTTCCTTGTCTGTCTGCCTGTCCAGCTTGAATACATGGCCGGCATAGAAGATATTGCTGCCGCGGCCGCCGCCAAGGAAATACAGTGCGCCGTCATCGCCCTTTACGAACTGGATGTTTTTCTCCGCCAGGATTTCAGAGGAAACGAAGTCCTTTGTGAAATACTGTTCCAGATAAGCCTGAAAATCATCATATGTAGCGAAACGTTCGTCAGTTACCTTATAGTAGGTGTTGCCGTTTTTCTCCATTGTGGTGTTTACGTCAGCATCGAATGTACCAAGGCTGATTTCCGCGTAAATTTCAGCCGCACCCTGATACAGGTCTTTCAGGTCGTCAGCCAGAGGGGGACGTCCGTCCTCGCTGGTATAAACGATTTCCTCTTCCTGCTTCTGGTCGGGTTCGCTTCCATCTGATGCGTCATTGTTTTTGTCCTTGCCGCCGCAGCCGCCCAGCACCATTGCCGCTACTGCCGCGCAGGCCAAAAACAGATATAATTTCTTTTTCATGTTCATTCTCCTCTCATTTTCACCCCGAATACGGGGCTGTCCTTGCTTTCCGGACAAGTATACCACCTTTTCGACAAAAAGGGAAGGAAAATTCCCAATCGAAAGAAAGGTTTAAGAAATGAAGCCGCGGGGAACGTTATTTCCCGGTGAAACGGCGGTTTTCATAGAGGTCAAAGGAAAATTTTACGCCTTTTTCTTCCTGTGTTTCTCCTTTTTCCACGAGTATCCAGTCAGGGTCTTTATCCAGACTGGGGAAACTCGTATCTGCGGGAAAAGCGGCGTGGATATGCGTAACATACGCCCGCCTGCAGAGCGGCAGAAGCTGGCGGTAGATGCTGCCGCCGCCTGCCACAAAAACACCTTTCCCTTCATATGCGTGCAGAAGCTCCGGCAGTTTTTCCAAAGAATGGCAGAGCACAACGCCTTCTGCCGGATATTCCATGTTTTTCGTCAGCACAATGTTTACGCGTTCCGGCAGGGGGTTGCCATCCGGGAAGGATTCCAGCGTTTTCCGCCCGACAATAAGCACGTTTCCTGTCGTCATGGCGCGGAACCGCTTCATATCCGCGGAGATGCGCCGCAGAAGCTCCCCGTCTTTCCCGATGCCCCAGGCGTCATCCCTCGCAACGATGATATCCATCTGCAAGCCCTCCTTATATTGCCACAGGCACGCGCCCGATCGGCGCGCCATGCTGGTAATCCTCTACAATAAAATCTTCAACGGTAAATGCGTAAAAGTCCTTGACATCAGGGTTCAAACGTACCTTTGGCGCAGGAAGAGATTTGCGCGTAAGCAGTTCCTTTACCATCGGGATATGCCTGTCGTAAATATGCATATCGCTGATAACATGCACCAGTTCACCCGGCACCAGCCCGCTGGCCTGCGCGAACATCATCAGCAGGGCGGAATACTGCACGACATTCCAGTTATTTGCCGTAAGCGTGTCCTGCGAACGCTGGTTCAGTATGGCGTTCAGGCGGTTTCCTGTCACGTTGAACGTCATGCTGTATGCGCATGGCTCCAGCCCCATTTCCGGCAGGTCCGCGAAGGTGTAGATATTCGTCATGATGCGGCGGGACGCGGGCGTGTTTTTCAGCTGCCACAGCACGTTGTCCACCTGGTCCATCTCCCCCTGCTGAAAACGGTATTTTACGCCAAGCTGGTAGCCGTAAGCCTTGCCGATGGAACCGTTTTCGTCTGCCCAGGAATCCCATATTTTGCTGTTTAAATCGTGGATATTGTTGGATTTTTTCTGCCATATCCAGAGAATTTCGTCAATCGCGGCTTTCCAGTTGGTGAAGCGCAGGGTCAGGAGAGGAAACTCTCTGGAAAGGTCATAGCGATTGACTATGCCAAAGGTCTTGACGGTATATGCCGGTGTGCCGTCCTCCCAATGGGGGCGCACCTTTTCCTGCTCCGTCGAAAACCCATGTTCTAAAATCTGCCTGCAATTTGCGATAAATATTTCGTCTGCTCTGCTCACGCAAACATCCCCTCCTTGTTTTTCTGTCCGATTTTTAATTGAGTTTTTATTATAAAGTATCCATGGGAAAAAGTCAAAGCAATGGATTGCACCGGCTCAAAGCCAATGGTATAATCAGAGCGGTAAAGCGGGGCTTGCGGAGGAGCGGGAAAAACAGGCTCTGCGCTTTTGGCGCAGGCCTTCGCTTTAGATGGGCAGGACGGCTTTTCGATATGCGGGGCGGCGCGTGCCCCTAATTATGAAATTTTTCTTAAAGTTATATTTTTCTGATTCTTTTCATAACAATTTTAGGAACTTTATGCTATACTGTTGAAAGAGGATTTATTTTTCCGCGGCGGCGGGAAAACAAAGGGGAATTTTTTATAAGAATGGGTGTGGATTATGGAGATTTTCAAAGGGATATTTGACCGTTTGGGGGTGACGGAATTTGCGCGTCCCTCTATCGGCATTTCCGATGTGCTGGATATACTGATTGTTGCCTATATCATTTATAAAATTATATTCTGGATTAAAGAAACGCGCGCATGGGTGCTGTTCAAGGGCGTTCTGGTGATATTCGCTCTGGCGGCAGTGGCAACGCTTTTGAAACTGAATACCATCATCTGGATACTTTCCAATACCATTTCGGTAGGCATCATCGCGGTTATCGTGGTATTCCAGCCGGAACTGCGCAAGGCCCTGGAGCAGCTCGGCAAGGGGCGCTTCTTTTCTTATTTCACATGGGGTGAGGAGGAAAAGGGCAGTAAGGCGAACGCGCGCACGGTAGAAGAAATTGTGAAAGCGGCGGGTAAGATGGGCGCGGTCAAAACCGGTGCGCTGATACTGATTGAGCAGGAGGTGCCTCTGGGAGACCTGGAACGGACGGGCATTCCTATTGACGCGATTATTTCCAGCCAGCTTCTGATAAACATTTTTGAGCATAATACACCCCTGCATGACGGGGCTGTCATCGTCCGGCGCAACCGCGTGGCGGCGGCAACATGTTTCCTGCCGCTGACGGACAGCAACGAAATCAGCATGGAACTGGGCACACGGCACAGGGCTGCAATCGGCGCGAGTGAGGTTTCTGACGCGTATGTGATTGTCGTTTCAGAGGAAACGGGAGCAATCTCCGTTGCGCGCGGCGGCGTGCTTTACCGCAACCTGACAACGGAACAGCTTCGGAATATGCTTTCGCAGCCGCAGAAGGGCGGCAGGGCAAAATTGTCGATTTGGAAAGGTAGGCAGGAAAAATGAAGAGATTTCAAGAACTGCTGATGAAGGACATTGGCTGGAAACTGCTTTCCGTAGCGATTGCCGCCGTAATGTGGTTTATGGTCATCAATATTACACAGCCTGTGGATACCCGCGGGTACAGCAGGCCGCTTGTGCTGGAAAACATGGATACGCTCACCAGGCGCGGGCTTACGCTCGGTAACGGGGAGGAACTGCGGAATATGAAAATATCCGTAAAGATAAAGGCACAGCGGACGGCGCTGGACCGGCTGAACCAGTCTGCGGAATGGATCAAGGCTTCACTGGACCTTTCCGCACTGGAAAACGCTGTGAACGGCGATACGGTTTCCATTCCTGTTGAGGTTGCCATGACAGGCGGCGGTGCGGGTTATGATATTGTCAGCAAAGCGCCAACGGCTGTGGAGGCTGTTGTGGAAACGCTGATGTCTAAGCAGATGCCTGTGGATATTGTGGTAAATGGAGAGTTGCCGGAAGGCGTTTACCTCTCCGAGCCGCAGATAAGCGGGGAAAAAATAACGGTTAGCGGTCCCGCATCGCTGGTGAAGCGTGTGGCGGCGGTGCGCGCCTTTGTAAGTGTGGAGGATGTACAGAAAGCGGAGCCTCTGCGCGTGCGTGTGGCGGCGTATGACGCAAATGGCGAGGGGGTACGCGGTGTAACCATAAACACTGCGGAGGTTACGGTTTCCTATACGATGCATGGCGCGAAGCAGGTGCCGGTGATGGTCGATATTACGGGGGTTCCGGCGGCGGGCCATAAAATTGGCGAGGTCACAAGCAGCCCGCAGTCTGTGGAGCTGATTGGCACGAATGAGGCACTGGACAAGATTACCGCGCTCCAGCTGGAAAGCATTGATATTTCCGGACGCACATTGACGCTGACGCGGAATTACAGACTGGCAGATTATCTGCCGGAAGGCGTGCGGGTAAAGGAAGGCACAGAGGAAAATGTGCGTATTGTTGTAGAAATCGGACAGCAGGAAAGCAGGGAGGTCATCCTCCAGCCGGAACAGCTTGAGATTTTAGGCCAGGAGGACGGGCTCGAATATCGGCTGGAAAACGGTGTGACGCTGATAGTGTCCGGCGAACAGGAGGCATTGGACGCACTTCAGCCGGAAACGCTTCATGGTACGGTGAACGCGGCAGGGCTTTCCGAAGGAACGCATACGGCAATCGTGCATGTGGAACTGCCGGAAGGGCTGACAGCAGGACTCACCTATGCGAATATTTCCATAAGCGCAGCGGCGGCAGAGGAACCGCCCGAGCAGCAGGATGAACCTGCCGGGGAAGAATAATTAACGCTTTGAAGAATATTTCAGATAAAGAAAAACTGACCCAGCCGCATGGAATGCGGCTGAAAAACGGGTCAAGGGGCGGGCCCCTTGCGGGAGGTTGAGGGCAGAGCCCTCAGGGTTTTAACAGAGAGGAAGAAAAAGAATGGCAAGAATGTTTGGTACGGACGGCGTAAGAGGCGTCGCGAATACGGAACTGACGGGAGAACTGGCGTTCCGCCTTGGTAAGGCTGGAGCGTATGTGCTGACAAAAGAGAAAAAAAACGCCCCCCGTATTTTGGTGGGTCTGGATACGCGCATCAGCGGGGATATGCTGGAAAGTGCGCTTGTAGCGGGTATCTGCTCCGTAGGCGCGCATGCTGTGCTGGCGGGCATTGTGCCAACGCCGGCTGTGGCGTATCTGGTGCGCAAATATCATCTGGACGCAGGCGTCGTAATTTCTGCATCGCATAACCCTGTGGAATATAACGGCATAAAGTTTTTCAATAATCAGGGGTATAAGCTGAGCGATGAACTGGAAGATGAAATTGAGGATTTGATTGTAAACCATCCGGAACGCCTGCCCAGCCCGATAGGCGCGGAGCTTGGCACAAAATCCTACGCGGAAGATGCACTGGACGATTACATCACTTTCCTGACGCGTACGACAAGGGAACGCTTTAACGGTATAAAGGTTGCGCTGGACTGCGCGAATGGAGCGGCATATAAAGCGGCGCCGATTGCCCTGCTGGATTTGGGCGCAGGGCTGTGCATCATCCATAATGAGCCGGACGGCAGGAATATCAACGAAAACTGCGGTTCCACGCATATGGGGGATCTGAAGGCGTTCGTCAAGGAAAACGGGGCGGATATCGGCTTTGCCTTTGATGGAGATGCTGACCGTTGTCTGGCTGTTGATGAAAACGGCGAACTGATAGACGGGGACAAAATACTTGCCATCTGTGGGCAGGATATGAAAAAGCGCGGCGTATTGGTAAAGAATACCATTGTAGGGACTGTGATGTCTAACCTTGGGCTGAGCCTGATGGGGGACGCGGAAGGTATTTCCATATTACAGACAAATGTCGGCGACAGGTATGTACTGGAAAAAATGCTTGAAGAAGGCTATAACCTTGGCGGAGAGCAGTCCGGTCATGTGATTTTTCTGGACCATAACACGACGGGGGACGGTGTGCTGACGGCAATACAGCTGCTTTCTGTAATGAAACGCAGCGGCAAAAAGGCGTCGGAACTGGCTTCACTGATGGAAACCATGCCGCAGGTTCTGGTGAATGCGCGGGTGGATAACGCGAAGAAAAATGATTATATGAATATTCCCGCTGTGCGTGATGCGATTCATGCTTTGGAGGAGGAATTTTCCAAAGATGGGCGCGTGCTGATTCGTACTTCCGGCACAGAGCCGCTTGTGCGCGTGATGCTGGAGGGCAAGGATATTGAAAAAATGGAACGCGAGGCGAAAAAGCTGGCAGAGTTTATTGAGAAAATGATGCAGTAACAGCAATATGCCCCGCATAATGAAGAGGGATTTGAAAAAACTCTTGACTGCGGGGCGGAAAATGGATACAATAAAGGACAGGGTGTTGCCTGCTGTAAGGCAGGGAGCATGGAAGATGTCTTCGTAGCTCAGTTGGATAGAGCACTCGCCTCCTAAGCGAGGGGTCGGAGGTTCAAGTCCTCTCGGGGACGCTGGTTCATGCCATTTGCGAATGATTTGCTTATATTTTTCATTCGTAAATGGCATTCTTTTTTATCGGCGGTGGGTGTAACGGCTTTCGCCTTTTCCATATCCTTGCCATAGTGGTTGCCCACGACCTCTTTCAGATGTGGTCCGGATTTTCCCAAAATTCTTATACATAGCTGGCATAGCTTTATTTTTCCGGTTTGGGGTTCCCTGACCGTAAGGGTTGCCTGCTCATTAGAAACAGCTTATCAAATCCTTTATTATTTCGATATATCGTTCGTCATATTGATTATATTTGTAATTTTTTCTATGAACAATGGCTGTTTTTATTGATGCATCGACATTCTCCAGTGGAATGCATGTAATCGGCATTATTACATCAAATCCCAATTCTTTTAACTTTTCGGTGTCATAAAAATTCCCGATATAATACCCATCTGTTTTGAAGAGGAGTTCCCTTTGCGACCCTCTGTCCCGCACAACAATGCGTCTTTTTAACAGGTTTCTATCGAATTGCAGTACATCTGAACAGTAGTTGATTCCTGTGATATCTTCATTTAGAAATGCTACACGAGGATAATGGTCCAAATCTTCCAGAGAAACGCTTTTCTTTCCTTCCAGGGGATGCCCCTTCCTTACCTGGACACAGACTGGGCTTTCAAAAAAGCTTTCTGATATGATTTCTGCATTGTTACATTCTATTTTGAACTCATCTTCTTCTGCGGAAAGATAATGCACAATTCCTATATCCAACAGCCTGCTGCGAATCAATTCAAATATTTCATCTTTACGTCCCTCATGAAAAATCAGATTCAAATATTCTGCATCTTTCCCGTATTCTTCATGAAACCGAATAAATGCTAACAGTGCCGGATAGGAATATTGTACTCCCAAATGCAGAGAAACCTCATCTTTTTCCCTTAATTGATTATAAAAAAACTGGTTTTCAAATTGATCAATTCTTGCCAGCAGCTTTTTTGCCTGACCAATAATTTTTTTCCCTTCATGTGTCATAATGACGCCTTTACTGCTGCGTTGAAAGATAATGAATCCTGTTGTTTCTTCAATTTCCTGAATTGCTCTGCTAAGTGTCGATTGTGAAATATACAGCTGCTGCGCCGCTTTATTGATTGAACCGATTTCTCCAATTTGCACAACATAACGCAATGCCTGAATATTCATTATCCAACCCCCCTTAGAAAATCCAAATGTCTGTCTGTTGTTTTTATGCTGAATATAGTGTTTTTCTATGGGTGTACGGAAAGCCATTTCTGAAAATACATATAGCAACAGAGTGCACTCAAAAATTGAGCGCACCCTGCCAAAATCTATGCCATACAATTCAATCAATCTGTTCAGCCCAGCAAAGACGGCACACCCATGATATTGCCGGCAAAAATTCCAAAGTAACTTCCTATAATATACCCCCATAAGCCAACAAGGATACCTGGAACTACCATCTCATCCCAGCCAAACGTAACAGAAGCGGCGGCGGCTGTTGGAGGTCCGCCTACAGTCGCACATGTCGCATTCACAGCGTCTTCCCATGTAGCCTTTATTAGCTTTGCACCAATGACTGCAAACAGAATGTTAACGGGAATTACTATGGCCAACAATCCCAGAGAGAGCGCACCATTCTTTATAATATCCACCAGATTGCCTGACGCGCCGATGGTTACGAACCATGCCAGCATCCCGATGTTTCCCAATTCCAGGGTCCCCCGAATATTGCCCATGAATTTACTGAATGCCGTTGCCAGGATAACTGTTATGATTGTCATAATCAAATAAACGCTGCCAAACAACTGTGCGATAATTGCAGGGGGATTCAATGAAACAACCCAATTTGCAATAAGGCTGCTTACGCCTACGATGGAAAACGTAAGGGCTAAAGCTAATGCGATGTCTTTGATGCCAATTTCTTTCCCGCCCCAAAAGGCTGCGGCATTCGTTTGCCCTTTTCCTTCATTTCCCTTTCCGTTAAATGCTGCTTCAAATTTATCCGTATATGGATGCTTCAGGTTTTTACGTACCCATTTGCTGTTATGCAGCAATCTCAAAATCAAAATCATTGCTGCCGCAGAAAAATTCCCTACAACCAGATAAGATTCCAGCATTCCGTTTGGAATGTCAAAAATACTTCCCATCGCTACGCAGTTTACTGTCCCGCCTACTGCCGCAGCCGAAATAATTGTGAGCAGATACTTTGTATTGCCAAATACCCTGAAAACGATGAATGCAACCAGAACGCCTACCACAGTTCCTATCGCCGCAATGTGGAACAATAAAAACAGTTTGCCCGAATCCTTCAAAATTTTCACTATATTTGCCTTAAACAGCATCAGAGGGATTGCGCACAACAGTACTACGTTTCCGATTCCGGAAAATACCCCGCTGGAATATGGAATTATCCCGATATTTGAAAGAAAGAGGCCAATAAAAATACAGAGCACAACAGAGCCCAGAGAAGCCGCCCATTTATATCTTTGTTCAAGGACAATGGAGATTGCCACAACAACAAGTACGACAGCCCACAACAGTACAGTTTTGTCCTCTCCGATTAAAGGTGCTGATCCGAATATAAACATAAGCTACCCCTCCTTTTATAAGGCTTTATGACGAATGAGTTTTCCCGGATATTTTCCGGTCATCTGTTTGTTTTGATAGACAATTTCACCTCCAACCATAACGTATTCTATCCCATCACTTAAAGCATTGGATTGTTTGTATTCTGCGCGGTCCTTTAAGCGCTCATAATCAAAAAGCAACAGATCCGCGTCCCATCCTTCAAGAATTGCCCCTTTCTTCTCCAGCATGGCCCGTTCTGCCGGAAGTTTTGTGCACTTATGTATCATGGCCTCCAAAGATAATAATTTCTTCTCCTTGTGGAAATAGCAGATTGCATGAGGGAAAGACCCCCAGGATCTCGGATGCGCTTTTTCTTCCATCGCCCTGCAAAGCCCGTCTGTGCCAACCACTGTATTTTCGTTCATAAAAATTCGGCATAAATCTTCTTCGCACATGGAAAAATAAATACACACTCCTGTTCCGTTATTTTCCGCGAGCAAGTCAAAATATGTATCAAAACCATCCTGGTTTCTGATTTTTGCTGCTTCGGCAAAAGTCATGCCATCATATTCCGGTGTGTTCGGGAGGGAAGAAATCATGATATTTTCCCATCCTCCGCAGTTCAGATACTGGTTTTCAAAATCCGTTTCCGGATTCAGGATTTCCATTTTTATCTGTTTCCTCAGCTGTAAATCTTTAACGCGTTCTGCAAGTTTTTCAATCCCGTTTACAAAATATTTTGGCGGCACTACCACGTTGATGTTTGTCATAGATGCAAGATAAGGATACTGGTCAAGCGTCACTCTTTGTCCCTCCGCTATTGCCTTCTCAATCAGCTGCAGGGTTTCCTTGCTTAAATTCCAGTTCTTTATGCCGCAAACCTTATGATGCGATATAAATACAGGAACATTTGCTTCCCTGCCTATGCGGAGGGCTTCCTCAACGGATTTTACTACGTCATAGGATTCATTCCTCATATGCGTTGCATAAATACCCCCGTATTCCCCCACTACTTTTGCAAGCTCAATGAGTTCTTCTGTATCAGCGAAACAGCTGGGGGAGTATATCAATCCGGAGCTCATTCCCAATGCGCCATGTTCCATTGCTTCTCTCAGCCGTATCTTCATTTGGTTTATTTCTTCAGAAGTTGCCTTCCTGCTTTGAAATCCCATTACAGAGTGGCGAAGGCTACTGTGGCCCGCCAGAATTTTTATATTTGTGGCCTGCTTTGTTTTTTCTACATATGAAGCATATTTTTCAAATGAAGTATAGTCGCTGAATTCGTCAGGAAAGGATAATGCGCCTACGGACAATATGCCTTTCAGCCCTTCTTCCTGCCCCGGAACAACAGGAAACATAGATGTTCCGCACTGGCCGGCAATTTCTGTGGTAATCCCCTGGGATACTTTGCATAACATGGCATAATCCTGCCCCAGTACCATATCGCCATGGGAATGTGCATCAATAAACCCCGGGCAAAGATACAGCCCATTTGCATCAATCACATTTTTGGCTTCGTATAAAGCGGGGTTTAACACAATCTTTCCATCTTTTACTCCAATGGTACCCCTGTAACCGGGAGCACCGGTCCCGTCAATAACGACAGCTCCTTTTATTAAAACATCTAACATTATCCCACCCCTTTCAAAGTTAAAAGTATATTTTCATTGTAATGGAAAAAGAGGGATCTGCATATTTCAAAAAGAGGATAACAGATATTCATTTTTAGCATAGGCTGTGCCTCCTTTTGCTGTTGCTTGACGAAAATATATAAATCTGTTATCATTTTTGTGCGGACATGATTCCTCTTGATTCATTTAAATCGTGATGATAATTTGTTGAGCTGGCGGATTCTTATTCAGGAAAAACCATGAAATAAAAGATAAAAAACAGTTCTGTCGAAAATTGAAAAAATACTGAAAATACGGGTAATGAATGCATATAAAGTGGCATGATAGGCTACAACGAAAGTTAATGCCATCGCCTCTTAAGTGAGGGGACGCTGGTTCATGCCATTTGCGGGTTATCCGCAAGTGGCATTTTCACTTTATATGCTTCTTATTTCAGACTTTTTGGCGAAAGGAGGGCGCGCATGGAATGGGGGAATGCAAAAAAATTTGTCATTATTCTACTGGTACTGCTGAACCTTGCGCTCGGCGTGCTGAATTTCCGCCAGAGGCAGGAAAATACCATGACAGCGGCGCAGGAGCGCGCCATTTTTGAGGTGCTTTCGCAGAACAGCATCACGCTGTATACAGAACTGCCAACAGTTTCCAGACCGATGCCGCGTCTTTTGGCGGAGGTTCCTTCTTACAGCAAGGAAACGCTGGAACGACTGTTTTTTGACAGCAAGAAAACGACTGTGACGGTGAGTACGGACAAAAGTGTGTATCGCGGAGACGGCAGCACGCTGACGCTTCAGGGGGCGCATGGGCGGCTGGAACGGGCTGGCGTGAAGCTGGGCAAGGGCAGCCTGACACGTAGCGCGGCACAGCGCATGGCGGAAAAATTTATCAGCCAGACAGAGTTTTTCTTTGGAACCTATGATGAGCCAGTGGTGCTGGAATGTGATGATGGGTTTGAGGTGAATTTTTATGGGACATATAAACGCGAAAGCGTATTTTCCAACTATTTTTCTCTGTTTGTGACGGAGAACGGCGTGCGCTGGGTGGATTTTTCCTACTGCCCTGTGCAGGGCTATGCGGGTGAGAAACGCGATATTTGCCACGCGGACGAAGCTCTGCTGGCGTTTATGCGGGAATGGCGCAGGAGTGGGAATGCAGAAGCGACCATCAGCCGGATTGAATTGGGGTATGACCGTATGGAGAACACCAATGCTTCTGTGGACGGGACAGTGAGCCTTGAGCCCTGCTACCGGATATATTTGATGGAGCAGGCGGACCCCTGCCTGATTAACGCCTATACCTGCCAGATTGTACAGAAGGACTGAAAAACGGCGGCCTGCCGTTTTTTTCGTGTCAGGAATGAGAATGATGGAAATATATGGGAAAAAAGGACTGGAATAGACCGTAAAACGCTTGCCGCATGGCGGGAAAACCTCTGTTTTCCGCATGGAGCGGGGCTTTCGCGGAAAAAAATACTTTCCAGCTTGTGTATTTCGTGATATAATTTGAACGTTAAAGAGAAATATCTCGGAATTTGGTTGTTTTTGCAGAACAAACGATAATAAAGCCGCCGGGGGGCGAAGCGGCGTCCTGGAGGCGGAATCCTTTAGGAAGTGACTGGAAGGATGGACATTTTATGGATAAATTGGTTGTGAAGGGCCGGAACCGGCTGAGAGGCGAGGTTACCGTCAGCGGGGCGAAAAACGCGGCGGTAGCGGTGATTCCGGCGGCTGTGATGGCCGGCGGGGTCAGCATACTGGAAAACCTTCCTTGTATTGAGGACGTGCGGAACCTCTGCGCAACGATTGAAAAAATAGGCGGGAAATGCACATATCTGGATAAGCATACCGTGAAAATCGACTGTAGCCAGGGTGTTGCTTATCAGGCGGATTTCGAGGAGGTACAGCAGTTGAGAGCCTCCTATTATTTGCTGGGGGCTTTGCTGGCGCGGTATAAACAGGCGGAAGTGGCAATGCCGGGCGGCTGCAATTTCGGCAAACGCCCGATAGATCTGCATCTGAAAGGTTTCCGCGCGCTGGGCGCCGTGGTGACGGAAGAAAACGGTGTAATCAAAGCGCGTGCGGAGCATTTGAAAGGTGCGTCTATTTATCTGGACCAGGCAAGCGTGGGCGCAACAATCAATATCATGCTTGCCGCAAGCATGGCGGACGGCGTGACGACCATTGAAAATGCCGCGAAGGAACCGCATGTCGTAGACACCGCCAACTATCTGAATATGATGGGCGCGAATATCAAGGGCGCGGGTACGGACGTGATTCGTATTAAGGGCGTAGAATCCCTGAAAGGGGCGCAGTATACTATTATCCCTGACCAGATTGAGGCAGGGACGTATATGATTGCTGCGGCAATTACGGGCGGCGATGTTTTAGTGAAAAATATTATCCCGAAGCATATGGATTCGCTGACGGCAAAGCTGGACGAAATGCATGTGAAGGTAGATGAAGGCGATGATTCCATACGTATCATTGCGGATACGCCACTGCAGGCGGTTAATGTGAAAACGATGAGTTATCCCGGATTTCCAACGGATTTGCAGCCACAGATTGCCGCATTGCTGAGTGTATGCGGCGGGCGGAGCGTGCTGACGGAAAATGTCTGGGACAACCGCTATCAATACATAGAAGAGCTGCGCAAGCTGGGCGCGAAGGTAGAAATCAACGGCAGGATCGCTGTGATTGACGGCATCGACCATTTTACAGGGGCAGAGGTTCGCGCGACAGACCTGCGTGCCGGTGCGGCGATGATTCTTGCCGCGCTTGCGGCGGAGGGCGAAACGGTGATTGACGGCGTGCGCTATATCGACCGCGGATATGAGGATGTGGAATATAAATTTCAGGAGATGGGCGCGGATATCCGGCGCATCAAAGGCTGAGGGGGCGGAAACATGCTGCGGCAGGCTGTTCGGAAGGACGAGAAAGCGGCATATGAGCTGATTTGCGATATGGAGCAGACAAGGCTGGACGAGGCAGCGTTTCATGAGATTTTCTGCGGACAGCAGGAAAATCCGGCATACTGCCCGCTGGTTTATGAAACGGCGGAGGACGGCGTAATTGGTTTTTTGAATCTGCGCATGGAAAGCCATCTGCACCACTGCGGGTGTATTGCGGAGGTGATGGAGCTGGCTGTGGCGGAAGGGCACAGGAGCAGCGGGATTGGTCGCGAGTTGTTCCGCGAGGCATGCCAGCAGGCAAAGGCGCGGGGCTGCATACAGATAGAGGTCTGCTGCAACCGGCTGCGGCTGGATGCGCACAGGTTTTATGAGCGCGAGGGCATGAAGAAGTATCATTTCAAGCTGACGATGAATCTGGCTGGGGAAACGGCGGCGGAGAACCGGCTGGGGATATAAATGGAAGACCTTGGGACCCTGCCCCAATCCCCCGCAAGGGACGATGTCCCTTGACCCGTTACCCACCGCGCGTCTGCACGGTGGAAAGCAGGGATTAGGGTCAAAGCATTTGCGCTGCATAATGGTTTTTCAGCCTTTTTCCCAGTATTATTCCCCTTCAGACGCATGAAATGCGGCTGGCAGATGGGTCAAGGGCTGAAAGCCCTTGCAGGGTGCGGGACAGAGTCCCGCGGTTTTAAATTCTAAAAAGAGGAGTTTGACATGGAGTTTTGTACGATTGCCAGCGGGAGCAGCGGCAACAGCACATATATTGGGACGGAATATACCAAAATATTGATTGACGCGGGGGTCAGCGGCAAGCGCATACAGGATGCGCTGGGCCAGTTGGGTATCTCCGGCGAGGATATTGACGCACTGTTCCTGACCCATGAACATATAGACCATATACAGGGCGCGGGAGTCATTTCCCGCCGTTTTCATGTACCGATTTACGCAACAGAGGAAACCTGGGCGGCAATCGGTGACAGCCTCGGGAAAATTGCGCCGAACGACAAACGCTATGTTTACCCCGGCGAGGTCTGTGCGGTGAACGATATCTGCGTGCGCCCGTTTTCCATACCGCATGATGCGGCGGAGCCTGTGGGCTATAACGTGATGGCGGAGGACCGCAAAGCCACACTGGCAACGGATATTGGACATGTGACCGATGAAATCTGTGAAGCATTGGCGGACAGCGATATCCTGCTGCTTGAGGCAAACCATGATGTGGAAATGCTGAAAAAAGGCGGATACCCGCGCTTGCTGAAAGAGCGCATATTGGGCGAAAATGGACACCTTTCCAACCATACAGCGGGAGAACTGCTTTCCTCTGTCATGAGCGGCAGGCTGAAACATGTTTTTCTGGGGCATCTGAGCAAGGAAAACAATACGCCGGATTTGGCGTATGGTACTGTGGAACGTATCCTGTGGGAACACCATATCCAAAACGGGCGGGACCTGCGGCTGGACCTGGCGGGGCGTTCGGCAGTCGGACGCAGGGCGTTTGTATAGGAGGCTGTGATGAGGGTAACGGTCATTTGCGTAGGCAAATTAAAGGAAAACTACTGGCGGGACGCTGTGGCGGAATATACGAAGCGGCTGGGGCGGTATCATAAACTGGAAATCGTGGAGCTGCCAGATGAGAAAACGCCGGAAAGCATGAGCTCTGCGCAGGAGGAGGAAGTGAAGCGGCGGGAAGGCGAACGGATACTGAAAGCCTTGAAAGAGGAAGCATTTGCCGTTGCGCTGGCTGTGGAGGGCAGGCCGCTTTCCTCGGAAGAGCTTGCAGCATTTTTGGAGAAAAAAACGGTGGAGGGGACGAGCCATATTGCGTTTTTAATCGGCGGCTCTCTGGGGCTTTCGCCGGAAGTCATGCGCCGCGCCGATTTCGCGCTGAGCTTTTCACGCATGACGTTCCCGCACCAGATGATGCGCGTGATACTGCTGGAACAGGTTTATCGTGCGGAGCGCATCCGGCGGGGCGAGCCTTATCATAAATAACAAAACAAAAAAGGCTGGAAGGCGCAGCCTGAGCCTTTTTTGATATACGTCATCAGCCCTTCAAAAGCTGTTCCAGCACAGGGAGGCTGGCAAGATATTTATTTTCAAACGGTTTCTGTCCGACAAACACCAATATCCCAAACAGCCCGATCAGGAATGTGCCGGTAAGCGCGGCAAGGTTCCGCGCGCGCGGCGGCTGTATCCCCTGCCGAATCAGCGCGGAGACAAGGGAATGTTCCAGCTGATGCAGATATTCAGGGCATTGGGAGGGGGACTGCTCCGCCAGAACGCCGGAAGGCTCAAATATCATACGGATAATCAGTCGCGCAGAGGTATCCTCCGCATCTGTCAGACGTTTCTGCATGGCAAGCACAAAGGACTGCAAAAGCGAGAAGGGCGGCTCGTCCCTGGCGAAAAAGCGGGAAAGATACAGGCATTCCTGCGCGGAAACGCTTTCGGCAACGGCGCGGAACAAATCTTCCTTGCTTTTGAAATGGGAATAAATCGTCTGCTTTTTTACGCCGCTTTCTTCGGCGATAAATGAAAGAGAAGTATTTTCATAACCGTATTTGGCAAAAAGAATCTGCGCCTGCGCCTGAATCTCATTTGCACCCATGATGTTCCTCCTGTTCTGAATCTTCCTGCGGTTTTGCGCCGCGTCACAGTATGAGCGATCATTTCTTTGGATCATGTCTTTCTCTTATGTACGTTTCGTATCCTTTGTATGACAAATACACTATACCATATTTTCGGCAGTGTGAAAACCGCCACACGCGGCATTTTTTCTGAAACAGGAAATTTCGGCAAAATGCCGAGGACGTGCAGAAAAGCAATGGAGAAGAAAAACAAAAAAATTTGTGGAAAATAAGCGTTTTTTCTGCAAATACACCGTCAAACGGCAGTCCGGCGGCAGGGGAATTTCGGGCCGGGCGGCAGGAAATTTCCGTTTGCGGCGAAAAAGAGGGGCGGTGTTCCTGGCGGAGCCTGCCTGTGTTCCGGAAGGGCAGGAAAAAGTTCTAAGGATTGAAGGGGATGGATATGTATGTGGTAAGCGGATTTTTGGGGGGACGGAAATGAAAGCAAATTGGAAAAACGGAGTGTTGTATGCCCTGCTGTTCGGATTCTGTTTCTGTGGAGGAAGGCTTGCCGCAAAACAGGACGCCATAGCGGCATCGGCAGACGAGCATCCCCGCCTTGCCATACTGATTGATGATTTTGGCTACCATGGGGAAGGGACGGAGGAAATGCTCAGTTTGCCGGTTGCGTTTTCGGCAGCGGTAATGCCCTTCTCAGACTGTACGGAGGAGGACGCGGCGCGCATACGTCAGGCAGGAAAGGAAATATTGATACATATGCCGATGGAATCGCTGACGGGAAAGCGGGAATGGGTCGGAAAGAAAGGTGTTTTTCGGGAGATGACAGACGGGGAAATCAGGGCGGCAACGGCAGAGGCGTTTGCAATACTGCCGGATGCGGTTGGAATGAATAACCACATGGGCTCGGCGATTATGGAGGATGAACGCTGCCTTTCAGCGGTGATGGGCGTGCTTGGGGAAAAGGGCTGCTTTTTTGTGGACAGTATGACGACGGCGGACAGCTGCGGGGAAAGCGTTGCGGAGGCAAACGGCGTCTGCATATTGGGGCGCGACGTTTTTCTGGACAGCACAAAAGATGTGGAGCAGGTAAAGGCGAATTTGCGAAAGGCGGCGGAGATTGCGGGGAAAAACGGGAGCGCAGTCGCGATTGGGCATGTTGGACCGGAAGGCGGGAAGACAACTGCTGAGGCGATTGCCGCGTTAATACCGGAACTGGAAGATGCAGGCATTGAATTTGTGACAGTCGGAGAACTGGCAAAATAGAAAAATGGAACATTATGAAAAACGGCGGGAGCTTCGGTGGAATTCTGCCGTTTTTGCCGTTCGGCTGTTTCTATTCGTGTATGCATGGGGTTATGAATAATTATACAGCCTATTCTGTATAAAACGGCAGAATAATCAACAAAAAAGAACCGAATCCACATATATATTTGATATATATATACAAATCAACGTATTTTTATCATTCCCTATTGCATTTTTCCTCACCCTTTTGTATAATCCATGTATCGGTTGAAAGAAAACAGCCCCGCGGCGGGCATAGCAATAAGGAGGATATAAAAATGAAACAGAAAATTGTACTGGCATATTCCGGCGGCTTGGATACATCCGTTATTATCCCCTGGCTCAAAGAGCATTATGACTGCGAAGTTATCGCTGTCTGCGGCGATGTCGGGCAGGGCAAGGAAACAGACGGGCTTGAGGAAAAAGCTCTGAAAACAGGCGCAAGCAAGCTCTACATTGCTGACCTGACAGAGGAATTTATCACTGACGCGATTTATCCCTGCATTAAGGCAAACGCGGTTTATGAAGGCAAATATTTGCTTGGTACATCTATGGCACGCCCCATCATTGCGAAAAAGCTGGTGGAGATTGCTAAAAAAGAAGGTGCGACAGCTATCTGCCATGGCGCGACGGGCAAAGGCAACGACCAGGTACGTTTTGAACTGACAATTAAGGCTCTTGCGCCTGAACTGAATATCATTGCACCCTGGCGTCTGGATACATGGGGCATGGACAGCCGCGAAGCAGAACTGGCATATCTGGAAGCGCATGGGATTCCGTTTGAAGCGGGCCATGACAATTCTTACAGCCGTGACCGCAACATCTGGCACCTGAGCCACGAAGGCCTGGAGCTGGAAGACCCTGCGAATGAGCCGAATTATAAGCACCTGCTGCAGCTTGGCGTTTCTCCGGAGGACGCGCCGGATACACCTGAATATGTGACGTTGGATTTTGAAGCAGGCGTGCCTGTGGCGGTCAATGGCGAAAAGCTGGGGCCTGTTGAAATGCTGAAAAAGCTGAATGAAATCGGCGGCAAAAACGGCGTAGGTATTGCGGACATCTGCGAAAACCGCGTTGTAGGCATGAAATCCCGCGGCGTATACGAAACACCCGGCGGTACAATCCTGTACTATGCGCACCGCGAACTGGAATACCTCTGCACAGATAAAAAGACGCAGGCCTTTAATGAAATCGCCAGCAACAAGTTTACAGAACTGGTATACAGCGGCGAATGGTTCACGCCCCTGCGCGAAGCACTGAGCGAATATTTTGATAAAGTGAATGAAACGGTAACGGGTACTGTAAAGCTGAAGCTTTACAAGGGCAATATCATGCCTGCCGGCGCAACATCACCGTACAGCCTGTATAATGAATCCATTGCCAGCTTCACGACCGGCGAACTTTACAACCACAAAGATGCTGACGGGTTCATCAACCTGTTCGGCCTGCCTTTGAAGGTCCGCGCAATGATGCTGGACAAGAATAAATAAAAAGATAAAACTGCGGGACGCTGTCCCGCAGCCTGCAAGGGGCGTGCCCCTTGACCCGATTGCATACAGGCAAGCCTGTGTGCGGGGACTTAGAGCCTATCCGTAAATTATCTATGCGCATCTTGCTTCATCTTTTCCGGCAGTCTTTGTCGCTTTTTCTTGCCGTACCACTTGGTACGCCTGCAAAAAAGCTCCTTGCCTGCTGAAAAATCTGGCTGCGCAATCTGCACGTATCTTATTTATGGACAAGCTCTTAATTTAGATGGTATACGGTATACCATATATATTTTACATAAGATAAAGATACTCCCATCGGACAGGTGGGAGTATTCAATTCTGTTAAAAAAGGAAACTACAAAAATAAAAAATACCATTTATGGAAAACGTAGTTTTCCATATAAAAGTTTTTGGTTCCGCTTTTTTCAAAAAGCGGACGGGTTTGGGCAGAGCCCAAGGTTCTTTATAACGAAAGAAAGGATTGTTTTTATGGAAAAAGCGAAACTCTGGGGCGGACGCTTCACGCAGTCCACCGACAGTTTTACCGACCACTTCCACTCATCTATCTCCTTCGACAGCCGCATGTACCGCGAGGACATCACCGGCAGTATGGCGCACGCCGCTATGCTCGGCAGGCAGGGCATTATCCCGAAAGCAGATGCGGACCTGATTATCAAAACACTCGGTGAAATCCTTGCGGATATCGAAAACGGCACTGTTTCATTCGACGAAAAAGCCGAAGATATCCACATGAACATCGAAACAATACTGATTTCCCGTATTGGCGATGTGGGCAAACGCCTGCATACCGGCCGCAGCCGCAACGACCAGGTCGCGCTGGATACGCGGATGTACGCCAAAAAGGAAATTACGGCAGTCAAACAGCTTGTGAAAGACCTGATTGCAGAGCTGAACAGCCTTGCGGCGGAGCATACGGAAACCATACTTCCCGGCTATACCCATTTGCAGAGGGCGCAGCCTGTTACGCTGGCGCATCACCTGCTTGCGTATGTTGAAATGTTCAAACGGGATTATGAACGGCTGAACGATGCCTATAAACGCACAGACGTTATGCCCTTAGGCAGCGGCGCGCTGGCAACGACAACATATGACCTTGACCGTTATTCTGTTGCGGAAGAGCTTGGCTTTGCGGCGATTACGCTGAACAGTATGGACGGCGTTTCTGACCGCGATTTCTGCATCGAACTCGTTTCTGCGCTTTCTATCCTGATGATGCATCTGAGCCGTTTCTGCGAAGAAATTATACTTTGGAGCAGCCACGAATTCCATTTTATTGAACTTTCTGACGCGTATTCCACAGGCTCCAGCATTATGCCGCAGAAGAAAAATCCTGATATGGCGGAGCTTATCCGTGGGAAATGCGGACGGGTTTACGGACACCTTATCGGTCTGCTGACAACAATGAAGGGTCTTCCGCTGGCATACAACAAGGATATGCAGGAGGATAAGGAGGCCCTGTTTGACGCGGTGGATACCGTAAAAATGTGTCTGCCTGTATTTACAAATATGCTTGCGACCATGACAGTCAGGCCGGACGCAATGCTTGCGGCGGCAAAGGGCGGCTTTACAAACGCTACTGACGCGGCAGACTGGCTTGTCAAACAGGGCGTGCCGTTCCGCGATGCCCACGCCATCATCGGCAAGCTTGTGCTTTACTGCATTGAACACGGTACGAATCTGGACGACCTTTCTCTGGAAGAATACCGCGCGGTTTCCCCTGTTTTTGATGAAAGCGTGTATGCGGCAATCAACGTAAAACAGTGCGCACAGGCAAGGAAGGTTGTCGGCGGCCCTGCGAAAGAAGCGACAGAACAGGCAATTGCCGCAAATAAGGCGTATCTGGAAAAGCTGTAAAAACGTAGTTTCCGCAGAACATAAAATCAGAAATATTTTCAAAAGCCCTGAAAGGGTTTACCTGTTCCAGGGCTTTTTCTTTTAACTTCTTTTTTCATAATATATCTTTGTGAACATCTCCGCGAAGAGGGACACAGTCAGGCAGAACGCCGCGCCGATGCCGATTCCAACGAAATACGCGCTTCCGGATATGCGGCTCATGGCAAAAAACAGCACCATGATAACGGAACAGCCAATCTGTGTAAGCTGGTGTGATTTGCTATTTGATTGTAACGCGATGAAGCGGTTGCGTTCTTCTTGTTCCTCCAGCTTGTCTTTCCTTGATTTTTCATAGGACAGGCTGCGCAGGAGGAAGGGAACGCCAATCAGTGCGCAGAAGCCTGCAAGAATGAGGTCATACGGCTTAAACTCTTTTATAAAGCACAAAACCACAAGCCCGACTGCCATAACAATGAAATAAACACCCACAAAAAACGTTTTTTTGTTATAAATTTTCATACTCTCTGTCCTCCTGTTCCTTGTTTTCTTTCAAACAGCATAACTCTTCCACAGATACACCGAACACCCCTGCGATACGGTAGGCAAGCATCAGTGACGGGCTGTACTGCTCTTTTTCAATGGAGATAATTGTCCGCGAGGAAACGTGTACCTGCTCGGCAAGCTGCTGCTGCGTCAGCTTTGCCGCTGTCCGGTATTCTCTGATTTTTGTTTTCATTTCTGCCTCCCTCCTGCAATATGAAGTATGCTTCATGTGAAATTAACTTCATATTATGCCGAATATAAAGATTTGTCAAGAGGGAATGTGAAGTTTCCTTCAGAAAAAACGTAGGGCCAGCCTTTCGTAAGGTTGGCATATTTGGCGGAAAAAGCCCATAGAATAGAGCAAAACGGACGTTTTATGTGTCTTTTCAGGAGGGATTTTTTTGAAAAAGGAGAAGAAAAAAGGGACGATTAAAGGGCGCAGCAAATCGGAAACGCGTTCCTTGAATGCAGGGCTGTGGCTCTGCCTGATTCGGGGGATTGCTGTCGCTTTTGCCATTACCTGCATCATTTTCATTGGCTTCGGCATATTGCTTACATACACTTCGCTTTCGGAAGATACCCTGCCGGTAGTTTCGCTGGTTTCGACCGCACTTTCAGCCGCGGCCGCAGGCTATGACTGGGCAGCATGCATGAAAAAACGCGGGCTTTTCTGGGGGATAGCTGCCGGAGCGGTTTATGGCGTGCTTCTGTTCCTTGTGACGGGGCTTGCGGGCAGCGGCTTCACGCTGGAGCTTTCCGGAGTTATGACGCTTGTTGTCGCGCTTGCGGGCGGGGGAATCGGCGGCATACTCGGCATAAACCGGAAAGGGTGAGTGTTTTTCTATGTTGCGTTCCAGTGTGTTGCGGCGGTATAATGGAAACAAAAACGAGGTGGAAGAAATGAAAGAACAGATTGACAAAATGCTGGAATACAACAAGGTCTTTGTGGAACATGAGCTATACAAAAAATATACGACAACGAAATATCCCGACCGCAAAATCGCGATACTGGCGTGTATGGATACCCGCATGACGGAGCTTCTTCCGGCGGCATTGGGGCTGAAAAACGGAGATGTGAAACTGATCAAAACGGCGGGCGGACGTGTCCTGCATCCATACGGGAGCGTGATTTTCAGCCTGCTTGTGGCGGTGTATGAGATGGGCGTGGATACCGTTCTGGTGATTGGGCATGACGACTGCGGCGGCAGCCTGCTAAACGGCAGGAAGATGATAGAGGAAATGAAGGAAAGGGGCATTTCGCAGGAAGTTATCGACCATGTGGACGCGAACCATAAAAATCTGGAGGAATGGCTTTCGGGCTTCGGGGACGTCTGCCGTTCTGTGCGGGATACGGTGAAAACGATACAGAGCCATCCGCTCCTGCCGGATGATTTGGAGGTATTGGGGTTTGTGATGAATCCGGAAACGGGAAAAATGCAGGAAGTATGAAAGGAAAGCCTTGGGGCGCTTCAGTCAGCCCCAAGGCTTTTTGCAGACATTATTATTTCAGCTTGCGAAACGCAGTATTTACGTTTTTTCAAACTGTGCCTGGATTTTTTCCGGCATGATGGCAACTGCGCGCCGGAACGCCTCTGTATCCAACAGTCCGCCTTGTGTCGCGGCAACAGCCGAAGAAATATAGTTTGCGGCAGTGAGCGCGTCCGCAAAGTCCAGCCCGAACCGCCGCGCGGCTATAACGGCACCCATGTGCGAATCCCCTGCGCCGATGGTATCTGTTACCCTTGCAGGAACGGGCGGTGCAAAAATATCCTCCCTGCCGTCAAAGCAGTATGCCCCTTTTGCGCCCAATGTGATGATTACGGTGTTCTGCGTTTCCTGCCAAAGTGTGCGCGCTGCCTCCTGTACGGAGGATTTTTTTGTATAAGCAAGGCTTTCTTCCTCATTCATGTGCAGGACGGGGTGCAGTGCAAAAAGCCGTTTCATGCGTTCCGGCCGGATTTGCAGGATACGCGCGCCTGGCGCGAAATAAACCGTGTATTCGGGGTGTTTTTCCAGATATGCAATGATATTCATGCCGGTATATTCTTCAATTTCCAGACCGCAGACATATACGCTGTCAATGGAGGCGGTATCGATGTTTTTCAGATAGGTTTCGTAAAACGTGTACTCTATACCGTGGTCTACGATGAATGTCCGTTCTCCGCCTGTTTCGACCATGCAGTAACAGCAGCCGTTTTCTGCATCGGGGCGGCGCACATAAATCGGAACGCCGCGTTTTTTTAATTCCTGTTCTACAAAGCTGCCGTATAGCCCGCTGCCGATTGCGGTACAGAGGCTGTACGGCGCGCCGGAATGGCGCAGAATATCTGAAACGATGCAGGCACAGCCGCCAAGGGAGCGGCTCTGGCTGCTGATATGAATGTCTTCGCCCGTATGGGGCAGATGGTCAATATTTATGATAACGTCTGTTACGGCGGAACCGATGACGAGTGTCTGTTTCATGGCATACCCTCCTGTGCCGTTTTCTGCCATTATAGCATATGGGCGGAAACGCGGACAAGGCTTGTTCTGTGTTTTCTTCCCGGACCCGCATTGATACGGGCAGGCTTTTGTGATAGTATCAAAACAGACGAACGGAGGGGATATTATGCACTGTGGAGAAAAGAAATCTATTCACGCGCTTTTTGAAAACAAGAGATATATGGAAATTTATAAAACGTATCCGCAGGTGGTAAACGAAATGCTGATGATAGAAAATCTGGCGGATTTTGAGGATTTTATGGAAGCGGAAGGGGATTTGGACGAAAGTATATTCGGGCTTTATTTTTCTGCGGGAAAGGGGGAAAGCCTGCTAATCGGAGGCTATGAAAAAGATGTGACGGAAAGCGTTTCCCTTTTCCTGAAGGAAAAGCTGCCGGAAACGGCATTCGACTGTATCAGAGGGCATCTTTCCGGCTGGTATGTGGATTTGGGGACAAAGGACACTATGGAGGAAAAAACAGCAGACTGCAACAGGGCGTTGAAGGGGACAGGATACTCTGTCAAAGCGGAATTCGAAGAAACATATTGTGCAGGAGCCTATTTTTTATCTGTCATGCATCCATGATGCTGCGGACTGGAAAGGGAAGGCGTTTTTGTCCAAAATAAAGAACTGCCGTTCCCTTTTCCGGCGCAATGTGCTATACTGGAAAAAATGCCTTATGCAAAGGGGGTGACGGCATGGAGGAAGTAAGGATTACCGGCGAGGTGGAGGATATCATTTTCCAGAATAAAGACAATGGCTATACGGTATTTTCGCTGACAACGGAGAACGATGAGGTCACCTGTGTGGGCGTACTGCCGCAGATACACAGCGGCGAAGCGTTGGAAATCAGGGGCGAATGGAAAAACCACCCTGTCTATGGAAAACAGCTTCAGGTGCAGTATTACGAGAAATCCATGCCGACAACACAGGCAGGCATGGAAAAATACCTTGCTTCCGGGCTGATTCGGGGCATCGGCGCGAAAACGGCAAAGCGCATTGTGGAAAAATTTGGCGAAACGGCGTTTTATGTCATTGAGGAAAAGCCGGACCTGCTGACGGATATCAAGGGGATTACCTACGAAAAAGCGCAGCGTATTTCAGAGGTTTTTCGCGAACAGCATGAGCTGCGTCGCGCAATGATGTTTTTGCAGGGCTTTGATATTTCCCCAGCCTATGCCATGAAGATATATAAAAAGTTTAAGAACCGTACGTTTGACATTGTGAAAAACAATCCTTACCGTCTTGCGGACGATGTGCTGGGCATTGGCTTCAAAATGGCGGATAAAATGGCGGCGAACGTCGGCATTGCCGAGGATAACCCGAACCGCGTGAAAGCGGCTGTGAAATATGTGCTGAACAATGCGGCGGCAAACGGGGACTGTTTTCTGCCAAAGGGAAAACTGATCGAGGATGCCGTGGAGCTGCTGGGGCTGCACCCGCTGGCGGTGGAAAATGCCATACGGGAGTTGCAGGTAGACAGCCAGCTCTGGCAGGAACGGCTGGAGGAATCCGGCGGGGACTGCGTGTATCTGAATTATTATTTTTATGCGGAGATGGCAGTCGCAAAGCACCTGCTGGAGCTTTCGGCGGAATATGAGCCTGCGGACGCGAAAACCATTGCGCGGGCAATCGAACGGGTAGAAAAAGAAACCGGCGTGATACTGGCGGAGGAACAGCGGCTTGCTGTGCTGGAGGCCATGAGCAGCGGCGTGCTGATTATCACAGGCGGACCGGGTACAGGCAAAACCACCACCATCAATGCCATACTGCGGATATTGCAGGAGGAGGAGCAGGAAGTTGTGCTTGCCGCGCCAACGGGACGGGCAGCGAAGCGCATGACGGAAGCCACCGGCATGGAAGCACAGACCATCCACCGCCTGCTGGGAATCAGCTTTGTGAATGAGGACAGCCGCCGCCAGAGCTTTGAGCGGGACGAGAACAACCCCATAGAAGCCGATGTGATTATTATTGACGAGACGTCCATGGTGGATATTGGCCTGATGCAGGCGCTTCTGCGGGCAGTGGAGCGCGGCTCAAGAATCATTTTTGTGGGGGACGTAGACCAGCTGCCTTCTGTGGGGCCGGGTAATGTACTGAAAGACATGATACGGAGCGGGCGGCTGAATACGGTGCGCCTGCAGCATGTATTCCGGCAGGCGCAGGAAAGCGCAATCATCATGAATGCCCACAGAATCAACGAGGGGCAGGAGCCTGTGCTGAATGAAACAGGGACGGACTTCTTTTTCATGCGGCGGGCATATGCGGAGGAAGTCGTCTGGACAATACAGGAGCTTGTGACGAAACGCCTGCCGAAATTTACGGGCTGTGACGGCTTGCAGGAAATGCAGATTCTGACGCCGATGCGCAAGGGCATACTGGGCGTACAGAACCTGAATCAGGTTTTGCAGGGGACGCTGAACCCGCCGCAGAAGGGCAAGCGGGAATTTACTTTCCGGCAGACCACTTTCCGCGAAGGGGACAAGGTCATGCAGATTAAAAATAATTACAATGTCGTCTGGCGGTGCGTAGACAAATTGGGCAGGCGCACAGATGAGGGTACGGGTGTTTTCAACGGCGACTGCGGCATCGTGCTTTCTATTGATACGGACAAGGAGATGCTGCGGGTGGCTTTTGACGATGGGAAAATTGTGGATTACGATTTTTCCCAGCTGGAAGAACTGGAACTGGCATATGCCATTACGATACACAAATCACAGGGCAGTGAATATCCGGTAGTCATTCTGCCGGTTTACAGCGGGCCGCCGATGCTCATGACGCGCAACCTGCTCTATACCGCCATCACCCGTGCCAAAAAGCTCGTTGTTCTGGTAGGCCTGCGGGAAACGGTTTCCGGAATGATTCGGAACAACCGCGAGATTAGCCGCTATACGGGGCTGGCGTACCGGATACGGAATTTGTACGATTTTATGCATGGTGAGGGGGACGTCGAGTGAGAAGACTGATGGGATGGGCGGCGGACCTGCTGTTCCCGCCGCGCTGCGCGCTCTGCGGGGAGGTTCTGGCGGTGAAAGACTGTGCGGAAGGGCTCTGCAAGGCGTGCAGAGAGGAGATTCCCTTTTTCCCGGAGGATAAATGCCCGCGGTGCGGCGGAAAAACGGATACAGGCGGTTTCTGTGAGGCTTGTCTGCGCCCGTTTGCGTTTGAAAGCGCGTGCGCGGCGTTTCCGTATGAGAGGGTGCGGACGGCAATCCATCTTTTCAAATATCGGGGCGGCAAGGGTTTCGGCGAAGGGCTGGGCAGGCTGGCGGCGGAATATCTGCGGCAGACGCATACGGAACTGCTTTCCGGCGTGGACGTCATGATTCCTGTTCCCCTGCACCCGAAAAAGGAAAGGCGGCGCGGCTTCAACCAGACGATACTGCTCTGCCGCGCGGTTTCGGCGGAAACGGCTCTGCCGCTATGCGAACGGGGGCTTCTGCGGAGGAAGGACACCACGCCGCAGAGCCTGCTTTCTCCGGCGGAGCGGAAGGAAAACCTGCGGGGCGTATTTGTTGTGAATGCAGATGTAGCGGGAAAACGCGTCCTGCTGGTGGACGATATTTTTACTTCAGGGGCGACCTGCGGCGAATGTGCGCGGGCATTATATCGGGCGGGCGCGGAAAGCGTTCGGGTATTCTGCTTTGCGGCGGCATGAAAAACACGCCGCCCAGAGTTTCAAAAAAGGCTCAGGCTTCGCCTTCCGTGCAGCCGCTTCGCGGCTGCGGCAACAGCGGGCAAACCCCGCTCTGCGGATTCCCAAGCAGTTCGCTTTGCGAACCAGACCGAAGGTCTGCCGCCGAAGGCGGTGCTAGGGGAAACGCTTCGTTTCCCGAACCCTTCCGCGGTTTGGATAAATTTTTCTAAAAATTCTCAAAAAAGGTATAATTTAATCTCAACACGCGCCGATATAGTTAATAGCAGCGGACGGAAAGCAGCCGGCTCTTCCCGTCCCTGTCCAATCACATAACAATTCTATTGGGAGAAAAGGAGTTTCTCCCGCAAAACAACATGGAGGTTGATTTTATGAGGATTCAACACAACATTATGGCTCTCAACTCTTACAGACAGTTGGGCGGCAACCAGAGCGCATTGGCAAAGAACCTTGAGAAACTGTCTTCCGGTTACAGAATTAACCGCGCGGGCGACGATGCGGCTGGCCTGGCTATTTCCGAAAAAATGAGAGCACAGATCAAAGGTCTGGAAGCGGCGCAGAAAAACGCAAACGACGGCATTTCCCTTGTACAGACAGGTGAAGGCGCGCTGACAGAAGTTCATTCCATGCTGAACAGAATGGTATATCTGGCTACACAGTCCGCAAACGGCACATACGACAACGAAACAGACCGTTACCAGCTGCAGAAAGAGCTTGACCAGCTGCGCGACGAAATCGACCGTATTGCTGACAGCACAAACTTCAACGGCATCAAACTGCTGGACGGCAAGAGCCTTTCCGGCAGCCTGACAAAACTGCCCGTAGAATACAACACAATCTCTTCCGAAGCAGGCGTTGAATTGGAAACAACTGCTGGCCAGGGTACAAAGGGCCAGTTTACACTGGATGTTAACGATTTGTTCGGTACAGGCGATACACTTAAGCTTTCTGCTAAGGGTGAACAAGGTGCGGCTATTGCTGACCTGACCCTGACGTTTGATAAGGCTCAGGGAACAACTGCCACCACATTCTCCGGCACGACAAAAGAGGAGCAGGCGACAAGCATTGCCAATGCTCTGAAACTGAATGCTGCTTATGGTGCAAACTTCGACATTACAACAGATGGCAGCAAGGTTGTCCTGACAGCGAAGAATGAAGGTACAGATGGCGCGGCTGTTACAAATATTGTAACAACAGATAAAACTGTGGCACTGGGTGCAACAACTCAAAATACACCCGGCGCAACAACAACTGCTGTTGATAATGGCTGGGATGGTCTTTTTGCTACCGGCGGTTTACAGCCTGAAGCAGGCGATAAGCTGACATTTGGCTTCACAGGCACAAATGGTGAGGCTTTGACCGTAACCATCGATGTAACAGAAGCGATGGTAGCTGACCGTGACACAGCAAAAATGACACAGGCAATTGCAGACGCATTGAACCGTGCAAGCTTTGACGATAACGTTAATACAGGTGTAGATGAAAGCAACATGAAGGTTTCCGACCTGGTTACGGTTAATGCTAATACGAAGAGTGACGGTACAGCGACAGCACCTGGTGATAATGGCTCCTTGCATATCAATGGTACAATTGGCTGCGGAACTGTAACATTGACAAGACCTGATGGCTCAACCGCTACGGGAGTAGCAGGCACTACCAATGCGATTACAGCTGGTGCCGCAGAGGTAACAGAAGTTGCTGCTGGCACGGAGAACTTTACGGCTGGAGATGTATTCAAGATGTCCGGTAAGCTTTCCACAGGTGAAGATTTCGAAATTAACCTGGTTGCAGGCAAGGATTTTGAAATTGGTGCAACTTACAGTGATAGCATGGATAACATTGTGGCGGCACTGGAAGGCGATACAAAGATTAAAGTGGGCGACCGTGAGATTGCGGCCAACAAGATTTTTGGTGCAGCAGGGGACAAAGCAACACATGAATTCAATATTGCAAATGCTGGCGGCAAGCTGACGATTACATCCCTGAAGGGCGGCGCGCCGGGTGAAAAGGGCGTTAACAAGATTAACACAATCGAAGTAAAGACGGCTCCGGAAGCAAAGGCAACATTCACAGAAGAAGCTGCTGTTGCAAAGGCTGGCGCAACTGCTACTATCAAGCTGACCGATGAAGTAAAAGGAAACTATGGCACAACTATCACAGTTGGCGATAAGAACTTTGAAATCGTTGCAGATGCACGCGATGTTTCCAGCCGCAACAACGAAGCTGTTGTAATTGCAGACCTGAAGAACGCTACAACAGAGGAAATCGCAGACGCTCTGAAATCTGCAATCGAGAAAGCTGACACAGACGGCAAGTACAATGTAACCAGAACAGGCAGCGACATTACTGTAACAACAAAGGAAACAGGCAGTGATGTTGGGGCTATCAAGCTGGAAACACCTTACGGCGATAAGATTACAACAGCATCCTTCGCATTCGACCCTAGCGTTGTAAAAGATGGTTCCGTTCTGGAATTCAACGGCCAGAAATATCAGTTCGTTGAAAAAGGCAAAGCTGCTGAGGACGGCGCAGTTGCAATCGAAGTTCAGGATTTCGACAAAGCTACTTCCTATGATCTGGGCAAGGCATTCCAGAATGTTCTGAAAAATGGCACTGCAAGCCTTGGCACTGATGGCACGCTTACACTGAAGGGCAAAGACGTTGACGGCAAGCTGGTAGACGCTTCCGTTAAGTTTGACAACTACCTGCAGCTTCAGATTGGCGATACAGCTGACAGCTACAACCAGCTGACAGTAAACATCAGGGATATGCATACAACAGCTATGGGTATTGATAAAATCAGCATTGCTGACCCTACAAGCGCACAGGCTGCTATCGACACAATCAGATCCGCTATCAACTATGTATCTGACGTTCGCGGTGACATGGGCGCAATCCAGAACAGACTGGAGCACACCATTAACAACCTCGGCGTACAGGCAGAGAACATCACTGCTGCGGAAAGCCGCATCAGAGATACAGACATGGCAGAGGAAATGATGGCATACACGAAGAACAATATTCTGGTTCAGGCGGCTCAGGCTATGCTTGCTCAGGCGAACCAGGTTCCTCAGGGCGTGCTTCAGCTTCTCCAGTAATTTCACAAAAAAGAATTTCAAATTCTTTGAGTCCATTTGGGCAGACCTTCGGGCCTGCCCTTTTTGCGTGGAAAAAGGCCGGACGCTTGCTTTCGTGCCGCTATTCTGGTATGATAGCGGACAGTGAGGTGTCAGATATGAAAATCGGAAATTTGGAACTGGAAAATAATGTTTTCCTCGCGCCGATGGCCGGAGTGACGGATTTGCCGTTCCGCCTGCTCTGCAAGGAAATGGGCTGCGGGCTGGTGTATTCCGAAATGGTGAGCGCGAAGGGGATTTTATACGAAAATAAAAATACAACGGAGCTGCTGCGCGTCGCGGCGGAGGAAAGGCCTGCGGCGGTGCAGCTTTTCGGCTCTGACCCGGAGATCCTGGGCGCGATGGCGCGGAAGATAGAGGGGTATCCGATTGATGTGATTGATGTAAATATGGGGTGTCCCGCGCCGAAAATCGTGAAAAACGGCGAGGGGAGCGCGCTGACGAAAACGCCGGAGCTTGTGGGGAAAATCGTGCGGGCGCTGGCGGAGGCGCAGAAAAAGCCCGTTACCATAAAAATCCGCAAGGGCTTCGACGATGCGCACCTGAATGCTGCCGAAATCGCCCGGATTGCTGAGGCGAACGGCGCGGCGGCTGTGGCAGTGCATGGGCGAACAAGGGAACAGTATTACAGCGGAAAGGCGGACTGGGACTGTATCCGGGAGGTGAAGCGGGCGGTGAGTATTCCGGTCATTGGCAATGGGGACGTGTTTACGCCGCAGGACGCGAAACGGCTGCTGGACGAAACGGGCTGCGATGCGGTTATGGTGGGGCGCGGCGCACAGGGGAATCCGTGGATATTCCGGCGGATACTGCGGTATTTGCAGACGGGGGAGCTGCTGCCGGAACCCACCGCCGGGGAGCGCGTAGAAAAGGCGCTGCGGCACGCAAAGATGCTGGTGGAGTATAAGGGGGAATATATTGGGGTGCGCGAAATGCGCAAGCACATGGCATGGTACATGAAGGGGCTGCCGGGGGCGGCGGAGATGCGCGGGAAGCTGAATGCCGCAGCGGATTTGGCGGGTATGGAACGGCTTTTGCGGGAGTATCTGGAGAGGCAAGCTGTAAGACCGTAAGACTGTAAGACCGTGGGACGCTGCCCCACACCCTGCTTCTTTCTTTCAAAGAAAGGAGCAAAGAAGATTGCGCGAAACTGCGTTTCGCGGCAAAATGTCAAAAGAACTATATTCAAACCGTGGAAGGGTTCGGGAAACGAAGCGTTTCCCCTGGCACCGCCTTCGGCGGCAGACCTTCGGTCTGGTTCGCAAAGCGAACTGCTTAGAACGAATCGCTTTATACCGACAGTCCCTCAAAAAAGGCTTCGTATAACGGGCATAAGCCCGCTGTTGCCGCAGCCGCAGAGCGGCTACACGGAAGGCGTAGCCTGAGCCTTTTTTGACACACTGGCGTGAAAAAAGGAGGGAAAGCTATGAAATATATTCTTGCGCTTGACCAGGGCACGACAAGCTCGCGGGCGATATTGTTTGACCGTTCCGGACAGCCGCTTTCGATTGCACAGAAGGAATTCAGGCAGTATTATCCTCAGCCCGGCTGGGTGGAGCATGATGCGGCGGAGATTTGGCAGACACAGCTGGAAACGGCGCGGGCTGTGCTGGAAAAGCAGGGTATTTCCGCGGCGGAGGTTGCGGCGATTGGCATTACGAACCAGCGGGAAACGGCTGTGCTTTGGGATAAACGCAGCGGCAGGCCGGTTTGTCCGGCGATTGTATGGCAGTGCCGCCGGACTGCGCCGTACTGCGATTCCCTGAAGGAGCAGGGGCTGGAAAATATGTTCCGCGAAAAGACAGGACTGCCGATAGATGCGTATTTTTCCGCGACAAAAATCCGCTGGGTATTGCAGAATGTTCCGGAGGCGGCAAAGCTGGCGGAATCTGGCAATCTTCTGTTCGGTACGGTGGACACCTGGCTGATTTGGAACCTGACCGGCGGGCAGGTACATGCTACGGATTATTCCAATGCCTCTCGGACGATGCTGTTCAACATACATACGCTGGAATGGGACGCGGAGGTTTTGGAGCTGCTTGGCATACCGGAAAGTATACTGCCGGAGGTGCGCCCCTCATCAGGGCTGTTTGGACATTCCCTGCCTGCACTGTTCGGGGCGGCAATCCCGATTGCAGGGGCGGCGGGCGACCAGCAGGCGGCGCTATTCGGGCAGGCGTGTTTTTCTCCCGGCGCAGCGAAAAATACGTATGGGACAGGCTGTTTCCTGCTGATGAATACAGGGGGAGAGCCGGTTTCCTCGCAGAATGGGCTGATTACGACAATTGCATGGGGACTGGACGGAAGGGTCACGTATGCGCTGGAGGGCTCTGTTTTTGTGGCGGGTGCGGCGATACAGTGGCTCAGGGACGGGCTGGGGCTGATTTCCTCTGCGGCGGAAACGGAGGGGCTGTGCCGTTCTGTGGCGGATAACTGCGGAGTGTACCTTGTGCCGGCGTTTGTCGGGCTGGGGGCGCCGTATTGGGATCCTTACGCGCGCGGCGTGCTGACAGGGCTGACACGGGGCGCGAATCGGGCGCATATTGTGCGGGCGGCAGTGGAATCTATGGCATACCAGACGTGTGATGTGCTGCGGGCAATGGAGCAGGACGCAGGCATACCGCTTGCGGAACTGCGTGCGGACGGCGGCGCGGCGGCAAACGCGTTCCTGCTGCAGTTTCAGGCGGATATTACGGGCGTGCCTGTACTGCGCCCGTCCACGCTGGAAACAACTGCGCTGGGCGCGGCGTATCTGGCAGGGCTTGCGGTAGGGTACTGGTCGGATTTCGCGGAGATTCGGCGGAACTGGCAGGTCGCAGAGGCGTTTTCACCGGCGATATCGAAAGAGGAAGCTGCGGGGCTTGAGGCTGGCTGGCGGCATGCAGTGCGGCAGGCGCAGATGAGGGATTGAAGATAATTTATTGCGGAAAACTCTGTTTCTCGAGGAAAATAAAAAAGACAGGCAAATGCCAATGGCAGTTGCCTGTCTTTTTGCTGCTTTTTACTGGCACAGAAATTCTGCTACGAGCGGCAGTGTTACCACAGAGATGATAGTAGAAACAAAAGTATACTGCGATGCGCGTTTTTCATCGTTGCCGTAAAGCTCTGCGAAGGAGGGCAGCGCGGCGGCAGCAGGCGTACCCATCAGTACCACAAGCACGCTCAGCGCGATTCCTTCCATAAACAGCCCGCAGATGGCCTTTGCCAGAATCGGCAGTACAATCAGCGTGAAAAAGCTGAAAATATACACAACCTTATCCCGGAAGATTTCGCGCAGATTCGCGGCGGCAAGCAGAGAGCCAATGTAAATCATGGAAAGGCTGACGGTTGTATTCGCGGAATACTGCAAAACATCGTAAATCGGCCCAGGCAGAGATATGGAATTGACGAAGCAGAACACACCCACAACGGCAGACAGGCAGATAAGGTTGAGAAAAGCCTCTTTCAGCATCTGCAAAGCCGGTTTTCTGTGTTCACCGCCCATGCCGAACAGTATGGAGCAGACGGTGAACAGGAACACATTGCAGGTAAACATGACGGCTACGCAGAAGATCAGGCCTTCTGCGCCATACATTGCCATAATCAGGGGTTGTCCCATAAATATAACGTTGCTGTAAACGCCGCCGCCGGAAAAAAGCCCCAGCTCCCGCAGTTTCATTTTGAGCATTTTACCAACGATGAAGAACATTGCCGCGCCGATACAGCAGATGAGGTACGTTGCGCCGCAGGTTACAAGGAACCCGTTGAAAATTTCGCGGGAATATTCCCTTTGCAGGAGCACGACCATGTTGCATGGTACTGCTACGCGCGTCAGCACGATGGAAAGTCCCTTGGAATTATCAAGGGACAGTATCTTTTTCTTTTGCAGGATTACGCCGATGACCATTAAAATAACCATCGTCATAAGCTGGTATATTACGGGTAATGCCATTTTTCTATCCTTCCCTTCAGGCTTTTTGCGAAGCACTCTTTTAGATAACTGCTGCTTTATTTTACCCGAAACTGGTGTATTTTGCAATGATTTCCAAATTTATTTTTGCAAACTGTCCTCTCCACAGTGTTTCCGGAACAGGCGTACGGTTAGTGCGGCCATTGCTGTGCCGACGGCTGCGCCGGCAAGTACATCAGTAGGAAAATGCACGCCGAGATACAGCCGAGAAAAACCCATCACTGCGCCGAAAATATACGCCGCAAAGCCCCAGGCGCGGTTTTTGGCGCAGACTGCCGTTGCCGCCGCGAAGCATGCCGCCGTATGCCCGGAGGGGAAAGAGGCGTCATGCAAAGGGGGGATTAAAAGTGCATCCACATAGCCCAGCAGGTCATAGGGGCGTATCCTGTTTACACAGGGCTTTAGTATCAGGTTGCAGACCAGCGCACTTGCGCCGACACACAGCAAAAGCAAGATGCCCATTTCCCGCCAGTTTTTCCGGCGTATTCCCATAATAAGGAACAATACGCCCAGAAAGAGCCAGAGTGCGCCTGCGTTGCCCAGTGTGGATATCAGCACCATTAGTTTATCCATAAAGGGCGTGGAAAGGGTTTCACGCAGCCACTGCAATACTTCTATATCAAAAGTCTGGAGCCATTCCATCTTTTGCCCTCCTTATCCCATAAAAAACAAATGTTCAATCAGTATTTTCAGCCCAATCAATATCAATACGGTTCCGCCCGCGAATGCCGCTTTTGCCTGAAGGAAACTGCCAAGCCCTTTGCCTAGTATGCCGCCTGTGAACGAAAGCGCAAACGCAATAATGCCGATGATGAGTCCGGAAGTAAGGATATTTACATCCAGCAGGGCAAAGCTGATACCGACCGCCAGCGCGTCGATGCTTGTCGCAATGGCCTGCAGCATAAGCACTTTTGAGGTCAGATGACTTTCCTCCTGTGCATTCTCTTCCTTCAGGCTTTCGCGTATCATATTTGCGCCGATGACTGCCAAAAGCAGAAATGCAATCCAATGGTCCAGTGCGGCGATGCAGTCTTTAACACGGCTGCCCAGAAACCAGCCGATGAGCGGCATCAGAAACTGAAATATGCCGAAATAAAGCCCCTGCCGCACAGCATCTTTTTTGCCAAAGCCGCGCACAGAAACGCCGTTGGAAATGGAAACCGCAAAGGCGTCCATTGCAAGACTGAGCGCGATTAGAAAAATCATTCCGTAGTCCAAATTTTTCCACCTCTTGTTTCCCCTTTTCATTCAGTATAATCCGGCTTTTCCGAGTATATACCCGTTTTTGTCCGTTGTCTGCGCAACATTATAGCATTTCCGCCGGAAGGGGTCAACGACACGGCGGGCTGGTGTTTTTGCAAAGGCGCAGACTGTTTTTTATTTTCCTATATAATATGTAGGAAAATAAATTGACTGTGGTTTTTGATGGTTTGATGGATATACGGGCGGCCTTTCCTGTTAAAGTGGCTGGTCGCCATCGTTGGGAAGATAGCGCAGTATGCCCTCCACGGGGCAGTCCAGTATGCGGCAGAGGTCGTTGATGGTTTTTGTGGAAATATCCTTGTTGTGTTTCAGACGGTGGAGAGTGCTGTGGGAGAGGTGATGCCTGCTGGTGAGCGTGTACCAGTTTTCCGGCGAGTTTTTCAGAGTTTCCCAAAAAGGGGCGTAATCAATCATTTGTAAACTTCCTTTCAGAAAGGCAATATTTATTTTTCTATCCTAAACTAAAAGTATAAAATCTATTCTGATTCTTGAATATCTTCGTAAAAAAGAATATAATAAGGAAAAGGAGCTGGTGCGTATGGGAAAATACATATTATATGCGGGGATTCTTTCGGCGGCGTTAGACTATGGGGCAAACGCGGCGGAAGGACATTTATTTTCATTTATAGAAGGGAAGGACATGCGGGCGGAGAATGGGGAGCGGCTCGCGGCAGTATGCGGGGAAAAGGTTTATAAGAGGCTTGGCAATAAAAAATACCTGATACGGAACGGGGAACAGATTGTTATGCTGGATATGGAAGATCTGGCGGAGAGAGAGGTAATCAACTGGGAATTGGTAGAGAGGATAGAGAAAGACGCGACGGAAAACCTGCGGAAAATGCGGGAAAACGGAGATTTTCAAAAGAATATTAAAAAAAGTTGAAAAAAATTGGAAAAAAGTGTTGACAAATACTGTGAATGGGGTATAATGATAAAGCCGCTGAGGTGAGGGACAGAGCCAAAGCGGTCAGGCAGAAAAAGATTGAAAAATATCGAAAAAAGTGCTTGACAAACAGAATCGTATCTGATAAGATAGATTTCGCCGCTGAGGTAAGAAATGCCAGAGCGGACAAGCAGAAAAAGATTGAAAAAATCGAAAAAAGTGCTTGACAAACGAAATCACATCTGATAAGATAGATTTCGCCGCTGAGAAAGCGGAGCGGATCCTTGAAAACTGAACAATGGATAAGAACACACAACCCATAGTCAATTCAACCGGCGGAAGCCGGAAAAAGACAAGAGTTTGCCGGTTTCGAAAAAACCGGAGGAAAGCCAGGCAACTGGCTGGGAACAAGACTTTAATATAAGAGTTTGATCCTGGCTCAGGATGAACGCTGGCGGCGTGCTTAACACATGCAAGTCGAACGAAGATATTAAGAATGAGAGCTTCGGCAGGAATTTTTCTTATCTTAGTGGCGGACGGGTGAGTAACGTGTGGGCAACCTGCCCTGCACTGGGGAATAATCATTGGAAACGATGACTAATACCGCATACGGTTCCTGGGAGGCATCTTCCGGGAAAGAAAGGATTTATTCGGTGTAGGATGGGCCCGCATCTGATTAGCTAGTTGGTGAGATAACAGCCCACCAAGGCGACGATCAGTAGCCGACCTGAGAGGGTGACCGGCCACATTGGGACTGAGACACGGCCCAAACTCCTACGGGAGGCAGCAGTGGGGAATATTGCACAATGGGCGAAAGCCTGATGCAGCAACGCCGCGTGAAGGAAGAAGGGTTTCGGCTCGTAAACTTCTATCA